>JBBIUI010000041.1:0-21027 GCA_037440385.1 Rhodocyclales bacterium | reverse complement strand
GCCCGGCGCGAGCGGCGCGCCCACCGATCCGGCCGGGATGCGCTGCGAGGCCGGCAGCGTCGTGCCGGGAGCGGCGATGTCCGCGCAGCGCAGCGCATACCCGTCCATCATGCTGACGTCGCGTGGCGGAACGTCGATCGCGGAAACCACGTCGAGCGCCAGCACGCGACGGCCGCATGCGAGCGTCGCCACCTCCTCGCGCTCTGCGACGGGCTGCGCGGCGGCGAGCAGCCGGTCGAGTGCCTCGTCGAAAGCGAGCATCGCAGCGGTCATTTCAGATCCACGTGTCGCAGGATGAAGTCGCTGATGCCATCCGGATCGTTCAGGTCGAGCACCGGCAGCGCGGTCTCGACCGGCGCGTCGGAAGCCACCGCGACGACATGCGGATTGTCCGGAAAAATCGGCGCCTTGCCCAGCGCCGGCCGGAAGATTTCCAGCTTGGGCACCGGCGCCCACTTGAAACCCTCGATCAGCACCAGGTCGCACGGCGACAGCGTCGCGAGCTGCTCCTCCAGCCCCGGCTCGCTCTCGCCGCGCAGCTCGTGCATCAGCACCCAGCGCCGGTCGGAGGTCAGCAGCACCTCGGTGCATCCGGCCTCGCGGTGACGGTACGAATCCTTGCCCGGCCGGTCGATGTCGAAGCCGGCATGCGCATGCTTGATCAGCGACACCTTCAGTGCGTGCCGCACGAAGCGCGGCACGAGCTGCTCGATCAGCGTCGTCTTGCCGCTGCCGCTGTAGCCGGCGAAGCCGAAGACCTTCATGCGCCGGTATGCGCCGGTTCGTGCCGTGACCGGTTCGGCCGCACAGGACGGGTGCACGGCACCGTGAGCACCGGCGCGAAGCCGCCGCCGGACGTGCGGAAATTCGTCGTCTGGCCCCGATACAGCCGGGCGGCGACGCGCTGCACGCGCCCGGCATAGACGTAGTTGCGCAGATCGAGCTTCAGCTCGACCGACTCGCCCGCCAGCCCGACGCGCCGCCGGGAAGGCGCGACGAGCTGCTGCGCGACGTAGTCGCCGGCGAGGATCTGCTCGAACACGCGCCGGGTCAGCTTGTCGCCGCGGTAGGCCGCGCGACCGCCGAATCCGGCCGCCGGCTTGAAAAACAGCGAGCGCCGTTCGCTCCACAGCGCCGCCGCATCCTCCTCGCGCACGCGGCGCGTGCGCGGGATGCCGCGCGCGAGCGCTTCGCGTGTATCGTCATCGACGCCGATCGCGGCTAGCCAGCCGTCATCGCTCAACGCGACGAGATTGCGCTTGTCGGCGTAGATCGCATGCGCGTGCGGATGCGGCGTGATGACCGCCGCATCCTCGAGCCAGGCCTGGCGCAGCGCGGCGCTGCCGGGCTCGTCGAAGGAGAAGTCGGTGAGCCGGTTATAGACGAGATCGACCGTCCGGCCCGCGTGCGAGAGCGTACCGCCTGCGCAGGCGAGTTCGCCCGGATCGCAGATCACCGCCTCGATGCCGGCACGCTCGAACAGGCTGCGGAACAACACGAACTCCGGATACAGATACTGCTCGCGGGGGCGCTCGTCGACGATCGCCACGCGGCGCAGCGGCGCCGCGCCGCGCGCGAGCCGCCACTCCTCGCGGAACATGTCGAGGAACGCCGCTTCGGGCGACTGGCCGGGGGGCGCGGCGGCGAGCGCCGCGAGCTCCGCACAGCAGGCGCGCTGCGCGCGGGCGAGCAGCGCGTTGAGCAGCGCGCCGCCCGCATTGGTGTTGATCTCGATGAGCTGCGGCGCGTCGGCGCCGAGGTGGAAATCGTAGCCGAGGAACACGCCGCGCGCTTTCGGCTCCCGGCGCGCGACGTCCGGTGCATGCGCGAGCACGCGCTCGCGCCAGGCCGGCAACGCGACCACGCGTTCGACCGCCGCGATCGTGCGCGCCATGCGATCGAGCTGCCGTTCGCCGGCGAACACCACCGAGTCGGAAAACAGGTTCGGGCGCTCCTCGCGGATCATGCGGGCGAGTTCCGCGCCGTCCTCGCTGCGCTCGATTTCGGCCTGCCACGCGCGCCGGTCGAGCGAGACGCACTCGCAGGCTCGGTTCAGCTCGCGCGCGATGCGGTCGCAGTCGACACCGGATGGCCCCCGGCGCAGCAGCTCGACCAGCATGTCGTGGAGGCCGGGTTCGGTCGGGACCGGCCGGTGTTGCGCAGACATCGGTTGCAGGAATGCCTCTGGAATCCGGATGCGAACGATTCTAGCAGCCCGCCGGACTTTCCACCCGGCAGGCGCCGGCGGCGGCCTCGTGCCGGAAGAACGCGACGACCTCTTCGAGTTCGCGGCTGCGCCGCATCGGCGGCAGGCTGCGCCAGATCCGCCGTCCGTAGGGTTTCTCGACGAGCCGCGGATCGCAGACCATCAGCACGCCGCGGTCGGATTCGTCCCGGATCAGCCTGCCCGCGCCCTGCTTGAGGTTGATGACCGCACGCGGCAACTGGTAGTCGAAAAACGGGTTGTGCCCGCAGCGGCGCAGATGCGCGATGCGCGCCGCGAGCACCGGATCGTCCGGCGGCTGGAACGGCAAGCGGTCGATCACGACGACGCGCAGCGCGTGGCCGCGCACATCCACGCCTTCCCAGAAACTTTGGCTGGCGACGAGCACGGCGTCGCCAGATGACCGGAACCGCGCCAGCAACTCGTTCTTCGCACTGTCTCCCTGCCGCATCAGAGGAAAGCACATGCCCTCCAGCTCGATGCGCCGGACGAAGCATTCGTGGATGCGCCGCATCGCACGCAGGCTCGTGCACAGCACGAACGCGCCGCCGTTCGACGCACGGATCACCGGCCAGGCGGCCTCGGCGACCGCCTCGGCGTACTCGATCGCGTTCGGATCCGGGAGGCCGCGCGGCACGTACAGCATGCCGTGATTCGCGTAGTCGAACGGGCTGCCCCACAGCCCGGTGTGCGCCTCCTCGAGCCCGAGCCCGCCACAGTAATGCGAGAAGTCCTCTCCGACCGCGAGCGTCGCGGACGTGAAGACCCATGCGCGCGGATGCCCCTGCATCTGTCGCCGGAAGATCCCGCCGACTTCGAGCGGTGTCGCGTTGAGCGCCGCGGCGTGCCTGAACAGCTCGACCCAGCGCACCTGCGCATCGTCTTCGTCCGCTCGCCAGCGTTCGAGCCGCCCGGCGAGATCCCGGAGCCGCCGCAGGCAGTTGGCCAGCTCCGCCGAGCGCTCGCACTGCGCTTCGAGCGCCGCATCCAGGCGTGCGAGCTGCGCCGCGAGTTCCGCGACCGCCGGGCCGAACGCCGCTGCGGCCCGCGCCTGCGCGAGCGTGAGGCGCGCATTTTCCGCGGGCACCGCGACGCGCAGATCGCGCGCCGCCTTGTCGAGTGCTTGCGCGGCATGCTGGAGTTCCGGGAAGTCTCGCGCGTTCGTAACCGCCTCGTTGCGCGCATCTCGCGCCAGCTCGAGGAGCTGGGCGGTCGATACCGATTCGCCGAAGAACAGCGAGGCGGTCTCGGCAAGCTGGTGGGCCTCGTCGAAGATCACCGCATTGCACGCCGGCAGCAGCTCGGCGGCGCCCTCGTCGCGCAGCATGACATCGGCAAAGAACAGATGATGATTGACCACCACCACGTCCGCCGCCATCGCCTCGCGGCGCGCGCGGATCACGAAGCAGTTCTGGTAATGCTCACACTCCTGGCCGAGGCAGTTCTCGCGCGTCGAGGTGGCTGCGGCCCAGGCCGGCGAGTCTTCCGCGACGCGCGCCAGATCGGCCTTGTCGCCGGTGTGCGTGAGCTTCGCGAATCGCCGGATCGCGCGCAGGTCCGCCGCCGCCTCGCGGCTCGGCAGCCGTCCTTCGGCGAGCGCGCGCGCGAGATGGTGATGGCATACGTAGTTCGCGCGGCCTTTCAGCAGCGCGACGCGCACCGGCACGCCGAGCGCCGCACGCACCGTCGGCAGGTCGCGCCCGAAGAGCTGGTCCTGCAGCGTCTTGGTGCCGGTCGAGACGATGACCTTGCCGCCGGCGAGCAGCGCGGGCACCAGGTAGGCGAAGGTCTTGCCGGTACCCGTGCCCGCCTCGCACACCAGCACCGAGTCGTCGTTGAACGCCTGCGCGATGCGTTGCGCCATCTCGACCTGCTGCGCCCGCACGCGGTAGCCGGGCACGGCACGCGCGAGCGCGCCGCCCTCGGCGAAGACGGCGGCGATGTCCTCCGGTGAGAGCATGATGGCGCCTCGATGGTAGCACGGCGCCCGGGCGCGCCCGGGCGCACGCGGCCCGGCCATGCAGCGGCCGGCGCGTGTTCAGCTTGCCTCGTTCCTGGGCAGTTCCAGCACGGCTTCCAGCCCGCCTTCGGGGCGGTTGCGCAGGCGGATGTCGCCGCCATGGGTTTGCGCGATGTTGCGGGCGATGGTCAGTCCGAGGCCGGTGCCGCCGGTCTCGCGGCTGCGCGAGCTCTCGAGCCGATAGAACGGTTCGAAGACGCGTTCGAGCTCGTCCTGCGCGATGCCCGGACCATCGTCGAGTATGCGCACGATCAGGCTGTGGCTGCCGTCTTCGACCACCACGCGCGCGCGTTTTCCGTACAGCGCTGCGTTGTCGAGCAGGTTCGCGATGCAGCGGCGCAGCAGCGAAGCGTTGGCGGGATAGGGCTTCGCCGTGTGCCCCTCGACCGCGACCTCGCGCCCCATCTCCTGCTGATCGGCCTGCACGCTCTCGAGCAGGGCCATCACGTCGACGGGCTGCGCCGCTTCGCTGCCGCCCAGCCCGCGCATGAACTCCAGCGTCTGCGCGACCATCGCCTCCATCTCCTTCAGGTCCTTCTCGAACCGGCTGCGCAGCTCGTCGTCCTCGAGCAGTTCGGCGCGCAACCGCATGCGCGTGAGCGGCGTCTTCAGGTCGTGCGACATCGCGCCGAGGATGCGCGTGCGGTCGTCGATGAAGCGCACGAGCCGCGCCTGCATGCTGTTGAAGGCATGGGCGGCGCGCCGCACCTCGACCGGTCCCGTCTCCGGAAGCGCAGGCCGCCGGATGTCCCGGCCCAGGTCGTCGGCGGCCGTCGCCAGCGCAGCGAGCGGCCGCGTGATCCAGCGCACCGCGACGAACGACAGCAGCAGCACGCCGGCCAGCAATACCGCCAGCGAGACCAGCAGCCGCTGCGGCAGGTCCGCGGATTGCCTGGAAATGTGGCTGTCGAAGGTCACCCAGGTGCCGTCGAGAAGCCGCACCTGCGTGGTCACGAACATCCCGCCCGAAGGCATTCGGTGCATGCCGGGCATCGCCATCTGGCCGTTCATCATCGACATCGGGCCGTCCATCATCGCCGGATACCGCGCGAGATCCGGCGACCCGCCGGGGGGCGGCCCGCTGCGTGCGATGCGCACCGGCCGGTCCTCGCCCAGCGCCGCGCGCAGCACGGCTGCGAACATCGCGGCATGCGGTCCGTCCGGGCCGGCGGTGTGCTCCGGTAGCGGCGCCCGGTCGAGCGAGACATGCCGCGGTGGCACGTCGAGGATCGCGACGATCCGCCGGCGTTCCTGCGCCGCGACCGAGTCGAGCAGCTTGACGATGTCGGCGATGCGTTGCGCCGGCTGCATGCCGCTCGCCCACAGAAACACCCGGTCGCGCTCCGCGAAATTGATCGCCGCGCTCAGCAGTTGGGCGACGATGAGCCCACCGGCGAGCACCAGCGCCAGCCGGCCGAACAGCGACTGCGGCAGCACGCGGATCACGGCTGCGTGCCGACCGCGGCGGCGAGCACGTAGCCCTCGCCGCGAACGGTCTTGATCAACTGCGGGTTGCGCGGGTCCTCGCCGAGCCGCGCGCGCAGCCGGCTCACCTGCACGTCGATCGCGCGATCGAACGGTCCGGTCTGCCGGCCGTGCGTCAGCTCCATGAGCTGATCGCGGCTGAGCACCCGGTTGGGATGGGCGAGGAAGATCCGCAGCAGCCGGTACTCCGCCCCGCTCAACGGCGTGACGACCCCGGAGCGCGATACCAGATGCCGATGCATGGTGTCGAGCAGCCAGCCCCCGAAACGTACCTCGGACACTTCGTCGGGGCGAAGGTTGTGCGGCAGTGTCCGCGCGCGGCGCAGGATCGCCTTGATGCGCGAGAGCAGTTCGCGCGCGCTGAAAGGCTTGGGCAGGTAGTCGTCGGCGCCCATCTCGAGTCCGACGATGCGGTCGGTCTCCTCGCCGCGCGCGGTCAGCATGATGACCGGAACGTCCGATCTCGCGCGCAGGTTTCGGCACAGCGTGAGTCCGTCCTCGCCGGGCAGCATCAGGTCGAGCACGATCAGGTCGACCGGTCCGGCATCCAGCGCCTTCCACATCGCCCGCCCGTCTGGCACGGCGCTCGCCCGCAGGCCGTTCTTCGCCAGATAGGCCGCGAGCAGGCGGCGGATCTCGGCGTCGTCATCGACGATCAGGATGTGGTCCGGCTTTTCCATTGCGCGATTTTCGTCCGTTTCGAGCAGGCGCCGCAAACGACATTGTGACGTACTGTAACGGCCGGCCCGCTCGCCGCACTTCGCTACGAAAATGCGCTCCGTCGACATCGCCGCGTTACACGCGGATGGTGAAATACCGACCGTTGCGAAGGCATTCCTTCCAGCCGGCCGGCGCAACCGGCCGAACCGATGATCATCCACAGGAGTGACGAACCATGAAACGCACGTACAAGATCCTCGGCGGCATCGCCGCCGCATCGACGCTCGCGCTCGGCGCAACGGTCTGGGCGCAGCCGGGTCCGGGCATGGGCATGGGCATGGGCATGGGCGGAGCGATGCCGATGGGCGCGATGATGGGCGGCGCCACGCCGATGGGCGCGATGGCGACGCATGATCCCGCCGCGTACGCCGACACCCGCCTCGCCGCGCTGAAGACCGAGCTCAAGATCACCGCGGAGCAGGAATCCGCATGGCAGGCCTTCGCCACCCAGGCGAAGTCGCAGGCCGCGACGATGCAGGCGATGCACGCCGCGATGCAGGCGGACACCGGTTCCGCGCCGCAGCGCATGGAACAGCGCACGCAAATGATGAAGCAGCGCATCGCCGGCATGGAGACCATGACTTCGGCATTGAACGACCTGTATGCCGTGCTCTCGCCCGAGCAGAAGGCGCTCGCCGATCAGCGCTTCGGGCACATGGGGCGCGCGCCGATGGCTCGCGGTCCGCGGGGCCGCTAGCCCCGGTCTCGGCGACTGCGGGCGGCGACGCCCGCAGTCCCGTCAGGCAGATCGACCCGCGCAGTACCCGAGCCGTTTCGCGATCCTGCGGAAGATCTGCGCGGCGAGCGTCGGTCTGTCGATCATCGTGAGACGGGGGGCGGCCGGTCGGCTGGTTCCTCCAACGCTCACGCGGTCGCGGATCGCGGGCGCCGCGTTCGACGACGCGATCTGCGGCGCATCGCCGGCCTGGCGGCGTCGCGACGGCAGATCCACGGCCAGTTCATGACTCGGGCCGTCCGGCGGCATCGGGCAGCGGACACGTCCGCGAGCGGCGCTGCCGGCGCAATTGTTCCACGGCGCATCGCCGGCCTGGCGGCGTCGCGACGGCAGATCCACGGCCAGTTCATGACTCGGGCCGTCCGGCGGCATCGGGCAGCGGACACGTCCGCGAGCGGCGCTGCCGGTGCAATGCCCAGATCGTGATCCCGACGAAACCCGCCAGCGCCGGCAGCAGCACGTAGTCGAGATAACCGGTCAGCGCGCCCAGGCCCACCACACCGAGCAGGATCAGCAACAGCGGCGTGAAGCAGCACAGGGCCGCGAGGATCGATCCGACGACCCCCACGCGCAACAGCGTTTCGTTCTTGAACATGGACGAACCCTCGTCGATTGCACACGGACGGCGGCGCCGGTCGCGCCCCGCGCGCCTGAGCGAACGTTACTTCCGTATCCGCGTACGGAGTCAAGCGACATCGCAACCGAATCGCGATATCCGGCCACCGGGGGCTACCCGAAGGCGGCCGGCATCGCCGTGGAGGCGATCCGCCTCCCCTCACGCATCGTGGCTGCGCGCAGGCCGCACCCGAAAGGCGAATGCCTCCTGCCCGCGGATCGCGTCGCCGCGGGCACAGGCCTTGCCGCGCTAGACCTCGACCGGAAACCCTCCGGCCTGCCACTCGGGGAATCCTTCCTGCAGGCGGCGTGCCTTGATGCCGCGGCTGCGCAGCTTCGCGACCGCCTCATAAGAAAGGATGCAGTGCGGGCCGCGGCAGTACGCGATGACCTCCTTGCGCGGCTTGAGCCTGGCGAAGTGCTTTTCCAGCTCCTCCAGCGGAACGTTGAGCGCGCCGGCGATGTGCCCCGCAGCGTATTCGTCGGCCGGACGCACGTCGAGGACGGTGACCAGCCCCTTGCGCGCACGGTCGAGCAGTTCCGGGGCCCGGATCGGCTCCATGCTGTCGCGGACGGTCAGATACTGGTTGATCAGCCGCTCGACGTCGGCGACGTTCGCCTCGGCGACGGCCCGCAGCGCAGCGAGCATCGCGACGACCTCGTTGCCCGCGAGCCGGTAGCGTACATACAGGCCATCCTTGCGCGCGGCGACCAAGCCGGCGTTCTTGAGCTCACGCAGATGATGGGACGCGTTGGCGACCGGCAGCCGGCACTTCTGCGCCAGGGCTTCCACGCTGCGCTCGCCCTGCCCCAGGCATTCGAGCAGTTCGAGCCGGGTGGCGCTGCTCAGCGCCTTGCCGACGCGCGCGAATTGTTCGAAGAGCCGTTGCTTGAACGCTGCGCTTGACATCGTCCCGTTGCCGTCATCTAATGCTCAAACGATTATATGAATATAGGACCTTGGAGCGGAGTATAGCAGCCGCGCGACGCGGGGGATACGGGCATTCGCAAACGGCGGCCGGCCGCCCGCATGCGGCCGCCCGGCTGCGCTGACATGATCCCGGAGGATCCATTGAGCGTTCCTGCGCCCGTGCGCCCGGCACACGCCGCGTCGCGGTGCCCTGCCGCGCGTGCTTCGCTCGCATGGGCTGTCGCGTCGGCTCGTCGCCCGCGCGCCGGTTTGGCTGCGAACGGCCGCGCCCTCCTCGCGCGTTTCGATGGACGATAGTGGATGAAACTGCCGCGCGGACGCAAGGCGATCGCCGCCGCGTCCGGCGTCGCGCTTGCCGTTTTTCTGGCGTGGCGGCTCGTGCGGCCGATGAACATCTTCGTCGTATCGCCGGCGTTCGAACGCCCGGTCGCCACCGAACGCCTGCCCGCCGCACTCGCATCGCCGGGCGCCACGCAGTGCGCGCTCTGCCACCGGGATTTCTATGACGAGTGGTCGACCAGCATGCACGGCCGGGCATGGATCGACCCGTATTTCCAGGCCGACTGGGCCTTCGACGGCAAACAGCAGATCTGTAAGAACTGCCACATTCCGCTCGACGTGCAACAGGAGCATCGCGTGCTCGGGTTCGCCGATCGCGAAAAGTGGAAACCGATCCTCGCGGACAACCCGCGTTTCGACGCCCGCATCCAGCACGAAGGGGTGACTTGTGCGGCATGCCACCTGCGCGAGGGCAAGATCCTGGGGCCGTTCGGTGCGCAGACTCCGGCCCATCCCGTCGCCAAGCTGGCAAATACCAACGAGATCTGCATGCGCTGCCATGTCGTCGGCGGAGACCGCTGGGACACCTTCTTCCGGTTTCCGCCATGCGGTACGGTCGCCGAGATCCGCTCGACGGCCGCCGGGCCGGCCGCGGTGCAAGCGACCGCGACGCTGCCCGATTGCGTCTCCTGCCACATGCCGCTCGCCGAGCGTGCGCTCGTCGCGGGCGGCGCGGTCAAGCCGGTGCGCCGCCATCTGTGGCGCGGCGGCCACGACCCGGAAATGGTGCGCAAGGGTCTCACCGTGTCGCTTCGCGAGACACCCGCGTCGCCGGCGGGCAGGCGCAGCGTCGTCGTGACGCTGACCAACGCCGGCGCGGCGCATTACCTGCCGACCGGGACCCCGGACCGGCATCTGACCGTGACGCTGCGCGTGCTGGATCGCGGCGGCAACGTGCTTCGCGAGGACACGCATGTGTTGCGGCGGACCGTGCTGTGGCGGCCGTTCATCGTCGATCTGCGCGACACCCGCCTCGCGGCCGGGCAACCGCGCAGCTTTCGCATCGAGCTTGCGCCGGATCGCGACGTCCGCGCGGCATTCGTCGAGGCGAGCGTGCGCTACCACCTGGTGGACGCGGCGCGCCTGCGCCGCATCGGATATGACGACGCCGAGCCGGTCTCCCACGAAGTGTGGCGCGAGCGGCTCGCGCTCTCGCGCCCGGTGACCGGTTCCTGACCCCGCACGAGGAATTCCATGTTGCAGACACTCCAGCAGCACGAGACCGTGATCCGCCTGGCGGCCTTCTTCGGAACGCTCGCGCTGGTGGCCGGCGCGGAGATCCTCGCACCGCGCCGCATGCTGAGCGTTTCCCGGCTGCGCCGATGGGCCGGCAATCTGGGCATCGTGTTCCTCAACAGCGCGCTCGTGCGATGGCTCTTCCCGGCGAGCGCCGCGGGCTTCGCGGCTATGGCGGCGCAGCGCGGCTGGGGCCTGTTCAACGTCCTCGAAGCACCGGCCTGGGTCGCCTTCGTCGCCTGCGTGGTGCTGCTCGATTTCGCGATCTACCTGCAACACGTGATGTTTCATGCGATCCCGGCGCTGTGGCGGTTGCATCGCGTGCATCACGCCGACCTCGATTTCGACGTCACCACCGGCGCGCGTTTCCATCCCGTCGAAATCCTGTTGTCGATGCTCGTCAAGTTCGCCGTCATCGGCGCGATCGGCGCGCCGGCCGCCGCGGTCGTCGTTTTCGAGGTGCTGCTCAATGCCACCGCCATGTTCAACCACGGCAATCTGCGCCTGCCGGAGAGACTCGATCGCGCGCTGCGCCTGTTCCTCGTCACGCCCGACATGCACCGGGTGCATCACTCGATCGAGGATCACGAGACCAACAGCAACTTCGGTTTCAACCTGCCGTTGTGGGATCGATTGCTGGGGACCTACAAGGAGCAGCCCGACGCCGGGCACGAGGCCATGACGATCGGCATTCGCGACGTCCGCGACCCCCGCCTCGCCAGCGATCTGCCCGGCATGCTGATGCTGCCCTTGCGCGGGCGCATCACCGCCTACGCGATCAACCGGCGCAACCGGACTCGCGAATCATGACCCGGCAAGCGGCGTTGCGGCTCGTGTCGTTCGCGGCACTCGCAGCGGCGATCGTCGTTGCGCTCGTGGGGCGCGATGCACTGGATGTCGCGGCGCTCCAGCAGTGGGTCGAGCGCGCCGGCGCGCTGGGTCCGCTGGTCTACATCGCGCTGTATGCCGTCGCCACGGTGCTGTTCGTTCCCGGCTCGGCGATCACGCTGGCGGGCGGCGCGTTGTTCGGCCCGGTGTGGGGCACGCTCTACAGCCTGACCGGCGCCACGCTCGGTGCCAGCGCGGCTTTCCTGATCGCACGCCACCTCGGCGCCGACTGGGTCGCGCGCAAGGCACGCGGCCGGACGAGACAGCTCATCGAGGGTGTCGACAAGGAGGGTTGGCGCTTCGTCGCGTTCGTGCGGCTGGTGCCGCTGATCCCGTTCAACCTGCTCAACTACGCGCTCGGGCTCACGCGCATCGGGCTCGCGGCCTACGTCGTCGCATCCGGCGTGTTCATGGCTCCCGGCGCCCTCGCTTACACCTATCTCGGCTACGCCGGGCGCGAGGCGCTCGCGGGCGGTGAAGACTCGATCCGCAAGGCGCTGCTCGCGCTGGCCCTGGCTGCGCTGGTCGCCTTCCTGCCGCGTGTGGTCAAGCGGATGCGCGCCGCATCGGCGACGAGCCAGGGGAGCCTCTCCAGCGCCGAGCTCAGGCGGCGGCTCCATCGGCACGAGGACATCACCGTGCTCGACGTGCGTCCCGCCACGGATTACACCGGGGCGCTCGGGCATGTCGAAGGTTCGCTGAACATTCCGCTCGACGAGCTGCCACGACGTCTGTCCGAGCTCGAAGCCGTTCGCGACCGCCCGCTCGCGGTCATCTGCCGAACCAGCAGGATGTCCGGCCGTGCCGTTGAACGGCTGCGCGCCGCAGGCTTCAGGCAGGCGCTGCTCGTGACCGACGGCATGATGGGCTGGAACCGCGGGATTTCCTGCGCGGACGATGGCCGCGCGCACGCACCGCGGAGCAGCCTGCCATGAAGATCGTGTTCTGACGACGATCTCGTCGAGTACGAATTGCTTTGCGTCATGGATAGCCTGGATGCCGGAATGTCGGTTCGTCGTACGGAAAGGCACGGCATGGCGCTGTCATCCATCGGCGCGCTGCACGACGCCACAGCGGCGTTCGAGTCCTCCTATCTGCGCCGCCACCGGTAACGCCCATGTGCGAACTGTTTGGTGCGTCGTGCAGCCGTCCCGCCTCGTTCAGCAAAGAACTGGCCGCGTTCCGGCTGCGAGGCGGACTGATCGCAGACAACCCGGATGGTTGGGGAGTGGCGCACTGGAATGGTGGTCGTGCCTCGGTCGAGAAGTCGCCCGGGCCCGGGTATCGGAGTCATCGCTTTCGCGGATTGGCGCACAGCCTGACCAGCGATCTCGTGATCGCCCATGTACGCAAGGCGACGCATCCCGCCGCGCCTGGCTATCTCGACACCCATCCGTTCGTGCACGATTGCTGCGGACGGGAGTGGGTTTTCGCCCACAACGGCATGGTGCCCGATGTGATCGAGCGGCCCGGTCCATTCCGTTCATGCCATCCCGACGGGCAGACCGACTCCGAATTTGCCTTCTGCCATTTGCTGGCCGGCATCGTCGATTGCTACGACCACGAAGATCTGGACGGTTGGTTGAGCCGGCTGGCGGCGATCGCCGACACGCTTGCCCGTTTCGGCAGGTTCAATTTCCTGCTGTCCGATGGCGAGGTTCTGATCGCTCATGGCCATGACCGCTTGCACCATGAAGAGCGGTCCGGAGATTGCGTCCTGATCGCCACCGAACCGCTGGACGATGGCGCCTGGCAGGCGTTCGCGCCGGGCGAACTGCGCGTATACCGGCGCGGCCGGTTGTTGGCCAAACATGCGGGACGCATCGGTGACGCCGGCCGCTTATGATGCCTGGTACGACACGCCACGCGGCCGCTGGATCGGCGACCGGGAGTTTGCCCTGCTGGTGCGCCTGTTCGACGCCAAGGCGGGCGACACGATGCTCGACGTCGGTTGTGGCACCGGCTATTTCTCGCGTCGATTTGCACGGGAGAGCGGCTTGAAAGTCACCGGCGTCGACATCGACCCCGACATGCTTGCCGTTGCGGCCGGGAAAGCGCCTGACGTCGAGTTCGCCGTGAGCGATGCAGAAAAGCTGCCGTTTGCGGATGCCAGCTTCGACTACGTCGTCGCCGTCGCTTCCCTGTGCTTCGTGGCCCACGAAACGCGAGCCGTGCGCGAAATGGTCCGCGTGGCGCGACGGCGGGTCGTGCTCGGTTTGCTCAATCGCCACAGCCTGCTCTGGGTGCGCAAGCACGGGGCAGGAGGCTACGCCGGCGCACGCTGGCATACGCGCCGCGAAGCGCGTGCGCTGCTCGCCGACGCAGGGCTGAACGCGATCCGCGTCGCTACCGCGCTTCACTGCCCGGGAGGCGGCCAGGCCGCGCACCGGATCGAACCTCTCATTCCGGATGTATTTCCGGGCGGCGGCTTCCTCGGCGTTGCCGGAGCGGTCCGCACCGATCAAGGGGCCAGATCCTGACATCCCGCATCTGACCGAGCACCCGTCCTGTCAAGGCATGGATATGCCGTGGTGCCGCTTGAGTGACTCGAACACTCGACCTGACGATTACGAATCGTCTGCTCTACCAACTGAGCTAAAGCGGCCCGGGCAGCCTGCAGGATTGCAATGCAGCGGCGGATTATACGGCCCGTGGGACGGAGCGAACAAGCTGCGCGCGGGCGAAGGCGGTCAGCGGATCGAGCGGGTACGTATGACGATGTCCACCCGCTCGGTGACCGTTCCCCGGGGCAGCGCGGGCAGGCCCGTCACTTCGACTCCGCCGGCGGGAATGTCGGTGAGCGCTCCCGTGGCCACGTCGAACAGGTGGTAGTGAGGTTTGGTCTCGGTGTCGTAGAACACCTTGGACGGATCGACGATGACCTCGGAAACCAGTCCGTGATCGCGAAACAGCTTGAGCGTGTTGTAGACGGTCGCCCTCGAGACCCTGGCATCGCGCGCCCGCGCGCGGTCGAGCAGTTCGTCGGCCGACACGTGCTGGCGGCGTGCGAAGAGGACACGGGCGATCGCGATGCGCTGCCGCGTGATGCCGATCCGGTGCCGGCGCAAGACCTGCGTGACATCGAGGTCCCCGGCTTCGCTCGGAGGTTCTTGAACCATAAACGAATTATACGACGTACGCGCGCGCTGTCCAATTGCCGCCGGCGCGCGTGGCCCGCCTGGCCGGAGGCGAGAAGGGTCGGATGACCTTGGGCTACAATATGCCCTCTCGTTCCGCCGCCGATCGAACCGCAACGGGCGCATGCCGGAATTTCGCGCACACCGACCCATCGTCACCCCCGAGCTGAGGCGCCGGGGCATCTACCTGTTGCCGAATCTGTTTACGACCGGCGCGCTGTTCGCCGGGTTCTATGCGATCGTGCAGTCGATGAACAACCGCTTCGAGGCGGCCGCGGTCGCGATCTTCGTGGCGATGGTCTTCGACGGTCTCGACGGTCGCGTCGCGCGGCTCACCCACACCCAGAGCGCGTTCGGCGCCGAATACGACAGCCTGTCCGACATGGTGTCGTTCGGCGCTGCGCCGGCGCTGGTCGTCTACGAGTGGGCGCTCAAGGGCATGGGCAAGCTCGGCTGGATCGCTGCGTTCATCTATTGCGTGGGCGCCGCGTTGCGGCTCGCGCGCTTCAACACGAATCTCGGCGTCATCGACAAGCGCTACTTCCAGGGGCTGCCGAGCCCCGCCGCGGCGGCTCTCGTCGCGGGCATGGTGTGGGTGCTGATCGACAATGATTTCACCGGCACCCAGATGCGCTGGGTGGCCTGCGTGCTGACGATCTTCGCTGGCGTGTCGATGGTCAGCAACGTACCCTTCCACAGTTTCAAGGACATCAATCTGCGGCGCAGCGTACCGTTCTTCGTCGTGCTCGCGCTGGTGATGGCCTTCGTGCTCGTGTCGAGCTATCCGCCCGGCGTGCTGTTCGCGCTGTTCCTCTCCTATTCGCTTTCCGGTTACGCCATCGCGGCTTGGCGCCGCGTCCGCCGGCGACGCTGATGTTGCGTCGTGAGCGGGAACCGTCTATATTCCGCCGCATGATCCAGGGCACCCAGTTCTTCGCAATGCTGCTTCGCCTCGCCGGGCTGCTGCTCGCCCGTCCGCTGCTGCGCCTCGCGCGCTGACCACTTTCCCGACAATTCGTAAGTACCCCAGGGCTCGTGCGCAAGCACCGGCCCGCCGCGGCATTCGATGCCGATTGCATTTTCGCGACAGGAGCTGACATGAAAGACCATCTGGTAATCTTCGACACCACGCTGCGCGACGGCGAACAGAGTCCGGGCGCATCGATGACCCGCGACGAGAAGCTGCGCATCGCGCGCCAGCTCGAGCGCATGCGCGTCGACATCATCGAAGCCGGTTTTGCCGCGGCGTCCAACGGCGACTTCGACGCCGTCAAGACGATCGCCGCGGCAATCAAGGATTCGGTGGTGTGCTCGCTGGCCCGGGCCAACGAACACGACATCCGGCGCGCCGGCGAGGCGATCAAGCCGGCTGCAGCCGGCCGCATCCACACCTTCATCGCCACTTCGCCGATCCACATGGCGAAGAAGTTGCGGATGACGCCCGACCAGGTCGTC
Source organism: Rhodocyclales bacterium (assembly GCA_037440385.1). Taxonomy (GTDB): domain Bacteria; phylum Pseudomonadota; class Gammaproteobacteria; order Burkholderiales; family Rhodocyclaceae; genus CG2-30-68-42. The sequence continues at coordinate 5,241 of JBBIUI010000041.1, read as the reverse complement.
GAGCAGGCGGTGAAGTCGGTTCATTGGGCGCGGGAATACACGGCCGACGTCGAGTTCTCCGCCGAGGACGCGGGACGCTCCGACATCGATTTCCTGTGCCGCATCTTCGATGCCGTGATCCAGGCCGGGGCCACCACGATCAACGTTCCGGACACGGTGGGCTACAACGTGCCGGAGCAGTTCGCGGCCACGCTGCGCAGCCTCATCGGGCGTGTGCCGAATGCCGACCGGGTCGTCTGGTCGGTGCATTGCCACAACGATCTCGGTCTGGCGGTGGCGAACTCGCTCGCGGCGGTTCTCGCGGGCGCGCGCCAGGTCGAGTGCACGATCAACGGGCTCGGCGAGCGTGCGGGCAACGCCGCCCTCGAGGAAATCGTCATGGCGGTGCGCACCCGGCGGGACATCTTCGGCTGCGACACCCGCATCGACACGACCCAGATCGTGCCCGCCTCGAAACTCGTATCGGGCATCACCGGCTTTCCGGTCCAGCCGAACAAGGCGATCGTGGGCGCCAACGCCTTCGCCCATGAATCGGGCATCCATCAGGACGGCGTGCTGAAGCATCGCGAGACCTACGAGATCATGCGGGCCGAGGAAGTCGGCTGGCGAGCCAACCGCCTGGTGCTGGGCAAGCATTCGGGGCGCAATGCATTTCGCACGCGGCTGCAGGAACTGGGCATCCCGATCGAATCCGAGGAACACCTGAACCACGCCTTCGCGCGGTTCAAGGAGCTGGCGGACAAGAAGCACGAGATGTTCGACGAGGATCTGCATGCGCTGATGAGCGAAGAGGCGGTCACGCCGCAGGACGAGCACTATAAGCTGGCCTCGATGGGCTTTCAGTCCGAAACCGGAGAAACGCCGCGCGCCTGGCTCACGCTGGTTGCCGGAGGGCAGGAGCAGCGTGTGGAAGCCAGCGGCAGCGGGCCGGTGGACGCCACGTTCCGTGCGATCGAGTCGGTCGCAAAGAGCGATGCCGAGCTGCTGCTGTTTTCCGTCAACAGCATCACCGGCGGCACCGATGCGCAGGGCGAAGTGACGGTACGCCTCGCGCATGACGGACGCATCGTAAACGGCCAGGGCGCCGACACCGATATCGTAGTGGCATCGGCCAAGGCCTATATCAACGCGCTGAACAAGCTGCACTCGAGATCCGAGCGCGTCAATCCGCAGGTCTGACGCGGCCGCCGATGCGCCCGCGACGCTTCAGCCGGACATCGGCGGTGCGGCCGGCGATGCGCGCCGCCGCCGGAGCCGTTGCGATGGCCGCGACGCGCGCCGATCCATCGGCGTGCGCGCTACCGCGTACCGGCCCTTCGGCCGGTCTCAGACCGGATAGGGATCGGGCTGAAACTCGAACAGCTCGACCAGGGCCGTCTGCAGATCGAGATTGACCATGCGCCCCTGCACGACGTGCGTGTGTTCCTCGTCGGTGACCATCAGGAACCTGCGCGACGCACAGCTTCCGGCCGGAACGAGGATCGCGTCGTGGGCACGCACCGCCGGTGCGGCCGGCACGAGCAGCCCCGCGACGGCGGTGCCGGTGTTGCGCGAACCGCGAAATGCGACCTTCACCGGCCGGGCACCGGAGGACAGCACCTGCAGACCGGCCTCGATCCGGTCGGGAGTCGCCGCGCGCAGCCAGCGCACAACGCACACGTCCCACGGCCGCCGTTCATCCGATCGGAGCGCCACGACTGCGCCGGCAACCAATGCGCCGACGTCGCCCTTCTCGTGGGCGATCGCGAACCCGGCCGGGCTCTCGTTGAGCACCGTCCAGGACGAATGGGCGGCGGCGCCCGCCTCGCCGGGAGCGTTCTGCGCGAGCAGACCCCGCACGAGATCGAAACCGATGCAGACGTCGACCGAACGCCGGTTGTGGCGTCGCGCCAGATGCCGACTCGGCGGTTCCGCCCACGCGTCATGAAGCCGCTGGAGCAGCCCGCGATAGCTGGCCTCGCCCGCTTCCCGCGGCAGATGCAGGTGCTCGGCGGCGGTCCCCGCTTCGAGTTCGCGCGCTTGTTCGGCGGCGAGCAGCCCGAGGCGCGCACAGGATACGAAAACGATCCCCTCCCCGCGCGGCGCAAGCTTGCGCGCCACCGCGACCGGTGCCATGTCGAGATTCGGGTCGAACCAGAAACGTCGATGATCCGGCTCTTCCGGAACGCGATCGGTGATCTCCACCGTCGCAGCGAAGCGCGACACGTAGTCGCTCGCCGCCAGCAGTTCCATTGCGGGCAGGCAGGAAGGCTGAACGGCGGCCAGCGCCAGCATCTCGCGGTAGCTGCGGCCGGCCTCGGGAGATCCATGGCTTGCCGGCTGGGACGGCCCGGACTCGGACCGCGCCTCACGGTAGAGCCGATGGGCGTCCCGCCACAGGCCGGCCGGTGCCGGCGCGCCGGCGAGCAGCCCGAGACGATAGCCGTCAGCCAGGCATTCCAGGGAACGCGCGGCCGCGATGGCGGGCCCTCGGGGATCGTCGCTCGAACCACCGGATCGATTCGCCTGCGCGATGGCCAAGAAGACCGAAGCCAGCTCGCGTGCCGTCCGCCGGTTCGGTTCGGGCACGGGGTCGCCCGCCTCGCGAACCAGTCGTTGCAGCGCGCCGGCGCTCGATCCCGCGCGCTTTGCGAGCGCATCGAGTATGGAATCGAGCTGCGCCGGTTCGCCGCCGAGGCCCGGCAAGCTTTCGATGCGTTCCCGAAGAGCCGTGACTTCGACCGCCGGGTCCGGATCCGGCGGCGAGGCGAGCCAATCGAGAAACGCTGCGACGCGCCCATGGGGCGCATCGCCTTCCCCGGACCGGTTCACCCCTGCGTGAGACACCATGCGATTCGCGCGCGATCGACTGCGATCATCCTGCCAGGTGAGGTCGTCGCCGCGAAGCTCGCTGCACGGCAGGACGGCCCGACCTCGCCGCTTCCAACGACGCACCAACGCTCCTGCAACGCGTGGCAAGGGTAGCACAGCGCCGCGCGATGCGGCTGTGGATCGCTGCCGTCCACCGCGGTCCTTCGAAACGCTCCCGCGGCGGCCCATCGTCGCCTCATGCATGCGCCTTGTGCCGTGCTGCGCAGGCAACTATAATCGCTGCCTTTTTCACCGATCCGGAAATCCCAATGGTCGTCATACGTCTTTCCCGCGGGGGCGCCAAGAAGCGACCCTTCTACAGCATGGTCGTCACCGACTCGCGCAACCGGCGCGACGGGAGCTTCATCGAGCGCATCGGCTTCTACAATCCGGTTGCGGCTGCCAACGAGCAGGCACTTCGAGTCGATACGCAGCGGCTGGCACACTGGCGGGCACAGGGTGCGCGGCTCTCGCCCACCGTTGCGCGCCTGGTCCGGAGCGCCGCGAAACAGGCCGCCTGATCCTTCCGAATGATCGTCCTGGGGCGCATCGCCGCCCCGCACGGCGTGCGCGGATGGGTCCGCGTGCGGACATTCGGCGACGATCCGGCTGCGTGGGCGAGAATGGCGCGGTGGTGGCTCGGTGCCGACGAGGACTGGAAACCGTTCCGGCTGGTCGAATTCAGGGTCCAAGCCGATGGCGGGCTCGCGAAACTGGAGGGCATAGACGACCGGGATCGCGCATCGTCCCTGCGCGGCCTGTACGTGGCGGCGCCGCGCGAGGAGCTTCCCGCGGCGGCGCCGGACGAGTGTTACTGGGCCGATCTGATCGGGCTGCCGGTGTTCGATCTCGCGGGAGAGCCGCTCGGCGAGGTCGCGCGGATGATAGATGCGAGCGCCCATCCGGTGCTCGCGCTGCACGACGCGAACGGCGTCGAGCGCCTGGTACCGTTCGTTGCGCCGATCGTGCGAGAGGTCGATCTCGAGGACGGGCGGATCGTGGTGGATTGGGGGACACACTGGTAAGACGGTACGGCCGGGGATGATCGCCTTCGACGTCATCACGCTGTTCCCCGAGAGCTTCGTCGCGATCACGGACAGCGGCATCACGCGGCGGGCGAAGCAGCGCGGAGTGTACGAGCTGAACCTGTGGAACCCGCGGGACTTCACGGCCGACGCGCATCGCACCGTCGATGATCGTCCGTACGGCGGCGGACCGGGAATGGTGATGCTGGCCGAGCCGCTCGAGCGCGCGATCGAATCCGCGCGCGCGAGGCAGCGCGAAGCGCTCGGTGTGGAAGGCAGCCTGATCAACCTCTCGCCCCAGGGCGAACGGCTGACCCACGCGAAGGTGATCGATCTGTCGAAGCGGCGCGCGATGATCCTGCTGTGCGCGCGCTACGAGGGGATGGACCAGCGCGTGATCGACCTGGAAGCGCCCGAGGAGCTGTCCGTGGGAGACTTCGTGCTCTCGGGAGGCGAACTGGCCGCGATGGCGCTGATCGACGCCATCGTGCGGCAACTGCCCGGCGCATTGAACGATGCCGGGTCGGCGATCGAGGAGTCGTTCGCGGACGGATTGCTGGAATACCCGCATTACACCCGTCCCGAGGTGTACCGGGGCCGGCCGGTGCCCGAGGTTCTGCTCTCCGGGCATCACGCCGAGATCAGGCGATGGCGCCTGAAGCAGTCACTGGGGCGCACCTGGCTGCGCCGGCCGGAGCTGCTCTGGGCGCGGCGACTGTCGGATGAAGAGACGGATCTGCTGGAGGAGTTCCGGCGGGAGCGGCAGTAGAAACGCGCAAATCAGGCGGCGGCCTGCTCTGTGCGCAAGGCCAAAGGCCATTGGAAACGACGAGAAACGACGAAAGGAGCTACGCACCATGAATCTGATCGAGCAACTCGAGCAGGAAGAGATCGCCCGGCTGGGCGCCACGATCCGACGACCTCGACCCGGCGACACCGTGGTGGTCAGCGTGAATGTCGTCGAAGGCGACCGCAAGCGCGTCCAGGCCTACGAGGGGGTGGTCATCGCCAAGCGCAACCGCGGGCTCAACTCCTCGTTCACCGTGCGCAAGATCTCCTCGGGCGAGGGCGTCGAGCGTACGTTCCAGACCCATTCACCGCTGATCGCCGCAATCCAGGTCAAACGCAAGGGCGACGTGCGCCGCGCCAAGCTGTACTACCTGCGGGCGCGCTCCGGCAAGTCCGCGCGCATCCGCGAAAAGCTCGAAACGAAGCGGCCGTCCTGACCGGCCGGGAGCAGGCGGGCGCCGGATTGCCGCCACCCGCTCGCACCGGCCGGGCGGGTCATCGCCACGGCCGTGCGGGCGCCCCGGCCCGTGCGCTGCGGCGCCGCTTCGCGCCACGCGCCGAATCCGGCCGGCCGCCG
>JBBIUI010000040.1:0-21478 GCA_037440385.1 Rhodocyclales bacterium | reverse complement strand
GCGAGGGGTCAGGAGGTCGTTTCTCGGCTCCGGCGTCTTGCGGCGGCGTTGCGGCCGGCGCGGGCGCGGGGGCGGTCGCACCCGCCGGCGCCGCGGATGCGGGAGGCGGGGCGGGCGGGGCAGGCGCGGCGGGCTGGGAAGACGCAGCGGCGGGAGCAGATCCTGCGATGCGCGGCCGCTCGCCCTTGCGCACGATCGGCCTGGCCGGTTTTCGTTTGGCCTCCTGCTTGAGGCGCTGCTTTTCGTCCTCCGGCAGTGCCTTGTACTGCTGCCATTTCCGCCCGAGCGCTTCGCGCTCGTCGGGTGCGATCTTCTGAAGCTTCCGGTACTGGTCGCGTGCCCGGCGGCGCTGCTCCGGCGTCAGCGCCGCCCAGTCCTTCATGCGCTGCTGGACGCGTTGCTGCTCGGCGGCAGGCATCTTCGGGTACTGCTGCGCGATGCCCAGCCACTTGCTGCGGCGCTTGGCCTCCATGGCGTCCCAGTCCTTCGCGAGCGGGGCGAGGATCTGCTTCTGCTGTGGGCTCAGTCCGGCCCATTCCGGAGGCCGCAGTTGCGGGGCAGCGGATTCGGCGGGAACGGCGATCAGCACCAGAACGAGGACTATTCCGGCGAGGACCGCGTGAGCCATTGGGGAAAACCCTGATCGAGGTAGGCGTTGATCGGCAGTTCGTCCGCGAGCAGCGCGGTATCCACTTCGGCGAGTTCCGAGGCCTGCTCGAGCGAGTTCCAGTACGAAAAGCCGGCGGCGGCCGCAGCCAGCACCATGACGGCCGCACTCGCCCGGATCGCCGACACGAATTCTTCGATCGAGACGAGCCCTCCGCCCGCCAGGCCGGCGCGCAGTTGCCCCTCGCCGGCATGCGCCAGCGCGTTCAGCCGCGCGTCGTGCAACCTGCGCGCCGTGTCCTCGGCGATGCCTTCCGCACCGCGATCCAGATGCCGGCACAGCCGTTGCGCGAATTCCCGTTCGTTGGTCATGGTTCGATTCCTCTTGCCCGAAGCGCTGCCGCCAGCGTATGTACGGCACGCGAGCAATGCGTCTTGACGCTGCCTTCCGAACAACCCATCGCGGCAGCCGTCTCGGCGATATCCATGTCTTCCCAGTAACGCATCAGGAACGCCTCGCGTTGACGCGCCGGGAGCCGCGCGATTTCGTTCTCGATGGCGGTCAGGGTTCGCGACTGCTCCAGACGATCCTGCGGCGAGGCGGGAATGCTGGTCTTCGCGTCCGTCTCGAGTGTGTCCAGCGGATCGGTGTCCTCGTCCTCGCCTCCCGAAAATGACGACAGCAAGGTCGTCCACAGCGAACGGACCTTGCGCCGCCGGAACACATCCCGCAACGTGTTCTGGAGGATCCGCTGGAACAGCATCGGAAACTCGCCGGCCGGCCGGCCCGCGTATTTCTCCGCCAGCTTGAGCATCGCATCCTGCGTCACGTCGAGTGCAGCCTGGTCGTCGCGCAATGCGTACAGCGCCTGCTTGTAGGCGCGCCGCTCGACACTCGCCAGAAAATCCGACAGTTCCGTCCGGGTAGCCAGACCGTTTCCTTTTTTCCGTCTGCCGGCCGGGCCGCCGCAAGGACGTCGCCTTGACCAAACGCAGGCAAGCCATTAAGGTTATGCGCTTTGCAGATTTCTGCTGTTCTCGGGTGCGGCGATGGTCTTGTCCGGTGCGGAAATTGTAGTCAGGTGTTTGCAGGAAGAAAAGGTCGAATACGTATTCGGCTATCCGGGCGGAGCCGTGCTCTACCTGTACGACGAGCTGTTCAAGCAGGACAAGGTGCGCCACGTGCTGGTGCGGCACGAGCAGGGTGCGGTGCATGCCGCCGACGGATATGCCCGCTCGACCGGCCGCGTAGGGGTCGCGCTGGTCACGTCTGGTCCGGGCGTGACCAACGCGGTGACCGGTATCGCCACGGCCTACCTCGATTCGAGCCCGGTGGTGGTCATCACCGGTCAGGTGCCCACCGCGGCGATCGGTCAGGATGCCTTCCAGGAGGTCGATACCGTCGGCATCACGCGGCCGTGCGTCAAGCACAACTTCCTGATCAAGGACGTGCGAGAGATCGCGCCGACGATCAAGAAGGCGTTCTACCTCGCGAAAACCGGGCGGCCGGGCCCGATCGTCGTCGACATTCCCAAGGACATCACGACGCGCAAGTGCGAGTACGCCTACCCGAAGAGCATCGCGATGCGCTCCTACAACCCGGTGGTCAAGGGACATCAGGGGCAGATCCGGAAGGCGGTACAACTGCTGCTCGACGCCGAGCGGCCGATGGTCTATGCGGGTGGCGGCGTGATCCTGTCGGATGCGGCGGACAAGCTCACGCGGCTGGTGCGCGCGCTCGGCTGTCCCGTCACCACCACGCTGATGGGGCTGGGCGGTTACCCTGGTTCCGACCCGCAATTCGTCGGCATGCCGGGCATGCACGGCACCTATGAAGCGAACATGTCGATGCAGTACTGCGACGTGCTGCTCGCCATCGGCGCGCGGTTCGACGACCGAGTGATCGGCAATCCGGCCGATTTCGCCCAGGTCGCGCGCAAGATCATCCATGTCGATATCGACCCGTCGTCGATCTCCAAGCGGGTGCGCGTCGATATTCCGATCGTCGGTGCCGTGCCGAGCGTGCTCGACGACATGCTCAAGCTGCTCGAAGAGAACCCGCAGCGTCCCGATCCCGCGGTGCTCAAGGCGTGGTGGGACAGGATCGGGCAGTGGCGCGAACGCGACTGCCTCAAGTACGATCGCGATGCCAAAGTCATCAAGCCGCAGTGGGTCATCGAGAAGCTCCATGAGGTCACCGGAGGCGATGCGTTCGTCGCGACCGATGTCGGGCAGCACCAGATGTGGGCGGCGCAGTACTACAAGTTCGACGAGCCGCGCCGCTGGGTCAGTTCGGGCGGGCTCGGCACGATGGGTTTCGGGCTGCCGGCGGCAATGGGCGTGAGCCTCGCGCACCCCGGCGCGCGCGTGGCGTGCGTGACCGGCGAGGCGAGCATCCAGATGTGCATCCAGGAGCTGTCGACGTGCAAGCAGTACCGGCTGCCGATCAAGATCATCAACCTGAACAACCGCTACCTCGGCATGGTTCGCCAGTGGCAGCAGCTTTTCCACGGCAACCGCTACGCCGAATCCTACATGGACGCGCTGCCGGACTTCCCGAAACTGGCCGAGGCCTACGGTCACGTCGGAGTCAGGATCGAGAAACCGGCCGACGTCGAGGGCGCGCTGCGCGATGCGTTCAAGCGCAAGAACGATCTGGTCTTCCTCGATTTCCTGATCGACCAGACCGAGAACGTCTATCCGATGGTCAAGGGCGGAAAGGGTCTCACCGAAATGATCCTGTCCTCCGAGGATCTGTGATGCGGCGCGCGCTGCGCGGCGCGCCGGAGCGCGAGACGCCGTTGCGCCGGCGGTGTGCATCCGCTGCGCACGCGGTTCATCCGTAACCCGAGTCAGGCCTATGCGACACGTGATTTCTCTGCTGCTGGAAAACGAGGCGGGCGCCCTTTCGAGGGTGTCCGGACTGTTCTCGGCGCGCGGCTACAACATCGAATCGCTCACCGTCGCGCCGACCGAGGACGCGTCGATGTCGCGCATGACCATCATCACACGCGGCTCCGACGACGTCGTCGAGCAGATCACCAAGCAGCTCAACAAGCTGGTCGAGGTGGTCAAGGTCGTCGACCTGTCCGAGTCGGGACACCTCGAGCGCGAGCTGATGCTCGTGAAGGTGCGCGCCTCGGGCAAGGATCGCGAGGAGATGAAGCGCATGGCGGACATCTTCCGCGGCGGCATCATCGACGTGACCGAGTCGACCTATGTCGTCGAGCTGACCGGCAACAGCACCAAGCTCGACGCCTTCCTCGGCGCGATCGACCGCTCGCTGATCCTGGAAACCGTGCGCACCGGAGTGTGCGGGATCGGCCGCGGCGACCGCATCCTCAAGCTGTAGCGGCGGCTCCGGCCGCCGGCCCGATCGAACCGTTCAACCAACAGGAGAAGTCATGAAAGTCTATTACGACAAGGACGCCGATCTTTCCCTCATCAAGGGCAGGAAGGTCGCCGTGATCGGCTATGGTTCGCAGGGCCACGCCCATGCGCAGAACCTGCGCGAGTCCGGTGTCAAGGTGACCGTCGGCCTGCGCAAGGGCGGTGCCTCGTGGAAGAAGGCCGAGGCCGCCGGGGTCAAGGTCAAGGAAGTCGGCGATGCGGTCAAGGGCGCCGATGTCGTGATGATCCTGCTGCCGGACGAGACCCACGCCGAGGTCTATCGCGAGTCGATCGAACCCAACATCAAGAAAGGCGCGGCGCTCGCCTTCGCACACGGCTTCAACATCCATTTCTCGCAGATCGAGCCGCGCGCCGATCTCGACGTCATCATGATCGCGCCCAAGGGCCCCGGCCACCTGGTGCGCTCGACCTACGTGCAGGGCGGCGGCGTGCCCTCGCTGATCGCTGCCCACCAGGACCGCTCCGGGAAGGCGCGCGACATCGCGCTGTCCTACGCCGCGGCGATCGGCGCGGCGCGAGCCGGCGTCATCGAGACGACCTTCCGCGAGGAATGCGAGACCGACCTGTTCGGCGAGCAGGTGGTGCTGTGCGGCGGGCTGACCTCGCTGATCCAGAACGGCTTCGAGACACTGGTCGAGGCCGGCTATGCACCGGAGATGGCCTATTTCGAGTGCGTGCACGAGGTCAAGCTGATCGTCGACCTGATCTATGAAGGTGGCATCGCGAACATGCGTTACTCGGTATCCAACAATGCCGAGTACGGCGACATCACGCGCGGCCCTCGCATCGTCGGCCCGCAGGCCAAGGCCGAGATGAAGAAGATCCTGCGCGAGATCCAGACCGGACAGTACGCGAAGGAATTCATCCTGGAGAACCGCGCCAATGCGCCCACGCTCAAGGCCGGCCGGCGCCTGATGGCCGAGCACCCGCTCGAGCAAATCGGCGCGAAGCTGCGCGACATGATGCCGTGGATCCGCAAGAACCGGCTCGTCGATACTTCGAAGAACTGACGCGCAACGCCGCATCCGCCGCAACGACGCAGACACGGCGAGGCGGTTTTCGGGCGGATCGGCGCACGCTCGACGAGCGTCGTACCGTACCCATGGGCGCGAAGCACGGGTGCGCGCGGGCCGCAGCGTACCCGCCAGCGCGCGCGCAGGCTCGAAGGACCTGCCTGAGGGACGATCCGCGTTGAACGCATCCCATCCCATCCTCGCCCGCGAGGGCTGGCCGTTCATCGTGCCATCGCTCGTGCTGGCGGTGGCGGTGAGCGCCGCCGCCGGCTGGGCGTGGGGCGCACCGCTGTGGCTCGTCGCGGCGTTCGTCGTGCAGTTTTTTCGCGATCCGCGGCGCCGCGCACCGCAGGACGTGCGAGGCGTGCTCTCGCCGGCCGACGGCCGCGTCGTGGCGATCGAGCGCGTGCGCGACCCCTACCTCGATCGCGACGCGGTCAAGCTCAGCGTGTTCATGAACGTCTTCGACGTCCATTCGAACCGAAGCCCGGTCTCGGGCGAAGTCCGACGCATCTGGTATCACCCCGGAGCCTTCCTCAACGCGGCGCTCGACAAGGCCTCGACCGCGAACGAGCGCAATGCGATCTGGCTGCGTACCGACGACGGCCATGACGTGGTCTGCGTGCAGGTCGCGGGCCTCGTCGCACGGCGCATCCTGTGCGATGCGAAGGAAGGCGAGCGGCTCGCGCGCGGCGACCGCTACGGCTTCATCCGCTTCGGGTCGCGGCTCGACGTGTATCTGGAACCCGGCGCACGCATCCGCGCTGCGCTCGGGCAGAAGGTGCGCGCAGGGCTCACGGTGCTCGCCGAGATCGGCTCCTGATCCCCGGCGCGGACCGTTGGTGCGCCGGCGCCGACCATTCGTCCGGCCGCGCTTCCCGCGGCGGCGGCGAGGGTCTATGTTCCCGGCTGACGCAACCGGGAGCCTCCGAGTGAATCGAACACGCAGCCATTCCGGCTTCACGCTGATCGAGATGATGATCGTCGTCGTGATCATCGGCCTGCTGATGATCAACGCGGTTCCGGTTTATCAGGACTATGTCCGCCGCTCGAAGATGGCGGACGCCACGTCGCAACTGTCCGACCTGCGCGTGCGCATGGAGCAGTACTACCAGGACAACCGCAGGTATTCGGCCGCCGCGGATGGCAGCGGCGGATGCGGCACGCCGATGCCCGCGGCCGGTTATTTCGGTTTCGCCTGCGCGAATCCGGGCGGCGACTCGCAGGCCTTCGTGATCACCGCGACCGGGATCGGCGACATGTCCGAATATACGTTCTCGATCGACCAGACGAACACGAGGCGCACGACGGCCTTCGTCGGTGCGTCGGGCCTGCCGAAATCCTGCTGGATCTACCGCAGGGGGGACGATTGTTGAATCTGAGTCGCATCGGCGGGCAGTCCGGCGTGACGCTGGTCGAGCTGGTCATCGCGATGGCGATTCTCGCGATCCTCGCGACGCTCGCGCTGCCCTCCTTCCAGACCATGATCGAGAACCAGCGCCTGCGCGCCGCCGCCGAATCCATGCTCAATGGCCTGCAGCTCGCGCGCGCCGAGGCGATCCGGCGCAATGCGCGGGTGCGCTTCGTGATCGAAGCGACGGGCCCCGGCTGGAAGGTCGAGCTGGAGGACGCCACCGCAATCCAGGTGCGGCCGGCGGGTGAGGCCGGAGCGGATGTCACCGTCGCGCACGACGGTGACACAACCGTGACGTACAACGCGTTCGGGCGCCGGGTCGCCGGGGCCGGCACGCTGAGCCAAATCACGGTGGGCTTCGCAGGCAATGCCCGCCCGCTGCAAATCCAGATCGGCGCCGATGGCCTGGTGAGGATGTGCGAGGACTCGACCTATCTGAACGCCGGCGATCCGCGCCGCTGCGACGCATGACAGCGATCCGAACCCCATTCCCGTCCCTGCCCGCCGAGCGGGGCGTCGCGCTGATCGAAGCGCTGATCGCGGTGCTGGTGTTCTCGATCGGCGTGCTCGGGCTGATCGGCCTGCTCGGCATTTCGATCAAGAGTACCGCCGACGCCAAGTACCGGGCCGATGCCGCGTACTTCGCCAATCAGATCATCAGCGACATCTGGCTCGACCAGGCCAATGCGGCGAGCTATGCGCATAACGCCGGAGCCGGCGTGTGCACGAGTGCGGGGGGGGATTCCGCCGCTTCCGCGTACGCGACCGCCAACGCCTGGCTCACCGCCGTCGCGGCCGGCCTGCCCGGAGCCATCGGAAAGCGGCAGCAGATCACCGTCGCCGGCGTCAACCCGATCACGGTGACGGTCACCGTCTGCTGGCACGGCCCGCAGGACAAGGATGCCGCGGGTGCGGACGTGTTCCACAACTACAGCGCAACCGCGCAGATCGCCGGCTGACGGGGGTCGGAGCCATGGGACGCAGCCGCGGATTCAGCCTGATCGAAGCGATGGTGGGCATCGTCGTCGGCATGATCGCCGTGCTCATCATCAGCCAGACCTTCATGACGTTCGAGGGAAGCAAACAGACCACGCTCACCGGCGCCGACGCGCAGGAAAACGGACTGATGGCGATCAACCAGATCGAGCAGGATCTGCGCAATGCGGGGGTCGGACTGGCGGAAATGGGGCTGCACGAGTGCAACGCCTTCTTCACCTACGACCCGGTCACCGGCGCGCCGATCGCCGGATTCACGACGGCACCGGTGACGATCACCGATGGCGGGGCGGGCGGCTCGGACACGATCGTGACCCGAACCGCCAGCTTTCTCGGTTCGGTTCCGGCCTATCTGGCCGCCAGCGTGGCCGCGCCGATCGCCGCGGGAGCCTCGCTTCCGCTGGACCGCGACGCGACGCTGAACATCGCCAGCGGGGATCTCGTGCTCGTCGAGGATGGCGGAAACTGCGTCGTGCTGCAGGTCGACGACATGGCCGACCCCAAGGCGCCGAGACTCAAGACCGGCTCGTCGTTCAATCCGCCGGTCGCTTTCCAGATCAGCGCGAGCCCGGCGTGGCCATCGCTGAACCTCAATGCCAAGGTTTTCGGTTTCGGCCGGGGCGACGTTGCCGGACCGGGCTGGTCGACGCACGCCTATTCGGTCGGTGCGGCTCAGACGCTGCGGGTCGCCATCACGCAGCTCGGCGTCGCGGGGACGACCCAGGACACCGTTCGCAACGTCGTGAGCCTGCAGGCGCAATACGGCATCGCCGATGCGAACAGCGAGTCGGTCAATGGCTGGGTCGATGCGACCGGCGAATGGGCGGCGCCGGATGTCGAACACGTCCGGCGTATCAAGGCGGTGCGGGTCACGGTCGTGACGCGCTCGCAGAAGCGCGAGCCGGCAGTCGTGACGGCGGTCGCGCCGGCGCCGGGCGTCGATGCGGCGGCCGACTGGGACCATTACCGCTACAAGGCCTATACCACCACCGTCGCGTTGCGCAACGTGCTATGGCCCGACATCAAGTGAAACGCAGACAACGCGGCGCGGCGCTGTTCATCGCGCTGATCGCGCTCGTCTTCATGCTGCTCGGCGGGCTGGCGCTGGTGCGATCGGTCGATACGGCCAACCTGATCGCCGGAAATTTCGCCTTCAAGCAGGCCACGCTGCATGCCTCCGATGCGGGCGTCGAAGCGGCGCTCGCGCTGATCGACGGAACGATCGTCCCGGGCCCGGGCTCGCGCGATGCAGTCTATCCGGCGGGCTGCGCGACGGCGCCGCCCACCTCCTGCCGCTATTTCCCGACTCGTCAGGACGTCGATGCCGCAGGAATCCCGACGGCCGTGGGCGGCTGGAGCGCTCTGCCGGCGGCGACGGTCGACGGCAATAGCTACCAGTTCGTGATCGACCGTCTGTGCCAGGGGCCGCTGCCGGTGACCGACATCCAGTCCAACTGCATTTCCGGCAAGCCTGCCGGCGCCGGGTCCAAGAAGATCGGTGCGGCACAATTGAGCGCCACGAGCGAAGTGTATTACCGGGCCACGATCCGCGTGACCGGTCCGAGGAACACCGGAACCGTCGTTCAGGTGCTGCTCGCGCATTGACCCGGCGCTGTCGTGCCGATGGCTGTTGCATGAGGTGACCCATGAAAATCCCGAACCCGTCCTCCCGCGTGCTGCCGGCCGCCCTTGCGGCAGCGGCGCTCGTCGCTGCGGCTCCCGTTGCGCGGGCCGCCGCGACCGATATCGCGGACGTGCCGATGGCGGTCAAGACGACCGCCGCGCCGAACATCATGTTCATCCAGGACGATTCCGGTTCGATGCAGTGGGAAATCCTGCCGGACGATTATGTCTATTCGTACTTCCTTTACCCGCGCCCGAACAATGTGTACGGTTCCAGCGATTACACGACCTACGTCGTGAGCTTCGACGATGACATCGCCTACAACGCGGTCGCGCGCTCGCCGCAGATCAACCGCGCCTACTACAATCCGGCGGTCACTTACCAGCCCTGGCGACGCGCCGACAACAGTTCGTTTCCCGCCGCCTCGCCGTCGTGCGCCTACAACAATCCGGCCGATACCAGCCGCGGCTGCCGCGATCTGACGGCGAACAACACGCAGCCCGCCTTCTGGGACTCGTGCAGTTCGAGCGCCTGGGGGACATGCAGCACCACGGGCTGGGTCAACAAGACTTTCTGGCCGGCGGTGTATTTCACCTACAACGGAGGTGGCGTGTGGAACTGGGATAATTACACGAAACGGCAGATACGGTCGACCACACCGACCTACAGCGGCGAGGGGCGCGAGGCCCGCACCGATTGCATCGCGGGCGTTTGCACGTATGCGCAGGAGATCCAGAATTTCGCGAACTGGTACACGTATTACCGATCGCGCATCCTCGCTTCGCGGGCGGGCATCGGGCGCGCATTCGCACAACTGGGCGACGAACCGCGGGTCGGCTTCGCTGCGATCAACCAGGGTTCGGTGGAAGTCGATGGCGTGAGCACCTCGACGCTGGTGCGTGGCGTGAGGCAGTTCTCGGGCAGCGACCGCACGGGCTTCTTCGATACGCTGTACCAGCGCGCGGTACCGGCGGCCGGCACGCCGCTGCGCCGTGCGCTCGACGACGTCGGGAAGTATTTCGAACGCACCGACAACAAGGGTCCGTGGTCGAAGACTCCGGGCACCACCGATTCCACCGCGCCAGGTACCTGCCGCCAGAGCTATGCGATCCTGATGACCGACGGTTACTGGAACGGCGCCGCGGCATCCACCTCGGCGGCGAGCGAAAACGTCGATGGCGCGAACGGTCCGACGATCACCGGTCCGGCGCTCGACAATGCCGGCACGCCGTACTGCCAGGCGCCCGCCACGCTCGAAGGGGGGAACTGTTCCTACCAATACACCGCGGCGGCGCCGCGACAGGATGACTGGAGCGATACGCTGGCGGACGTCGCGATGTACTACTGGTATCGCGACCTGCGCCCCGATCTGAACAACCGGGTCAAGCCCAACATCATCGATCCGGCGCTGGCCTCGGATCCGGCCAACAGTGCGGATCCGGCATTCTGGCAGCACATGGTCACCTATACGGTCGGGCTGGGCGTGACCGGCAGCGTCGATCCGGCTACCTGTCCGCCACCGTATGCCGCCGCCGGCTGCTCGACGGTTTCGTGGCCGCAACCCACGGCGTTCGCGATCTCCCCGAATGTCGACGACATGCTCCATGCCGCGATCAACGGTCACGGCGGGTTCTTCAGCGCGGCCGATCCCGACACGTTCGCCAATGCGCTCGGCGCGGTGCTCACCGACATCATCGGGCGCACCGGCGCGGCCGCGGCGGTCGCCGTGGCCAATGCCCACGTCACCTCGACGGAAAACCAGTCGTTCCAGTCCTCCTACAAGTCGGGTGACTGGACCGGGGATCTGCAGTCGTTCCCGATCGATCCGGCCACGGGCATCCAGGATACGACCAGCCCGCTGTGGGCTTCTTCGGCGCAGGCGCAGCTCGATGCGCGCACGCCCGCAAGCCGCTTCATCGTCAGCTTCAGCGGCAATGCGCCGTGGGATGGAACGTCGCTGTCCAATCAAGGGATCCAGTTCCAGCCGACGAGCGCGCTGACCGCAACCAAGCTCTCGGCTGCCCAGCAGAGCCTGCTGAATACCTCGACGAGTCCGCCGGGCCCGAGCGATGGGGCGGCGGTGGTGGCGTATCTGCGCGGAGAGCCCAGTGGAGAAGGCACGAACTATCGCGTCCGAAACCATTTGCTCGGCGACATCATCAATGCCGAGCCGGTGATCGCAGACCGGCCGCGCGCAGACTATATCGACGAGTGTTATGCCAGCGCGAGCGTCAGCGCCGGTTGTGCGGTGTCCTACAAGAGCGCCCAGGCGAGTCGCGACCGGCTGATCCTGCAAGGTGCGAACGACGGCATGCTGCATGCGTTCGACTTTGCGACCGGCGCCGAGAGGTGGGCTTACGTGCCCAACCTGGTGATGGGGAACCTGAACGGCCTGAGCCGCAAGACCGGCTTCCAGCACCTGTACTACGCCGATGCCACCGGGATCACCGCGGACGTCGATTTCTGCAATTCCCGCGTCGTTTCCGGCGGCAGCGCCTACTGTTCCGGACATGACTGGCGGACGATCTTCGTCAGCGGCCTGGGCAAGGGCGGCCGCGGGTACTTCGCGCTGGACATCACCGGCACCACCGCCGTCAGCGAGGCCGCTGCCGCGACGAAAGCGCTCTGGGAGTTCCCGCATGCAGGCACGGCGAGCACCGACCGCAACAACATGGGTTACAGCTTCGGCGTCCCGATCGTCGCGAAGACGCGCGCCTACGGCTGGGTGGTGCTGGTCGCTTCCGGATACAACAACGGGTCGGATACCGGCGGGGACGGTCACGGCCGGCTGTTCGTATTGAGCCCGGCGAGCGGAGAGGTGCTGGCCCGGCTCGATACCGGCGTGGGCAGCGCGGCGTCGCCCTCGGGGCTCGCGCATCTGAGCGCCTTCGCGGTGAACGGCGACGTGGATGCGACCGTCGAGCAGGTCTACGGTGGCGACCTGCTCGGCAACGTCTGGCGCTTCGATCTGTCTTCGGCGAGCGCCGCGTCCTGGAGCGTCGCCCGGCTCGCGACACTGGTCGATGCGGGCGGTGTCGCCCAGCCCGTGACCACGCAGCCGGAGCTGTCGGTGATCAACGCGGCCGGGATCGACCGGCGCTTCGTGTTCGTCGGAACCGGCAAGTATCTCGGTGACACCGACGTGGCGACGACCCAGACGCAGAGCATCTACGGGCTGGTCGACGACCTGACGAGTGCGCCGCTGATCTCGCCGCTGCGCTCGAGCCTGCAAGCGCAGACGCTCGGGCCCGGAGCGGCGGCGGACGAACGCAGGATCACCTCAACGGTGGCCCCCGATTATTCGACCCAGAAAGGCTGGTACGTCGATCTGCCTGCGAGCGGGGAGCGGATCAATACCCATCCGGCGCTCGCGCTGGGCGTGCTGGCCTTCACGAGCAACATCCCCAGCGCGGATGCGTGCACGCCGGGTGGCAGCAGCTGGTTCAACCTGCTCGATGCGAAGACCGGCGGCGTGCCCACCTATTCGGGTATCGCGTGGGAGTCCAAGTTTCTCGGCGCCGCGCTGGCGAGCCGGCCGGTGCTGATCCAGCTTCCCAGCGGCGAGATCAAGGCGATCATCCGCAAGTCCGACGTGACGACGACCGTGCAGACGGTCGTTCCGCCCGGAGCCGGTGGCAGCGGGCGTCGCATCTCGTGGCGCGAGATCATCACGCAGTAGCGGCAGCGGCGGTGGGCGCGCGATGGCTCGCCGCGCTCGCCGGCTCGCTCGCGCTGCATGCCTCTGTCATCATTGCGGTCGGCACCGGCACTGCCGCCGCACGCCAGGCGCCTGCGCACGGAGGCACGCTGAGCGTGTGGCTGCGCGCACCGCGGCCGGCACCGCCCGAGGCCGGATCGGGGTTGCCGCAGGTCCCGGAACCCGAATCGGCCGCCGTCAGCGAGTCCGTCATGCCGGCCGAGGCGCCCGCGGCGAACGCACCGGCTGGCGCGCGCGACGACGGCAGTGGCAGGCGCGCGCCGGCCTATTCTCCGACCTCGATGCTGACCCGCTCGCCGCGGCCGCTCGCCGAGCCGTCGTTTCCGCCGGTCGATGCGTCGCTCGCGGGCAGGGTGCTCGTGGAACTTTACGTGTCGGCGAGCGGCGAGGTCGACGAGGCCGCGGTGATCGAATCCGATGTTCCGGAGGCCGTCGGGCTGGGCATGCGCGACGCGTTCAAGGCGCTGCGGTTCGCGCCCGGCGAGATCCAGGGCCGACCGACCGCCGCGAGGATGAGGATAGAGGTGTCCGTCGGCGCGGCGCAGTGAGGTGGCCCCGCACCGCCCGGCTCACAGTCCCTTCGGCAGCGGGAAGCCGACTGCCTCCCGGATGCCGTCGAGTTCATGCACCTGCGTCGCGCCCAGCGCGCGCAGCCGGTCGATGACCTGGCGCACCAGCTCCTCGGGGGCGGAGGCGCCGGCGCTCACGCCTACGCTGCGATGTCCCTCGAGCCAGGCGGGCTCGATCGCCGCGGCGCAATCGACGAGGTAGGCGCTCACGCCGCGCCTGGCCGCGACCTCGCGCAGCCGGTTGGAATTCGAACTGTTGGCCGAGCCGACGACGAGCACGAGGTCGCACCGTCCGGCGAGCCGCTTGACCGCGTCCTGGCGGTTCTGGGTCGCATAGCAGATGTCGTCGCGTTTCGGGCCGGCGATGTCCGGGAAGCGCGCGCGAAGTGCCGCGACGATGGCCGCGGCGTCATCGACCGACAGCGTGGTCTGGGTGACATAGGCCACGCGCCGCGCATCGCCGATTTCGAGCCGTTGCACGTCGGCGGCGGTCTCGACGAGCGCGACACCGCCTTCGACCTGCCCCATCGTCCCCTCGACCTCCGGATGGTCGCGATGACCGATCATGACGATGGCGTATCCCGCGGCGTGCATGCGCGAGACCTCCGCATGTACCTTGGTCACGAGCGGGCAGGTGGCATCGAAGACGCGAAGTCCGCGCGCCTCGGCCTCCCGTTTGACCGCGAGCGGCACGCCGTGGGCGCTGAACACGACCGTCGCGCCATCGGGCACCTCGCAGAGCTGCTCGACGAACACCGCGCCCTTGGCGCGCAGCGCATCGACGACGTGGCGGTTGTGCACGACCTCGTGGCGCACATACACCGGCGCACCGAAGCGCTCGAGCGCGCGCTCGACGATGGCGATGGCGCGTTCCACGCCGGCACAGAAGCCGCGGGGATTCGCCAGGACGATGTTCATAGAATGCCGATGACCTCGACTTCGAATCGGATCGACTTCCCGGCCAGTGGATGATTGAAATCGATCACCGCATCGGACTCCGTCAGCTCGCGGACGAACCCGGTGTAGGCGCTGCCGTCGGCCGCCTCGAATTCGATCAGCGCCGTCTCGCGCAGCTCGGCCTGCAGCGGCAGTTCGCTGCGCGCGCGCCGTTCGACCAGCGCGGCATCGTGCGCGCCGAAGGCCTGCGCGGGCTCGAGCAGGAACACGTGGCGGGCACCGGCCGGCAGGCCGACGAGGCAGCGCTCGAGCGTCGGTGCGAGCTCGCCGTTGCCGAGCTGCAGCGTCGCCGGCGTCGCGCCGAAGGTCGAGATCAGTTCGGTATCGTCCGCGAGCGCGATGCGGTAGTGCAGCGTGACCAGGCTGCGGGCACCTACGACCGGGTTCATGATTGCGGAGACCTCACGCGAGCGCCGAAATGCAAAGCGGGCAAGCCGTTGCCCACCGACCGTATCGCGACGCCGGCATTGTGCGCCGGCGAGCGCATCGCGGTCGATGAACCGCGCCGCCGGGTCGATACCAGTGACCGGGCGAGCCGTTTCGTTCCTTCGCGCACTTTGCGTCGGTTCATTCCATTCGTTTCCGCGATTCAGTCGACACCGCCCGCCCGGGCGTGCCCGCGAAGCTGCGAGATCAGGATCACCGCGACGCCGAGCGTGATCGCGGAGTCGGCGGCGTTGAACGCCGGCCAGCCCCAGCGGCCGACGTGAACGTACAGGAAATCGACGACCGCACCGTGGTTCAGCCGGTCGATCAGGTTGCCGACGGCGCCGCCGAGGATCAGCGCGAGTGCCAGCGGCAGCGCGGTTTCTGCACGATGGCGGGCGATCAGCACGACGAGCCACACGGAGATCGCACCGGCCAGCGCGACGAAGAACCAGCGCTGCCAGCCCGACGCATCCGACAGGAAGCTGAACGCGGCGCCGCGATTGTAGACTCGCACGAGGTCGAAGAACGGCGCCAGCGTGACCGTCTCGCCCTGGGCGATCGCCGCTGCGATCCACGCCTTCGTGAGCTGATCGAGCGCGACGATCGCGGCGCTCAGTCCCAGCCAGCCGGCGGCACGGACCATTCAGGCGTGCGTGCGCAGTTCGCCCGCGCCGAACAGGTTCGACACGCATCTGCCGCACAGCTCGGGACGCTGCGGGTCGGCACCCACGTCGTCGCGGTAGTGCCAGCAGCGCGCGCATTTGGCGTGCGCACTGGGGGCCACCTCGATGTGCTCGCCCGCGGCCTCGGCGGCACGGTGCACGCTGGCGCGCGAGGTGATCAGCACGAAGCGCAGGTCGTCGCCCAGCGATGCGAGCAGATCGTGTTTGTCGCCGAAGGCGTGGATGTCCACCTCGGCCGCCAGCGAGGAGCCGATCCGCCCCGCGACGCGCAGTTCCTCCAGCAGCTTCTGGACGTCGGCTTTCGTTTCGCGCAGCCTGCCCCAGCGCGCGACGAGTGCCGCTTCGTCGCCGGCCGCGGGCGGCAGTTCGTGCCACGTCCGCAACATGACGGAGTCATCGTCGCGCCCGCTCAGCACCCGCCAGATCTCCTCTGCGGTGAAGCACAGCACCGGGGCCATCAGCCGCACGAGGGTCTGCACGATGTGATGCAGCGCGTTCTGCGCCGAGCGGCGCGCGGGCGAGTCCGCCGCCGCGGTGTAGAGCCGGTCCTTCAGGACATCGAGATAGAAGGCGCCGAGATCCTCGGAGCAGAAAGTCTGCAGCGCCTGCACGACGCGATGGAATTCGTAGCGCTCGTAGTCCGCCGTGACCTGGGCCTGCAGCGAACGGGCGAGCGCCAGCGCGTACCGGTCGATCTCCAGCCATCGCTCCACCGGCAGGCCATGGCGCGCCGGATCGAAATCGGCGGTGTTCGCAAGCAGGAAACGCAGCGTGTTGCGCACGCGCCGGTAGCTCTCGACGACGCGCCTGAGGATCTCGTCGGAGATCGACAGCTCGCCCGAGTAGTCGGTCGCCGCGACCCACAGGCGCAGGATCTCGGCCCCCAGCGTGTCGCACACCTTCTGCGGCGAGACGACGTTGCCGCGCGACTTGCTCATCTTGCGCCCCTGGCCATCGACGACGAAGCCGTGGGTCAGCAGCGCCCCGTAGGGCGCGCGCGCATCGAGCGCGCAGCCGACCAGCAACGACGAATGGAACCAGCCGCGGTGCTGGTCGGAGCCCTCGAGGTAGAGATCCGCCGGATAGGCGGACTGGCTCGCATGGCTGCCGCGCAGCACCGTCCAGTGCGTGCTGCCCGAGTCGAACCACACGTCGAGCGTGTCGCGCATCTTTTCGTACTGCGAGGCGTCCGCGCCCAGGAGCTCGGCCGCATCGAGCCGGAACCAGGCCTCGATGCCCTCGCGCTCGACGCGCTGCGCGACCCGTTCGAGCAGCTCCAGCGTGCGCGGATGCGGCGTCCCGATTTCCCGGTGCAGGAAGAACGGGATCGGAACGCCCCAGTTGCGCTGGCGCGACACGCACCAGTCCGGCCGGTTCGCGATCATCGCGTGCAGCCGCGCCTGTCCCCAGTCGGGATAGAAGCGGGTGGCCTCGACCGCGGCCAGCGCGATGTCGCGCAGCGTCCGATCGCCGGCCGCGGATCCGCGATGCCGGGCGTCCATGCCGACGAACCACTGGATCGTCGCGCGATAGATCACCGGTGTCTTGTGGCGCCAGCAGTGCATGTAGCTGTGCGTGATCTCGCCGCTGGCGAACAGGCATCCCGCCTCGCGTAGCTTGTCGATGACGGCGGGATTGGCCTTCCAGACGTCCATGCCTCCGAAATACGGCAGGTCGGGCGCGAAACGGCCGTCGCCGCGCACCGGATTGAGGATCTCGTCGTCGCGCATGCCGTGACGCCGGCACGACTCGAAATCCTCCACGCCGTAGGCGGGAGCGCTGTGCACGAGCCCGGTGCCGGCGTCGAGCGCCACGTAGTCGGCCAGCAGGACCGGCGCGGCCCGGTCGTAGAACGGATGCCGGAACCGCACACCCGCGAGCGCCTCGCCGCGGCACGCGCCGACCACCGTGCCTTCCAGCGCGTAGCGCGCCAGCGCCTGCCCGCGCAACTCGGCGGCGAGCACGAGCAGCCCGCGCGCCGTGCGAACCAGTTCGTAGGTGTAATCCGGATGAAGGTTCAGCGCCTGGTTGGCCGGGATCGTCCAGGGGGTCGTCGTCCAGATCACCGCATGGACGGGCGCGTCCGGCAGCCGTTCGAGTCCGAACGCGTGCGCGAGTCTGGCGCGCTGCGCCGGTTCGAGCGGGAAGCCGACATCGATCGCCGGCGATTTCCGGTCCTGGTACTCGACCTCGGCCTCGGCCAGTGCCGAGCCGCAATCGAAGCACCAGTTGACCGGCTTGAGTCCCTTGAACAGCAGCCCGTCGCGATAGATGCGACCGAGCGCGCGGATCTCGTCGGCTTCGTTACGAAAGCCCATCGTCAGGTAGGGGCGATCCCAGTCGCCCAGCACGCCGAGGCGCAGGAAATCGCGCTTCTGGCGCTCGACCTGTTGCGCGGCGAATTCGCGGCACAGTTGCCTCGCGCGTTCGGCCGGCAGATGCTTGCCGTGCAGCTTCTCGATCTGGTGTTCGATCGGCAGGCCGTGGCAATCCCAGCCGGGGACGTAGGGCGCGTCGAAGCCGGCCAGCGTCTTCGCGCGCACGATGATGTCCTTGAGGATCTTGTTTACCGCATGGCCGATGTGGATGTCGCCGTTGGCGTAGGGCGGACCGTCGTGCAGCACGAATCTCGGCCGGCCGGCGGCAGCGCGCCGGATCGCGCCGTACAGGTCGCGGCGGCGCCAGTCTTCGATCCAGCCCGGCTCGCGCCGGGCGAGATCGCCGCGCATCGGAAACGGCGTGTCGGGCAGATTGAGCGTCTTGCGGGTATCGGTCATGAACGGTGCAACCTCAGTGCGGGAATTGCTCGCGCAGGCATGCGTCCGGCTCGCTGCGGCCCGCGGCGCGCTGTGCGAAGTAAGCGCGGGCGTCTTCCACGTCTCGGTTGATCTGCGCGGCGAGCGCGCCGAGCGAGTCGAACTTCGCCTGTTCGCGCAGCTTGCGCAGGAACGCGACCGTCAGATGCACGCAGTACAGATCGCCGCCGAAGTCGAACAGGTGTGCCTCGAGGCTGGGCCGCTGCGCCTGCTCGACGGTGGGGCGGAAACCGACGTTCGCGACGCCGGGCCGCAAGCCCCGGCCGATTCCGCCGACTTCGACCGCGAACACGCCGGACAGCGGCAGTCGGTTGCGCTTGAGCTGGATGTTGGCGGTCGGGAATCCGATCGCGCGCCCTCGCGCCTGCCCATGCACGACGCGCCCCGAGATCGCATAGGTGCGTCCGAGCAGGCGCGCGGCATGATCGAGATCGCCGCGCTGGAGCGCGCGGCGGATCGCCGAACTGGACACGCGCTCGCCTTCGAGATCGACCGTCTCCGTCGCCTCCACCGTGAAGTCGTGGCTCGCGCCGGCCAGGCGCAGCATCGCGAAATCGCCGGTTCGCCCCTTGCCGAAGCGGAAATCGTCGCCCACCAGCAGATGGCGGATGGCCAACCCCCGGACCAGGATGCGCTCGATGAACTGCTCCGCGCCCAGGTGCGCCATGCGCTCGTCGAAGCGGCAGACGTGCACGCGATCCACCGCGTTCGCCTCGAGCAGCGCGAGCTTCTCGCGCAGCGACGTGAGCCGCGCCGGCGCCGAGGCGGGCGAGAAATGCTCGCGCGGATGGGGCTCGAACGTCATCACCGCACAGGGCACGCCCAGGCTCGCCGCATGCGCGGCGAGCCTCGACAGCAGTACCTGGTGGCCGCGATGGACGCCGTCGAAATTGCCGATCGTGAGCGCGACCGGCGTCGTGGCGCGCTCCGGGATGCCGCGGAAGACGAGCATGCTTGCCGGTTGCCGACGAAACCCGCGATTATACGCGGCGCCCGAGAATCAAAGTGCCGCGAGCTTGTACCGGGACCGCGGCGGGTTGCGGGCGAAATAGTGCCGGATGCCTCGCACGATGGCGTCCGCGAGCCGGTCCTGGTAGGCCTCGTCGTTGAGCCGCTTTTCCTCGTCCGGATTGCTGATGAAGGCGGTCTCGACCAGGATGGACGGGATGTCGGGTGCCTTGAGCACGGCGAAGCCCGCCTGCTCGACACTGTCTTTGTGCAGCGTGTTGACGCCGCCCAGCTCGCCGAGCACCGCCTTGGCGAGCTTCAGGCTGTCCTGGAGCGTCGCCGTCTGAGACAGGTCGAGCAGCGTGCGGGCGAGGTAGGGATCGGCCCGTTCCAGATTGACCCCGCCGATCAGGTCGGCCTCGTTTTCGCGCTGCGCGAGCCAGCGTGCCGCGGAGCTGCTCGCACCGCGCTCCGACAGCACGAATACGCTGGAGCCGCGCGCGGTCGGCTTGACGAAGGCATCGGCGTGGATCGACACGAACAGGTCCGCCTGCAGCCGCCGCGCGCGGGCGACGCGCTGGTTCAGCGGAATGAAGAAATCGCCGTTGCGCGTGAGCACCGATCGCATGTTCGGCTCGGCGTCGAGCTTCGCCTTGACCCGGCGCGCGACGGACAACGTCACGTTCTTTTCATGACTGCCGCCGCGGCCGATCGCACCCGGATCCTCCCCGCCATGGCCGGGATCCAGGACGACGGTGGCCATCCGTTGCGGGGCAGGCAGCTCGCCGCTGCGCTCGCGAGCCTGGTTCGCTTCCTGCGCGCCGGGTGGCTGCCCGGATCCGGGGCGCGATGGCCCGAGACCGTTTTCCTCGAGCAGCGCCGCCAGCGGATCGGCCGGCACGCTCGGGTACAGGTCCACGACCAGCCTGTTGGCATATCCCGCGACCGGCTTCAGCGTGAACACCTGCGGGCTGACCTCGACCTTCAGGTCGATGACCACGCGCACGACACCGGGCCGGTAGCGGCCGGCGCGGATGGCGCGGATGTAGGGATCGTCCTCGGAAATCCGATCGGGGAGGTTCTGCAGCACGCTGTTGAATTCGACGCCTTCGAGATCGAGGACCAGCCGTTCCGGATCCGGGACCCTGCGCTGCGTGAAGGCGATCGGCTCGCGGTGCTCGAGCGTGACGCGCGTGTAGTCTCGCGCCGGCCAGACGCGAACGGCGAGCACGCTCGCGGGGGCGGCGAGCCCTGCGCGGCTCACGAGCAGCGTCAGTGTGGCGGCGCCTGCCTTGAGCAGCGACCGGCGCCGGTTGCGACGAGCGGCTTCAGCGCCGGGTCCCGTGCGAGTGCGGCTAGGCATTTCGCGCCCCTCGCGCCATGCGCTTCGACGAGCGCACAGCGGCCCTGCGCTTCGACCCGCAGCCGCAGCACGAGGTCGGCGGGCGCGAGCAATCCGCCGGCTTTTTCCGGCCATTCGACGAGGCAGATCGCATCGCCCCGGAACGTTTCGTCGAGCCCTGCATCGAGAACTTCCTCTGGAAACTCGACCCGATACAAATCAAGGTGATACAAGTGTAACCTAGAAATGGAATAAAGTTCAACCAGCGTGTAGGTCGGGCTGCGTATGGTTCCGGCCACGCCCAGGGCGCGCAGCGCGGCGCGCACGACGGTCGTCTTGCCGCTGCCCAGCTCGCCCTGCAGCCAGACGTGCAGGCCGGGCGCGAGCCCCGCCGCGAGCGCCGTACCCAGTTCGCGGCTGGCCACATCGTCGGCGAGCCACAGCTTCAGGCAGTTCGGATCGGGATCGTCCGGATGGATCATGCCGAGGTCACAGTCGGGTCGGAGGCACTCGCCGCACGTATCCGGCGGTGGGGAAAGGCGCTCGGATTCGATGCCATCGGAATCACCGGCACCGCGCTCGGCGAGGCGCCCTCGCGTCTCGCGTGCTGGCTCGCCGACGGGTGCCACGGCGCGATGGATTATATGGCACGCAACGCCGGGATTCGGGCACATCCCGAGCGGCTGGTGCCGGGTACGGTCAGCGTCGTTTCCGCGCGGATGAACTACTGGCCTTCGGCGCACGATGCCGAAGGCATACTCGGCGACCCGCAGCGTGCCTACGTGTCGCGCTATGCGCTCGGCCGCGATTACCACAAGGTGCTGCGCGCCCGGCTGCGGCAGCTCGCCGCGCGCATCGAGGCGGAAGGCGGCGCCACGCGCACGCGCGTGTTCACCGACTCCGCGCCGGTG
The DNA here is from genome assembly GCA_037440385.1 of Rhodocyclales bacterium. Taxonomy (GTDB): domain Bacteria; phylum Pseudomonadota; class Gammaproteobacteria; order Burkholderiales; family Rhodocyclaceae; genus CG2-30-68-42. Next base: position 41 of record JBBIUI010000040.1, on the reverse strand, counting down.
ATGGAGGTCGAGCTCGCACGGCGCGCCGGTCTGGGCTGGCG
>JBBIUI010000039.1:0-21728 GCA_037440385.1 Rhodocyclales bacterium | reverse complement strand
CTCGACGAGCCGGCTCGCGGCCGTGCCCATCATCTTCGTCAGCTCGCGCTCGGCGGACAAGCACCGCGCGCTCGCGCGCGAGATCGGCGTCGAGCACTTCCTCGGCAAGCCTTACCGGGAGGAAGATCTGCTCGGACTCGTCGCGCGCTGCACCCGGGCGGCCGAGCCGGTCTGATCCGCGCCGGCGCGCGGCCTATCGCGCGGCCAGTGCCCGGGCGAGATCGGCCTTCAGATCCGCGGGCGACTCCAGACCCACCGACAGACGGATCAGCGAGGGCTCGATGCCCGCCTCGGCGATGCGCTGCGCGTCGAGCGAGCCTTCCCAGACCGAGGCGGCGTGCACGGCCAGAGTCTCCACCGAACCCAGACTGACGGCATTGGCGGCCAGTTCGAGCGAGGCGACCAGCCGCTGCGCCGCCGCGTAGCCGCCCGCCGGCTCGAAGCTGAGCACCCCGCCGAATGCCTTCATCTGCTCGCGCGCCAGCGCGTGCTGCGGGTGAGTTTCCAGGCCGGGGTAGTGGACGCAGGAGACGGCATCATGGCCTTCGAGGAAGCGCGCCACTTCGAGTGCGGTCGCCGACTGTCGCGCCACGCGCAACGGCAGCGTGCGCAGCCCGCGCAGCAGCAGCCATGCATCGAACGGACTCGCGCTGGCGCCGAGCACGATCGCGGTTTTCCAGATTGCCTCGATCGCCGCCTTGCCGCCCGCGACGACGCCGGCGACGAGGTCGCTGTGCCCGCCGAGGTATTTCGTCGCGCTATGCACGACGAGGTCGATCCCGAACTCGCGCGGGCGCTGATTGATCGGGCTGGCGAACGTGTTGTCGGCGAGCGTCGTGATCGCGCGCTCGCGTGCGAGCCTTGCGACCGCGGCCAGATCGGTCAGCGCGAGCACCGGATTCGACGGCGTCTCCACGACGATCAGCCGCGTGTTCGGCCGCAACGCTTGCGCGAAGGCGGCAGGATCGGTCTGGTCGACCAGCGTCACCTCGACGCCGAATCGGGGCAACAGGTCGGACAGCAGCCGCGTGGTGCCCATGTAGTGGCTCGTCTGCGCGAGGACGTGATCGCCGCCCCGGACCTGCGAGAGCACCGCGGTCGAGATCGCACCCATGCCCGAGGCGAACAGCAGCGCCGCCTCGCAGCCTTCGAGCCGGGCGATCAGGCGCTCGCAGCGCGCGGTGGTGGGATTGCCGTAGCGCGTGTAGTAGCGCTCGGGATGCGCCTGGTTGGCCATCGCGGCGAACTCCTCGGCGCTGCCCGCGCGGAAAGTCGAGCTCGGATGCAGCGCGGGCGCGACGTCGCTGCCGTCGTGTTCGCCACGGTCGGCGTGGATGGCCAGTGTTTCGATGTCCATGGGTTCTCCCGGATGATCCCGCGCGATGTTAGCGCGAATGTCCCGCTCGCCGTGCGCTCGGCGTGCGCGGTCGCCGGGCGACTTTCACGCTAGAATGAGCGCATGCCGAGCGTCGAGGTCAATCTGACCGGCCACTTCCTGATCGCCATGCCGAACATGGTCGATCCGAATTTCGCTCATACGCTGACCTACCTGTGCGAGCACAACGAGCGCGGCGCACTCGGACTGATCGTCAATCGCCCGCTCGAGATGGCGCTGCCGGCGCTGTTCGAGCGCATCGACATCACGCCGGTGTCGCGCCGCTTCGAGACGATGCCGGTGTATTTCGGTGGACCGGTGCAGACCGATCGCGGCTTCGTGCTGCACCGGCCGGTCGGCGCGTGGCAGGCGACGCTCGCGGTGGGGGAGGATATCGGACTGACCAGTTCGCGCGACATCCTCCAGTCGGTCGCCGAGCGCGGCGAGCCGGCCGAGATCCTGGTCGCGCTGGGCTATGCCGGCTGGGCGGCCGGGCAGCTCGAATGGGAGCTGTCGCAGAATTCGTGGCTCAGTGTCGTCGCCGACCCGGAGGTGCTGTTCGGCCTGCCCGCCGAGGAGCGTCTGCCGGCCGCGATGCAGGCGCTGGGCGTCGATTTCGCCCGCCTGTCCGATGTGGCGGGACATGCATGAGCGCGGTTGCGTGCTCGCGTTCGACTTCGGCCTCGCGCGAATCGGCGTGGCGGTCGGGGAATTCGAGTCCGGGCAGGCGCACGCGCTGGCCGTTCTCGCCGGCAGCCGGTCGGATGCGCGCTGGCGCGCGATCGGCGAGCTGATCGCGCAGTGGCAGCCGGTGCGCATCGTGGTGGGTCTGCCCGTGAGCCTCGATGGACGGGAACACGAGATGACGCGCCGCTGCCGACGCTTCGCCAACCGGCTCGGCGGGCGCTTCCGGCTGCCGGTCGATCTGGTCGACGAGCGGCTGAGCTCGGTCGAGGCCGGCCAACTGCTGCGCGAGGCCGGGTACTCCTCGCGGCAGTCCAGGGCGAAGCTCGATGCCGCGGCTGCGGCGGTGATCCTGCAGGACTATCTCGATGATGCTGCCCGACGCCGAATCGCTCGTTGAACTTCTCGCCGCGCAGATGCGCGAAGCGCTGGCGCCGGGCACCGCGCTGGTGGGCATCCTCACCGGCGGCATGTGGCTCGCGCAACGGCTGCATGCGATGCTCGCGATCGAAGCTCCGCTCGGAGTCATCGACGTCTCGTTCTACCGCGACGACTACGGCGAGCGAGGCCTGCACGCGAACCCGAAGCCGTCCAGCATCCCGTTCGATGTCGCCGGCCGGACGATCGTGCTGATCGACGACGTGTTGTACACCGGGCGCACGATCCGCGCGGCGCTCAACGAGCTGTTCGATTACGGCCGGCCGGCACGCGTCGATCTCGCCGTGCTGGTCGATCGCGGCGGGCGCGAACTGCCGATCTGCCCGCGTTTCTGCGCCCACGGCCTCGCGATCGATGCGGCGTGCAACCTGCAACTGGAAAAGGATGCGCAGGGGAAACTGAGCCTCCACCTGATCGAACATGCGTAATCCCCAGCTCGGCCGCAACGGCGAGCTCCTCCACCTGCTGTCCATCGAGGGTCTGCCGCGCGAGGTCCTCACGTCCATCCTCGATACCGCCGCGCCGTTCACCGAAGTGGCCGAGCGCGAGGTGAAGAAGATCCCGCTGCTGCGCGGCAAGTCGATCTTCAACCTGTTCTTCGAGCCTTCGACGCGTACGCGCACCACCTTCGAGATCGCCGCGAAACGCCTGTCGGCCGATGTCATCAACCTGAACGTCGGCAGCTCGAGCCAGGCCAAGGGCGAGACGCTGCTCGACACGATCGACAACCTGTCCGCGATGCAGGCCGACATGTTCGTCGTGCGCCACGCATCGAGCGGCGCACCGTATCTGATCGCCCAGCACCTGAGCGCGACGGGGCGCGACGATATCCATGTCGTCAATGCGGGCGACGGGCGGCACGCGCACCCGACGCAGGGCCTGCTCGACATGTACACGATCCGCCACTACAAGCGGGATTTCACGCGGCTGCGCGTGGCGATCGTCGGCGACATCCTGCACTCGCGCGTGGCGCGCTCGCAGATCGACGCGCTGACGACGCTGGGCGTGCCCGAGATCCGCGTCGTCGGCCCCACGACGCTGATGCCTGCGCAGATCGATCGCCTCGGCGTGCGCGTGTTCCACGACATGCGCGAGGGCCTGCGCGAGGCCGACGTCGTGATGATGCTGCGGCTGCAAAACGAGCGCATGCAGGGCGCGCTGCTGCCCAGTCCGCAGGAGTACTTCAAGGTGTATGGCCTGACGCCGGAGAAGCTGGCGCTCGCGAAGAGCGATGCGATCGTCATGCATCCGGGTCCGATGAATCGCGGGATCGAGATCGACTCGGCGGTCGCCGACGGCTCGCATGCCGTGATCCTGCCGCAGGTCACGTTCGGCATCGCGGTGCGCATGGCGGTCATGAGCATGCTGGCCGGCGCATGACATCGGAGCAACCGGTGCGCGAATCATGAAGATCCACCTGCGCGGCGCACGGCTGGTCGATCCCGCCAACGCGATCGACGCGCAGCGCGACGTGTTCGTCGCCGCCGGAAGGATCGCCGGGATCGGTTCGGCGCCCGAGGGCTTCCATCCCAACCGGGTCATCGATGCGACGGGACTCGTCGTCTGTCCGGGGCTGATCGATCTGTCCGCGCGGCTGCGCGAGCCCGGCTTCGAGTACCGGGCGACGCTGGAATCCGAAATGCAGGCGGCGGTCGCAGGCGGGGTGACGACGCTCGTGTGCCCGCCCGACACCGATCCGCCGCTCGACGAGCCGGGGCTGGTCGAGATGCTCAAGCATCGCGCGCGCAGCCTGAACCGCGCCCACGTGTGCCCGCTCGGCGCGCTGACCGTCGGACTGGCCGGCGAGCGGCTGACCGAGATGGCGGAGCTGACCGAGGCCGGCTGCGTGGGCTTCAGCCAGGCCAACACGCCGGTGGTCGATACGGGCGTTTTGCGCCATGCGCTGCAGTACGCGGCGAACTTCGGCTACACGGTATGGCTGCAGCCGGAAGATGCTTTCCTCGCGCGCAACGGCGTCGCGCACGATGGCGAGGTCGCGAGCCGGCTCGGGCTGGCCGGCATCCCGGTCGTCGCCGAAACGGTCGCCTTGTTTACGTTCCTGCAGCTCGCGCGCGAGACCGGCGTGCGCCTGCACCTGATGCGGCTGTCGAGCGCGGCGGGCGTCGCGATGCTGCGCGCGGCCCGCGAGGGCGGCCTGTCGGTGAGCGCCGACGTGTCGATCAACCATCTGCATCTGTCGGATGCGGACATCGGCTACTTCGACCCGCATGCGCGGCTCGTGCCGCCGCTTCGCGCCGCTGCCGACCACGATGCGCTGCGCGCAGCCGCGGCGGAAGGCGTCATCGAAGCGGTCTGCTCGGATCACACCCCCGTCGATGACGATGCCAAGCAGTTGCCGTTCGCGCAAGCCGAGCCGGGTGCGACGGGCCTCGAGCTGCTGCTGCCGCTGGCGCTCGGGTGGGGCAAGGAAACGGGCATTCCGCTCTCGCGCACGCTCGCCGCGATCACGTCGGAACCGGCCCGCATCCTCGGCCTGGAAGCCGGGCGGCTCGAGGTCGGTGCCGCGGCCGATCTGTGCATCTTCGACCCGCTCGCAGATCGCACGGTCAGCCGCGCGAGCCTGTGCAGTCAGGGCAAGAACACGCCTTTCCTCGGTCGGCGGCTACGGGGCGTGGTGCGCATGACGCTCGTGGCCGGCAACGTCGTGTTCGAATCGAAGACCACGGGCGGATAGCGCGCTCGCGCCCTGCCCAGCGGTTCAGGGCTCGCCGAGCGATTCGAGCGCCTGCGGCGCGGCCCCGCGGATGCGTACCCGCTTGCGCCGTCCGGTTGCGCCCGAGACGAGTTCCACGTTCGATTTCGCCACCCCGAGCCGTCCGGCCAGAAATTCGATCAGGCACGCGTTCGCCCTGCCGTCGACGGCGGGGGCGGCGAGCCGGATCTTGAGCGCATCGCCGTGGGGGCCGGCGATCTCGCTGCGGCGCGCGCCGGGCTGGACGTGCAGCGTCAGCGTGGCCGCTTCGGCGCCCGGCTGAAGCCACACCGCACTCATCCGCCGAGCAGGGCGCTCACCAGTGCCGCCCGCAGGTAGGCCAGCAGCATCAGCGCGACCTGGAAGGCGAGCAGCGCGACGAGCGGCGACAGGTCGATGTTGCCGATCGGCGGGACGATGCGCCGGAACGGTTCCAGGAAGGGCCGCGCCAGCGCATCGAACAGCGGCGCCACCGGCGCGTGCGGATTGACCCAGCTCAGGATCGCGCTGAAGATCACGATGCCGATCAGCAGATAGACGAACAGCCGCGCAGTCTCGAACAGGCCGAGCGCGAACACCACCGGCACCGTCGTGACCATGGCGTCGGACCAGGTGGCGCTGCGCAGCCACAGTTGCGCGGCCACCAGCAGCACCTGGGCGAGCCAGGCGAGCGCGACGCTCGCCAGATCCAGACCGAACAGGCCCGGCACGGCGCGCCGCACCGGCACCACGATCCAGTCGGTGACCGCGACGAGGAACTGTCCGATCGGGTTGCGGAAGCTCACCCGCGAGCACTGCAGGTAGAAGCGCCCGAGCAGCACCACGGTGAAGAAGCCGAGCACGGCTTCGAGCACGAGCAGCAGCAGATTCGACAGCATCAGTCCTTTCCCAGCGACTCGCCGAGCTCGCGCCCGCGCACCAGCGCGGCGTGCACGGCACGCCGTATCGACGCCTCGACCCGCTCGCCGTCGAGTATCGCGAGCGCCGCTTCGGTCGTGCCGCCCTTCGAGGTGACCGTACGGCGCAGCGCGGCCAGCGGCTCGGCACTCGCGCGTGCGAGCGCGAGCGCGCCGGAGAAGGTCTCGATCGCGAGCCGCCTCGCCTCGGCCTCGCCGAAACCGAGCTCGCATGCGGCCGCGGCGAGCGCCTCGATGAAATAGAAGACGTAGGCCGGGCCGCTGCCCGACACCGCGGTCACGGCATCCATCATCGCCTCGTCGGCGATCCACAGCGTCTTTCCGACGGCGGCGAGCACGGACTCGGCCTGGGTGCGCCCGAGTGCGTCGACCGAAGGATCGGCGTACAGGCCGGTGATGCCCTCGCCGATCAGCGCGGGCGTATTGGGCATCGTGCGCACCAGCTTGCGGTGCCCGCCCAGCCAGCGGGAGACGTCTGCGAGCCGGATGCCGGCCGCGATGCTGATGACCAGTTCGCCGCTCAGCCGGCCGGCGATCGGCGCGAGCGCCTCGCGCATCTGCTGCGGCTTGACCGCGATCACCAGCACTTCGCATTCGAGCGCGGCCGGCTGCGCATCGGCATAGCACGTGACGCCCTGCGCGCTGAGCCGCGCACGGTTCTGTGCGAGGGGCTCGATCACGCCGATCGCTGCCGCGGACATCCCCTGCCTGAGCAGCCCACCGATCAGGGCGCCCGCCATGTTGCCGCCGCCGACGAAGGTGATCTTCATGCCATACCCCTTCCCTTCAGTGTGGATCCCGCACCCGGGGTCCGAAAATCGCCGTGCCCACCCGCACGATCGTGGCGCCTTCCAGGATCGCCGCTTCGAGGTCGTCCGACATGCCCATCGACAGCGTATCCAGTTCCAGTCCGCCTGCATCGAGCCGGTCGCGCAGTACGCGCAATTCGCGGAAACGCCGGCGCGAGCGTTCGCGATCCGCGTCCGGCTCGGGGATCGCCATCAGCCCGCGCAGGCGCAGCCGCGGCAGCCCCGCCACCGCGCGCGCCAGGGCGGGTACCTCGTGCGGTGCCGCGCCGCTCTTCGAGGGCTCGCCGCTGACGTTGACCTGCACGCACACCTGCAACGCCCCGCGCGCTTCGGGTCGCGCAGCGGACAGCCGCTGTGCGATCCTCAGCCGGTCGACCGAGTGGACCCAGTCAAAGCGCTCGGCGACCGCACGCGCCTTGTTGCCCTGGAGCGCTCCGATGAAGTGCCATTCGAGCGGCAGGTCGGCGAGCCGGTCGAGCTTGCCGATCGCCTCCTGCACGTAGTTCTCGCCGAACGCGCACTGCCCGGCCGCAGCCGCTTCGCGCACCGCGGCGGCCGGCCAGGTCTTGCTGACCGCGAGCAGAACGATCCCGGCCGGATCGCGCCCGGCCTCGCGGGCCGCCGCGGCGATACGCGCCCTGACGGCTTGCAAGCGAGCCGAGATTGTTGTCATAATGGCCCGGACATTCTAGCGCACACCGGCCGCCGGCCGGGCTCCGGAGCCGCCCGATGGACATCACCGAACTTCTCGCCTTCTCGGTCAAGAACAAGGCCTCCGACCTGCACCTGTCGGCCGGGTTGCCGCCGATGATCCGTGTCCATGGCGACATCCGCAAGATCAACCTGCCGCCGATGGAACACAAGGACGTGCACGGCATGGTGTATGACATCATGAACGATGCGCAGCGCAAGACCTACGAGGAGCACCTGGAGTGCGACTTCTCGTTCGAGGTCCCGAACCTCGCGCGCTTCCGGGTCAATGCGTTCGTCCAGCAGCGCGGGGCCGGAGCGGTGTTCCGGACGATTCCGACCAAGGTGCTCACGCTCGAGGAACTGAACTGCCCGCCGATCTTCAAGGACATCGCGGACAACCCGCGCGGCATCGTGCTGGTGACCGGCCCGACCGGTTCGGGCAAGTCGACCACGCTCGCGGCGATGGTCGATTACGTCAATGACAAGGAATACGGCCACATCCTGACGATCGAGGATCCGATCGAGTTCGTGCATCAGAGCAAGCGCTCGCTGATCAACCAGCGCGAGGTCGGGCCGCACACGATGTCGTTCGCCAACGCGCTGCGCAGCGCGCTGCGCGAAGATCCGGATGTCATTCTGGTGGGCGAGATGCGCGACCTGGAGACGATCCGGCTCGCGCTGACCGGCGCCGAGACGGGCCACCTGGTGTTCGGCACGCTGCACACCAGTTCCGCGGCCAAGACCATCGACCGGATCGTCGATGTGTTCCCGGCGGCCGAAAAAGAGATGGTGCGCGCGATGCTCTCCGAGTCGCTGCGCGCGGTGATCTCGCAGACGCTGCTCAAGGTCCGGAGCGGCGACGGGCGCGTGGCGGCGCACGAGATCATGATCGGCACGCCCGCGATCCGCAACCTGATCCGCGAGAACAAAGTCGCGCAGATGTACTCGGCGATCCAGACCGGCCAGCAGTACGGCATGCAGACCCTCGACCAGGCGCTCGCGGATCTGGTTCGGCGTAACATCGTGACGCCTGCGGAGGCGCGCAGCCGGGCGCAGAACAAGGATTCCTTCGCGGGCTAGCCGATCGCCGGGTGCGCGAGGCCCGGCCTGTGACCAACCCTGTGACCAACCGCGCGGCATTCCGGGCGACAGACGATGGAACGAGATCAGGCATTGCGGTTCATGTACGACCTTCTGCGCCTGATGGTGTCGAAGAAGGGTTCCGACCTGTTCATCACCGCTGGATTCCCTCCGGCGATCAAGATCGACGGCAAGATCACGCCGCAGTCCAATCAGGTGCTCAGCCCGCAGCACACCGCGGAGCTCGCCCGTTCCATCATGAACGACCGACAGGCCGCGGAATTCGAATCGACCAAGGAATGCAATTTCGCGATCAGTCCGCAGGGCATCGGACGTTTCCGGGTCAATGCCTTCGTCCAGCAGGCGCGCATCGGCGTCGTGCTGCGTACGATCAACGCGCACATCCCGACCTTCGACGAACTCGGCCTGCCCGCGGTGCTCAAGGACATCGCGATGACCAAGCGCGGGCTGGTCATCTTCGTCGGCGGAACCGGAACCGGCAAGACCACTTCGCTCGCCGCGCTCGTCGACTACCGCAACGAGAACAGCTACGGGCACATCATCACGGTCGAGGATCCGATCGAGTACGTCCACGAGCACAAGCACTGCATCATCACGCAGCGCGAGATCGGCGTCGATACCGACTCGTGGGAGGCGGCGCTGAAGAATACGCTGCGGCAGGCGCCGGACGTGATCCTGATGGGCGAGATCCGCGACCGCAACACGATGGATTACGCGATCGCGTTCGCCGAGACCGGGCACTTGGCGCTCGCGACCCTGCATGCGAACAGCACCAACCAGGCGATCGACCGCATCATCAACTTCTTCCCCGAGGAGCGCCGCGCGCAACTGCTGATGGACCTGTCGCTGAACATCCGCGCGATGGTCTCCCAGCGCCTGCTACCGGTGCGCGACGGCAAGGGCCGGGTCGCCGCGGTCGAGATCATGCTGAATTCGCCGCTGATCTCCGACCTGATCTTCAAGGGCGAGGTGCAGGAGATCAAGGAGCTGATGAAGAAGTCGCGCGAGCTGGGCATGCAGACCTTCGACCAGTCGCTGTTCGATCTCTACGAGGCCGGCCACATCAGCTACGAGGACGCGCTGCGCAATGCCGACTCGGTCAATGACCTGCGCCTGCAGATCAAGCTCCACGGCAAGGAGGCGAAGGACCGCGACCTGACCGCCGGGATCCAGAATCTCGACATCATGTGAGCGGCCTCATCCGGTCGCGCGCCGTGCCCTCATCGACCCGGCCACGATCCGGTATTCGAGCAGCCTGCACTCCAGCGGGCCGTTGAACAGCACGGTGCGTTTCGCGCTCCTCAAGCCGATGCGCTTCGGCAGTTGCGGGTCGGCGGAAAAGAAAAAACAGCGCCTGCCGGCGTTGTGCTGCTTCAGCCTGTCTCCGAGCTGCGGATAGAGCGCATCGAGCGCCGCGAGGTCCGCGGCCAAGCGCACGCCATAGGGCGGATTGGCGACGAGCACGCCCGAAGATGCCGGCGGCGCCAGCCCGAGCACGTCGGCCTTGCGAAGCTCGACGGCCTGATCCAGACCGGCCGCAGCCAGGTTCTCGCGCGCGCGTCGAACCGCCCCCGCATCGGCATCGGATCCGTGGATGGCGAGCCGTTCGAGCGGGGTGCGGCGTGCCTGCGCTTCGTCGCGCACGGACCGCCACAGCGCCGCGTCGAAAAAGCGCAGATGCTCCAGCGCGAAACGGCGCCCGAGCCCGGGGGCGATGTCGAGCGCCATCCGTGCCGCCTCGATCAGCAGGGTGCCGCCGCCGCACATGGGGTCGAGCAGCACCTCCTCGCGCGGCTTCCAGCCGGTCAGCATCAGGATGCCGGCCGCGAGGTTTTCCTTGAGCGGCGCCTCGACCGGAGCTTTCCGGTAGCCGCGCTTGTACAGCGGCTCCCCCGAGGTGTCCAGATAGAGGCTCGCCTCGTCGCGGTCGAGGAACACGTGGACCCGGATCTGCGGCGTACGCGTGTCGATGTCGGGTCGCGCTCCGGTATCGCGGCGGAAGCGGTCGCATACTGCGTCCTTGGTGAGCAGCGTGACGTAGTCGAGGCTCCTCAACGGCGAGCCGATCGCGCTCACCGCGACGCGCAGGCTGCGCTGCGGGCCGAACCAGTCGGGCCAGGGCTGCGCGGTTGCGAGCCGGTACAGGTCCTGCTCGTTGCGGTAGGTCCCGCGCGCGACCCGCCACAGGATGCGGCTGGCGATGCGGCTCGCGAGGTTGGCCCGGTAACAGGCCTCCCAGCCGCCGCGAAACGCGACCCCGCCGGATTTCCGATCGATGTCCCTGGCACCCGCGGCGACGAGCTCGGCGGCAAGCAGCGGCTCGAGGTTGCGCGGGCAGGGTGCGAAGAAGTGCTGCTCGCCCCTCATGCAGACCAGGGCTTCAGCACGGCCAGGAATACGATCGCGAACAGCAGCAGCACCGGCATCTCGTTGAAGAAGCGGAACCAAACGTGGCTGCGCGCATTGCGTCCGGCCGCGAAGTCCGCGAGCAGCCTGCCGCAGAACCCGTGGTAGGCGACGAGCACCAGCGCGAGCGCGACCTTGGCATGCAGCCAGCCGCCGCCGTAGCCGAAACCCCACCACAGCCACAGGCCGAGCGCCAGTGCAATCACGCCGAGCGGCGTCATGAAGCGGTACAGCTTTCGCGCCATCAGCAGCAGCCGCTCGCGCGTCGCGGCGTCCTCGACCATCGCGAGATTGACGTAGATTCGCGGCAGATAGAACAGCCCGGCGAACCAGGACACGACGAAGCCGATGTGCAGCGCCTTGACGATCAGCATGTCCGCGGCGCTCCCGGCACGAGGGCCTGCGCGAGCCCGGCGTGCACGTCGGGATGGCGCAGCCGCACGCGCAGTTCGCGCTTGATGCGCGTGTTGTCGAGCCTGCGGGATTCCGCCATGAAGGACATCGTCATCGCAGACAAGCGCGTCGGTGCTTGCGCGCGTGTGATGCGCGGCGGGCGCGGCAGCCCGAAGCGATCGGCGACGAGATCGAAATACTCGGCCATCTTGATCCTCGTGTCGTCGCAGGCATTGTAGATGCGCCCGGGGCGAGCGCGCACGAGCGCCTGCATGCACATTCGCGCGAGATCCCCGGCATGGACGTGGTTCGTATACACGTCGTCGCGAGCGCACAGCACCGGGTCGGCGTGCCGGATGCGCTCGACCGGCAGGCGGTCGGCGGCGTAGATGCCCGGCGCGCGCAGGATCGCGACCGATACGGCGCGGCGCGCACCGAAGCTTCGCAGCGTGCGTTCGGCATCGAGCCTGCGCCGCGCGCGCGCGGTGCGCGGCGCGACCGGGCGTGTCTCGGGAACGCGATCGCCGCCGCAATCGCCATACACGCCGCTCGTGCCGATATAGACGATGCGCCGTGGTAGACTCCGCGCGCTGCCGAGCGCCGCGAGCAGCCGCCGCATGCGTGGATCGCGCTCTCCGACTGCGGGCGGAGGCGCGCCGTAGAGCACGAGCCGGGCGATGCCTGCGAGCCTGGCGAGCGTGGCACGGCGGTCGAGGTCGGCCGGCAGCGGGGTGGCACCGCACTCGCGCAGCAGCGCGGCATCGGCGGCGCTGCGCACGGTCGCATAGACGCGGTAACGATGCACGAGCCGCGGCAGCGCGCGGCGCAGGACATCGCCGCAACCCACGATCAGCAGCCTTTCCATTTGACGATTATCGCACGCCGATGTCCTACACCATCACGGTACTGCCGGGCGGAGCGCGCTTCGTCGCGCCACCCGGGAAATCGATACTCGACGCTGCGCTCGACGCCGGTCTGACGCTACCCTACGGCTGCCGCAACGGTGCCTGCGGGAGCTGCAAGAGCAGGCTGATCCATGGCGAGGTCGATTACGGGGATTACCAGGAAAGCGCACTCGGGGACGCCGAACGGCGCGTCGGCTATGTGCTGTTGTGCTGCGCGCGGCCCCGCTCGGACCTGACGATCGAATGCCGGGAAGCGGATGCCTCGGGCGCGGCCGCGGTGCGCAGGATGCGATGCCGCGTCGAGACGATGGATCGGCTCGCGCCCGATGTCATGCGGCTGCGGCTGAAACTGCCGGCCAACGAACGGCTTCAGTTCCGCGCCGGCCAGTACATCGAGTTCGTGCTCGAGGACGGCGCGCGACGCGCCTTCTCGCTCGCGAACGCACCGCATGACGACGCGCTGCTGGAACTGCACGTGCGCCGGGTGCCCGGCGGGCGATTCACCGAACGGGTGTTCGGCACGATGCGCAGCCGCGACATCCTGCGCATCGAGGGACCGCTCGGCAGCTTTTTCCTGCGCGAGGACGACGACGGGCCGATCGTGCTCGTCGCCGGCGGAACGGGGTTCGCGCCGATCAAGGCGATGCTCGAGCATGCCTTCCACCGGGGGCTGGAGCGTCCGATGACCCTGTACTGGGGCGCGCGCCGCCCCGCCGATCTGTACCTGCGCGAACTGCCCGAAGGCTGGGCGCGCCGGCATGCCGGCTTCCGCTACGTGCCGGTGCTCTCGCAGGCGCAACCCGAGGATGACTGGTCGGGCCGGCGCGGGCTCGTGCATCGGGCCGTCATGGAGGATCTGCCGGATCTGCGCGGCCATCGGGTGTATGCGAGCGGGGTGCCGGCGATGATCGACGCGGCGCGGCGGGATTTCTGCGAGCGCTGCGGGTTGCCGCCCGACGAGTTCCATGCGGATGCCTTCAGCTTCGCCGCGCCGCCCCGCTGAGCGCCGGCGCGGCAGCCGGGCAGCTCACGAGCTCACGCTTCGCCGAGATAGGCCTCGCGCACCTTCGGATCCTGCAGCAGAGCCTGCGCGGGCGCGGCGAGCGTGATGGCCCCGCTCTCGATCACGTAGCCGCGGCCGGCCGCCTCGAGCGCGAGCTTGGCGTTCTGCTCGACCAGCAGGATGGTCACGCCCTGCGCGGCCACGGTTCGGATCACCTCGAACACCTTCTGCACCATCAGCGGCGCGAGCCCCATCGAGGGCTCGTCGAGCAGCAGCAGCTTCGGTTTGGACATCAGCGCGCGGCCGATCGCGAGCATCTGTTGTTCGCCCCCCGAGAGCGTGCCGGCGATCTGCGCGGCGCGTTCCTTCAGGCGCGGCAGCAGGTCGTAGACGCGCACCAGGTCGGCTTCGATTCCCTTCCGGTCGTGCCGCGAATACGCGCCCATCGCCAGATTTTCCGCCACCGTGAGCCGCGCGAACACGCCGCGCCCTTCGGGCACCAGCGTGAGCCCCTCGCCTATCATCCGGTGCGAGGGCCAGCTGCCGATGTCGCGGCCGTCGTAGCGTATGCTGCCGTGCGCGGGCACGAGCCGGGCCAGCGCTTTCAGGGTCGTGGTCTTGCCCGCACCGTTCGCGCCGATCAGGCACACCATTTCGCCGTCGGCGACATCGAAGCTGATGCCCTTCACCGCGGCGATCCCGCCGTAGTGCACCGTCAGGTCGCGCACCTCAAGCAAGACTGCCTCCGAGATAGGCTTCGATGACCTTCGGGTCCTTCTGAACCTTTTCCGGAACATCCTCCGCGATCTTCTCGCCGTAATCGAGCACCGCGACGCGGTCGCACAGTCCCATCACCAGCCGCACGTCGTGCTCGATCAGCAGGATGGTGACGCCGTCGCGCCGCAGCGAGTCGATCAGTCCGCGCAGCGCCGCGGTCTCGGTGGCGTTCATGCCGGCCGCCGGCTCGTCGAGTGCGAGCAGCTTCGGCTCGGTGGCGAGCGCGCGTGCGATCTCCAGCCGGCGCTGGTCGCCATACGAGAGGTGCCGTGCGAGGTCGTTGGCACGGCTGCCGACGCCGACGTAGTCGAGCAGCTCGCGCGCGCGCCGCTCGATCGCCGCCTCCTCCGCGCGCGTCGAACGATTGCGCAGCACCGCGCCGAGCACTCCGGCGCGCGTGCGCAGGTGGCGCCCGACCATGACGTTCTCGAGCGAGGTCATGTTGGCGAACAACCGGATGTTCTGGAAGGTGCGCGCGATGCCTGCGAGGGCGACTTCGTGCGGCGCCTTCACCGAAAGCGGCGCACCGTCGAACGTGAACGTGCCGCGGTCGCTCGAGTACAGCCCGGTCAGCGTGTTGAAGAAGGTGGTCTTGCCCGCGCCGTTCGGGCCGATCAGCCCGTAGATCTCGCCGCGGCGGATCGTCAGCGAGATCTCGCGCAGCGCCTGCACGCCGCCGAAACTCTTGGAGACGCCCCGCGCTTCGAGCAGAACGCTCATCCGCGGGTTCCTTTGCGCTCGCCGGCCGCCGCGGCGAATTCCCGCCTGCGCCGCGCCTCCGGCCACAGCCCGGCCGGACGGTAGAGCATCACCGCGATCAGCGCGAGCCCGAACAGCAGCATGCGCAGCGATTCCGGATCGATGAGGATCCGGCCGAACAGCCCGCGCTGCCACACGCTGGCGCCTTCGCGCAGCACCTCGGGCAGCACCGCCAGCAGCACGCCGCCGAGTATGACGCCGGGTATGTGACCCATGCCGCCCAGCACCACCATGCACAGCACGATGATCGATTCCATCAGCGCGAAGCTCTCGGGGCTGACGAACTGCTGGAAGCCCGAGAACAATCCTCCGGCGATGCCGCCGAAGGTCGCCCCCATCGCGAACGCGAGCAGCTTGATGTTGCGGGTGTTGATGCCGCACGCCTTCGCGGCGATCTCGTCCTCGCGGATCGCGACCCAGGCCCGCCCGATGCGCGAATCCTCGAGCCGGACGGTGATGAAGATCACCAGCAGCGCGAGCGCGACGAACAGGTAGTAGTACAGGTAAACGGAGGGGACTTCGACACCGAACCACGACTGGCTCTTCGACAGGACCACGGCCCCGATGCGCACGGGATCGATCTGCGCGATGCCCTGGGGCCCGTTGGTGATGTTGACCGGCGCATTCAGGTTGTTGAGGAAGATGCGGACGATCTCGCCGAAACCCAGCGTGACGATGGCGAGGTAGTCGCCGCGCAGCCGCAGCGTCGGCGCCCCGAGCAGGATGCCGAACAGCGCCGCCACGGCCGCGCCCAGCGGCAGGATCACCCAGAACGGCAGATGGATGCCGAACTGCGGCGAGGCGAGCAGCGCGTACAGGTAGGCGCCCACCGCGTAGAAGGCGATGTAGCCGAGGTCGAGCAACCCGGCGAATCCGACGACGATATTCAGCCCCAGCGACAGCATGATGTAGAGCAGCGCGAAGTCGAGCACGCGCACCCACGAATTGCCGAAGCCGCGTCCGACCACGAACGGCAGCGCCGCGAGCGCGATCGCGATCAGTGCGATGCCCGCCCACGACCAGCGCGCGTCGCCTCGCCAGGCCGCAAGATCGAGTTTCATGCCCGCTCCGCCAGCTTCTCGCCCATCAGACCGGAGGGCCGGAACACGAGCACCAGGATCAGCACGAAGAACGCAAACACGTCCTGGTAGTGTGAACCGAGGAAGCCCCCGGTCAGGTCTCCGATGTAGCCCGCGCCGAGCGATTCGATCAGCCCGAGCAGCACGCCGCCCAGCATCGCTCCGCCCATGTTTCCGATGCCTCCGAGCACGGCGGCGGTAAACGCCTTGAGGCCGAGGATGAAGCCCATGTAATAGTGGGCGATCGAATAGTTGGCGCTGACCATCACACCGGCGACCGCCGCCAGCGCCGAGCCGATCACGAAGGTGATCGAGATGATGTGATTGACATCGACCCCCATCAGGCCGGCGATGTCCGGGTTCTCGGCCGTCGCGCGCATCGCGCGGCCGATCCGCGTCGTATTCACCAGCACGATCAGGCCGGCCATCATCAGCGCGGCCAGCGCGACGATCAGCAGTTGCAGGTCGGTGATCTGCGCACCCAGGATGTGCCGGGGCGTGGCCGGCAACAGCGCCGGGAAGGAATGGTAGTTGCGGCCCCAGATCATCATGCCGAGCTGTTGCAGCACGATCGACACGCCGATCGCGGTGATCAGCGGTGCGAGCCGCGGCGCGTAGCGCAGGGGCCGGTAGGCGACGCGCTCGATCGTGAAGCCGAGCGCCATGCACACGGGAATGGCGCCGGCCAGTCCGATCAGCACCACCACCGTGCCGGGCAGCGGGCTGCCCGCGAGCGCGTTGATGATCGTGAGCGCAGTCAGCGCGCCGATCATCACGACCTCACCGTGAGCGAAGTTGATCAGCCCCATGATCCCATAGACCATCGTGTAGCCCAGCGCGACCAGGGCGTAGATGCTGCCGAGCACCAGTCCGTTGATGATCTGCTGGAGAAAGATGTCCATGAATCGAGGCCCGCGACGGTTGCCGGGAGCGAGGCTACGCGCTGCGGCCTCCTCCGGCAAGGCCGCCGCAGCACCCGCCGGACAAGGAAACGGCACCGCAGGGGTGCCGTTTCCTTCCGACCGGTCGGGACGCCGGGTTTACTCCGGGCTTACTTCTTCTCTTCCGGCTTCGGGGCTTGCGCGGCGTCGGGTTTCGCCGCGGCGGCCGCAGGCGCTGCGCCCATCGTCTCGAGGTAGTTCCACTTGCCTTCCTTGACCTGGTACATCGAGATCGGGCCTTCCTTCAGGTCGCCCTTGTCGTCGAACTCGACCTTCGCGGTGACGCCGCTGTAGGACGTCTTGCCGATCTCCGGCAGGTATTTCGCCGGCTCGGCCGAATTGGCCCGCTTCATCGAGTCGATCATCACGTTGACCGCGTCATACAGATAGGGCGCGTAGAGCTGGATGTCGGTGTTGTAGGCCTTCTTGAACTTGTCGCGGAAGGCGGCACCGCCGGGCATCTGCTCCAGCGGCACGCCCGGCAGCGAGCAGAAATTGCTTTCGCCTGCAGCGTTGCCCGCGAGCTTGATGAACTCGGGGGTGCAGCCGCCGTCACCGGTCAGGAACTTGGCCTTGACGCCGAGCGACTTCATCTGCTTCGCCATCGGTCCGGCCTGCGCATCCATGCCGCTGTAAAACACGACGTCCGGCTTCTTGCCCTTGATCTTGGTCAGGATCGCCGCGAAGTCGGTGGCCTTGTCGTTGGTGAACTCGCGTGCGACCACCGTCACTCCGGCGGCCTTCGCAGCCTTCTCGAACTCGTCGGCCAGCCCCTGGCCGTAGGCGGAGCGGTCGTCGATGACGGCGACCTTCTTGGCGGAGAGCTTCTGCGCGGCGAAGTCACCGAGCGCCTTGCCCTGCTGTTCGTCGTTCGCCATGACCCGGAAGGCGGTCTTGAAGCCCTGCTTCGTGTATTTCGGATTGGTCGCCGACCCGGAGATCTGCGGGATTCCGGCATCCGCGTAGGTCTTCGAAGCCGGAATCGTCGTGCCGGAATTGAGGTGGCCGATGATGCCGTTGACCTTGGCATCGACGAACTTCTGTGCGACCAGCGTGCCCTGCTTCGGATCGGCCTGGTCGTCCTCGCTCATCAGTTCGAACTTCGCCTTGGCTCCGCCGATCTCGATGCCGGCGGCATTGGCCTCGTCGATCGCCAGCTTGGCGCCGTTCTCGTTGTCCTTGCCCAGGTGCGCCTGCGGCCCGGTGAGCGGCGCGGCATGGCCGATCTTCACCACGACTTCCGGCTTGGCGGCGGGTGCCGGCGCGGCGGCCGGTGCCGCGGCCGGAGCCTCGGCCTGCGGTTTGGGTTCTTGCTTGCCGCAGCCGAATACGGCCAGTGCGGCGGCCACGCAAAGCGTGACGTTCTTCATTCGTAGCTCCATCTCCATCCTCCCGGTTCGGAAAATCACAAATGCCTGTCTCGAAAATTGCGCGCCAGCCTGACCGCACCCTCGTTACACACAACGACAAAGCCAGCTTGATCCGCTGGCTTTGTCGTCGCGTCGCTGCGGGCGCAAGCTTACATCGAAAGAACCCAGTTGACGAGCTTCTTTGACTCCGCCTCGTTCACGAGGGCGTTGGGCGGCATGGGGATCTGGCCCCATACGCCGACCCCGCCCTTGCGCACCTTCTCGGCGAGCTTGTCGGCGACGTTCTGGCCCTTGTACTTCTTGGCGACCTCCTTGTAGGCCGGTCCGACCAGCTTCTTGTCGACGGTGTGACAGGCGAAACAGTTCTTGGCCTTGGCGAGTGCAGTTTCGTCTGCGGCGCGCGCCGGCGCGGAAGCGAGCATCGCGACGGCTGCGACGCCCAGGGCTGCGGAAACGAATTTCATGGCATCCTCTCAATCGATATCGGTTGGTCAATCCGCGGCGGTTTGCGCTCACGGCTCTCGAGTACCCCCTCCAGCTCCGCCAGGTCATCGATCGGCGGCAAACATACAACGCCCGAGCAGACCCAGGCGTTGACGGATTCGCCGTTCGGCTTGTCGAGCGAAGGCGGCAGCCCGCGCTCCTGCCCTCCGACGAAGGCGGCAATGGTATGCGGTTGATAACGGGCGCGCAACCGTCCAAGCCAAGAAATCGCGATTTCGCGCGGACCGCGCAGTACGACCACCGCCGGCGCCCGCAAGTGCTCCTCGAGCGCGCAGGCCAGCGTCGCCATTGCGGCGGGCTCGCGTCGCATCTGCGGGTAGTACCGTTCGAGCGTACGTTCGGCGCAATCGAGATAGCGCATCTCGCCGACGAGATGGCCGAGCCGCACCAGCGCGGCCGCGGCCGCCGCATTTCCGCCGGGGGTCGCGTTGTCATGGACGGGCTTGGGCCGGTGGATCAGCCGCTCGTGGTCGCGGCTGGTGAAGAAGAAGCCTCCGGCGTCGCGATCCTCGTAGCGCTCGATCAGCGCGTCGGCGATGTCCCTGGCGAATGCCAGATCGGCGCCGCGGAAATCCGCCTGCATCATTTCGATCAGCGCAGCCAGCAGGAAGGCATGGTCGTCGAGATAGGCGTTCAGGTGCGCGCGGCCGTCCTTGTAGCTCGCCAGCAAACGGCCCGTGCCGAACATCGTCGTGCGCAGGAAATCCAGCGCGCTGCGCGCGCACGCGAGCCAGTCCGCCCGCCCGAAGACCGTCGCGGCGTGTGCCATGCCGTGGATCATCAGCGCGTTCCAGCTCGTCAGGATCTTGTCGTCGCGGCCCGGCCGGACGCGCCGCTCGCGCGCGGCGAACAGGCGCTCGCGCGCGGTGCCGACCAGCCGCCCGCCCTCGCGCGGATCGAGGCCGGCGGCCGCGCAAAGCTCATCGAGCGGCTCGGCGACATGCAGGTGCCAGAGGCGGCCTTCGAAATTCGCCGGCCGGTCGAGACCCCAGTGGCGCGCGGCGGCGGCGTACTCGCCGGCGGGCAGCAGCGCGCGCACTTCCCCGGGTGTCCACAGGTAGAAACGGCCCTCCTCGTGCTCGGAGTCGGCGTCGAGCGACGAGTAGTAGCCGCCTTCGGGCGAGGTCATCTCGCGCATCACCCAGCCCGCGGTCCGCTCGACGACGCCGGCATACAGCGGGTCGCGCGTGACGAGCCAGGCGTCCGCATACAGCCGCAGCAGCAGGCCGTTGTCATAGAGCATTTTCTCGAAGTGCGGGATGCTCCAGCGATCATCGACGCTGTAGCGGAAGAAGCCGCCGCCGATCTGGTCGTACAGGCCGCCTTGGGCCATCGCGGTGAGCGTGGCGGTCACCATGGCAGCCGAGCGCTCGTCGGCGCACTCGTGCGAGCGGCGCAGCAGGAAGTCCAGCTCGCATGGATGGGCGAACTTGGGCGCGCCGCCGAAACCGCCGTGGGTCGCATCGAAACCCGCGTGCAGCGCTTGCGCCATCGCCGCGAGCGGTTCGTCGGTGAGCACGCAAGGTTGCGCGGCGCCGCCCGGCAGCATGCTCGAGAGCGCCGCGGCGAGCGCCTGGTTCTGCTCGACGATCTCGGTGCGGCGCTCGCGATAGGCCCGCGCGATGCGCTCCAGGAGGTCGGCGAAGCCGGGCAGGCCGTAGCGCGGCGATTTCGGAAAGTACGTGCCCGCGAAAAACGGCATGCCGTCCGGCGTCAGGAACAGCGTCAGCGGCCAGCCGCCGGCGCGCTGCGTGAGCACCTGGTGCGCGCTCTGATAGATCTGGTCGAGATCCGGCCGCTCCTCGCGATCGACCTTGATGTTGACGAAATGCCGGTTCATCGCTGCGGCGACCCCGGCATCCTCGAAGGATTCATGGGCCATGACATGGCACCAGTGGCACGCCGAATAGCCGATCGACAGCAGGATGGGCGCATCCCGGGAGCGGGCCAGCGCGAGCGCTTCCTCGCCCCATGGGTACCAGTCCACGGGGTTGTCCGAATGCTGCCGCAGGTAAGGGGAGGTCTCCTGGGCGAGGCGATTGGCCATGGTCCTGTCCTGTCCGGTCGGGTCAGCGACAGACCGCGGGCGCTCGCGGAAATTCAATTCGCCGCGTTCGAACCTCCATCGCCGCACGGGACGCACGGCGCACGGGTCGCATGGCGCGGCAACCGTCGTGCGATCGGGTCGGCCGCCCGCCGGTCACGATCCCGTCCGTACCGGCTGCTTGCGCGCGGGTGCCGCGCGCGCCGCCGCTCAGCGCAGCGGCACGCTGGCCCGGATGCCGCCCGGCCCGATGTCGACGCGCAGCGCGTCGTCCGGCTTGCGCCGCCATTGCCAGAACAGGCTGCCCGTCGCATAGCCGATCAGCGCGCCGGCGACGGTGTCGGACAACCAGTGCCTGCCGCCGGAAACCCGCGCGAAGTTGGTGAGCGCCGCGGCGCCGTACAACCACGGCGCCTCGTATTCGCGCGCGAAGGGGGTCACCAGCGCCCAGGCCAGCACCGCGTGCGTGGAAGGCAGCGAGGAGCCCAGGTTGCCCGCGCGCATCGGGTGGAAGTCGGCCCGGCCCATCCCGGCTTCGGGGCGCGAGCGTCCCAGTGCGAACTCCAGACCCTGATCGGCGAGCACGCCGGTGAGCCCCGCCTGCAGCGCCGCGATCCCGGTATCCGCGAGCCGGCGGTCATGCGAGTCGAGCGCGGCGAGTCCGGCTGCGGCGAGCGCGGCGAGCGGAACGGCATCGCCCGCGCGGCGCAGTGCGCGCACCGCTGCGTTGCCGCCGTGCTCGCGCGCGAAGCGTGCCCCCGGCGCATCCAGTGCCGAAGCCAGCACGGTGGCGGCGCCGCCCGCCGCAACGCGACTG
>JBBIUI010000038.1:0-22335 GCA_037440385.1 Rhodocyclales bacterium | reverse complement strand
CGGCGGTGCTCGCGCTCGCCGGGTGCGGGCGCGGCGGCGACAAGCCTGCCGAGGAAAAGACCAACGCGCTGATCCAGCCGGTCGCGAAGCTGGAGCTCGGTGCGCCGGCTGCACCGGCGGCAGGGGCTCCGGCGAGTACGGCACCGGCGGTAGCGGCTGCGGCACCCGCGGCAGCGCCGGCGCCGGCGGTGGCATCCGGCGCGGACAAGGGCGTGTATGACAAGGTCTGCATCGCCTGCCATGCGGCGGGTGTGGCGGGCGCGCCCAAACTCGGCGACAAGGCGGCGTGGGCGCCGCGGCTGGCCGCCGGCGTCGACGGGCTGGTCAAGTCGGTCGTCAACGGAAAGAATGCGATGCCGCCCCGGGCGGGCAATCCGGCGCTCACCGATGCCGAGATCCGCACCACCGTCGAATACATGGTGGCGCAGGCGAAGTAGCCGGCGATCGGTTACCGGCGCGCCGCCTCACTTGAGCGCGCCGAACACCTTCTTCGCGAGACTGCCTGCGGCGCCGATCGGATCCTTGCGGATCGCGCGCTCTTCCTCGGCGATCATCAGGAACAGACCGTCGAGTGCCTTCCTCGTGACGTAGTGTTCGAGCCGGGCGTCCTCGTCCTTGATCAGCCCGAATTTCGCCGCCTTGCCGGCGTAGCGGTCGTATTTCTCCGCGAGCCCGACCTTGGCCGTGGCCTTCGCGACGACGGGCAGGAACTGCTCGGTGAGCTGCGCGGACGTGGCGCGGCGGAAATACTGGGTGGCCGCGTCGTCGCCGCCGGTCAGGATCTGTTTGGCATCGGCCACCGTCATCTTCCGAACGGCGCCGACCAGGATGGGCTTGGCCTTCGTCACGGCGTCTTCGGCGGCGCGGTTCATCGCCGTGACCAGTTCGTCGGCCTGTTTGCCCATGCCCAGCCCGCGCATCAGCCCCTCCGCCTGACGCAGGCCGTCGGGCAGCGGAATGCGCACCGCCGCGTTGCCGAGGAAACCGTCGGTCCGGCCGAGCTTGGCCACCGCGGCGCCTGCGCCCTGCACGAGCGCCTGGCGCAGCCCTCCGGCGGTGTCGCTTTCGGTCAGATCCGCCAGCGAAAGCGCGAACGCCGGCAACGGGAGGAGCATCATCGCCAGCAGCAGCCATGTACGCATTGCCGATTCCTCCGAACGATGTCCACGGAGCCGCCATGGTACGCGATCGCGGGTGATCCGGGCCGGGCAGCCCGTGCTACACTTTTCCGCCACCGATGGGGGTGGCCGCCATGCTGAATCCCAACCTTCTGGACGAGCTTTCCAAACGCATATCGGAGCTGGTTGCCGCGAGCCCGGCCGCCGATCTGGAGAAGAACGCCCGCGCGATGCTCTCCGGGCTGTTCAGCCGGCTCGACCTGGTCACGCGCGAGGAATTCGACGTGCAGCGCGAAGTGCTCGCACGCGTCCGGCAGCGGCTCGACGTGCTGGAGGCGCGCGTCGAAGAACTCGAAACGCGGCTGCGCGGCGAAGACCCGGCCTGAGACGGCCGGCGTTTTCGTGCGCAACGATCGGGCAGTCGGACAGTCGAAACGGGATGTACCCGAGTTCTCGCCCGGCGGCCTATGCGCCATTCGCGATCGCGATGCACTGGACGATCGCGCTGATGCTGTTCGTGACGTTTCCGGTCGGGCTGTACATGGTCGGCCTGCCGCTCTCGCCGGAGAAGCTGAAGATCTATTCGTATCACAAGTGGGTGGGCGTCACCGCGTTCGCGCTGGTCATGCTGCGGCTCGCGTGGCGGCTCACGCACGACGCGCCTGCGCCGCCCGCGATGCCGCGCTGGCAGCTCGCGATCGCGCGCGCGACCCATGCACTGCTCTACCTGTTGATGATGGCCGTGCCGCTCAGCGGCTGGCTGTTCAGCTCCGCGGCGGGGTTCCAGACCGTGCTGTTCGGGGTGCTGCCGATTCCCGATCTGCTCGCCAAAGACAAGGCCGCCGCCGAGGCGCTGAGGTTCATCCACGTATTTCTCGATTACACGCTGGCCGGCACGGTCGCGGTGCATCTGGCGGCGGTCGCCAAGCATCAGTTCATCGAGCGCGACGGTCTGCTCGCACGCATGCTGCCGGGGCGCGCCGGCAAGCTCACGATGCAATGAACCTCTGGTGGTTGCTCGCCGGGGCGCTCGCCGGGGCGCTCGCCTGTGGCTCCGTTCAGGCTGCCGAATACAATCGGGTCGTGCCCGAACGCAGCGAGGTCGGCTTCGCGTATCGGCAGATGGGCGTGTCGGTCGACGGCAGATTCCGCCGCTTCCGCGCGAAGATCGCGTTCGATCCGGCCAGGCCGGGCGGTTCCCAAGCGCAGATCGACGTCGATCCCGCAAGCATCGACGCCGGGTCCGCCGAGGCGAACGAGGAAGTCAAGGGGAAGAACTGGTTCGATGTCGCGAGATTTCCGGTTGCGCGTTTCGTGTCGAGCAGCGTGAAGCCGATCGGAGACAACCGTTACGAGATCGCCGGCCGGATGACCATCAAGGGCCTCACGCGCGAGCTGAGCGTGCCCGCGCGATTCGTCCGGCAGGGCGATGCAGGCCGCCTCGAGGGCGAGTTCGTGCTGAAGCGGCTCGATTACCGGATCGGCGAGGGGATCTGGTCCGACACCGATACGGTCGCCGACGAGATCCGGGTCAGGTTCCGCATCGCCGTCGCAGCCGCGCCGGCGTGACCTTCCATCACATCGCACAGGAGAGTCCATGAAGCAGCACATCCTCGCGCTCGCCGCCGCCGGCGCCCTGTCCGCACCCGCGATCGCGGCCGAGTCCTATACCGTCGATCCCCGGCACACCTACCCCGTGTTCGAAGTGAGCCATCTGGGCTTTTCCACGCAACGCGGCCGATTCAACCAGAGCTCGGGAAAGGTCACGCTGGACCGCGCCGCGAAGGCAGGCAGCGTCGACATCGCGATCGAGACCGGCTCGATCGACATGGGGTTCGAGAAATGGGACGCGCACCTCAGGAGCGAGGATTTCTTCGACGCCGCGAAGTATCCGCAGATGCGCTTCACGTCGCGGAGCCTGCGCTTCGACGGCGACCGGCTCGTCGGCCTCGACGGCGAGCTGACGCTGCACGGCGTCACGCGTGCCTTGTCGCTCGAGGTCACGCGTTTCCATTGCGGCGTGCAGGTGACGACCAAGCGCGAGGCCTGCGGCGCCGATGCCACCGGAATGATCCGGCGCTCCGACTTCGGGATGACGAAGTTCCTGCCCGCGGTCGGCGACGAGATCGCGCTGCGCATCGCGGTCGAGGCGTTCCGCGACTGACACGGCGCGGATTCGACGCTCTCCGGGGGCGCCGCCGCCCCGTGCTACAGTTCGCCGTCGTGGGCTCGGCCCGGATCGCCGATTCGGGCGCGCGCAGCTCGCAGGTCGGCCCCACGGGCGCGGGCAGGGCCGCCCGACGGGAAATCCGGGTACGGGAGGAACGCTGGTGTCATTGGCCGTGCTGCACAGCCGCGCCCTGGCCGGCATGGAGGCGCCCGAGGTCGCGGTGGAGGTCCACCTCGCCAACGGGTTGCCGAGCTTCGCTTTGGTCGGCCTGCCCGATACCGAGGTCAAGGAGGCGCGCGACCGCGTGCGCGCGGCGATCCAGAACGCCCGTTTCGAATTTCCCGCGCGCCGCATCACCGTCAATCTCGCTCCTGCCGATCTGCCCAAGGAAGGCGGCCGTTTCGACCTGCCGATCGCGCTCGGCATCCTGATCGCCTCGGGGCAGTTGCCGCAGGCAGCCGCGGGCGATCACGAGTTCGCGGGCGAGCTCTCGCTGTCGGGCGAGCTGCGTGCGGTGCGCGGCGTGCTGCCGATGTGCCTGTGCGCGGCGCGCGCCGGCCACCGCCTCGTGGTGCCCGCGGACAATGCCGCGGAGGCCGCGCTCGTGCGCGATGCGCTCGTGCTGCCGGCACGCTCGCTGCTCGAGGTCTGTGCGCATCTCGCCGGGCGCAGCACCATCGAGGTCTTCCGTGGCGCGCCGGTCGCCGACGAGGCGGCGTATCCCGACCTTTCCGAGGTCAGGGGCCAGGCGCATGCGAAGCGCGCGCTCGAGGTCGCCGCGGCCGGCGGACACAGCGTGCTGATGGTCGGCCCGCCGGGTACGGGCAAGTCCATGCTCGCGGCGCGCTTCCCCGGCCTGCTTCCGGCGATGACCGAGGACGAGGCGCTCGAGAGCGCGGCGATCCGTTCCACCGGCGGCAGCTTCCGGGCCGGTGAGTGGCGGCGGCGGCCGTTTCGCGCGCCCCACCACTCGGCTTCCGCCGCCGCGCTGGTGGGCGGCGGCGCGGCTCCGCGCCCGGGCGAAATCTCGCTGGCGCACAACGGGGTGCTGTTCCTGGACGAACTGCCCGAATTCGACCGGCGCGTGCTGGAGGCGCTGCGCGAACCACTGGAGGCCGGGCGCATCACGGTGTCGCGCGCGGCGCAACGCGCCGACTTTCCCGCGCGCTTCCAGCTCGTCGCGGCGATGAACCCCTGCCCGTGCGGCTATCTCGGGCACGCGAACGGGCGCTGCCGCTGCACGCCCGACCAGGTCGCCCGCTATCGGGCGAGGTTGTCCGGTCCGCTGCTCGATCGCATCGACCTGCTGATCGAGGTGCCCGACGTTCCCGAGGAAGAACTGCAACGACGGGATCGGGCCGAGCCGAGCGCGGCGGTGCGCGCGCGCGTCGAAGCGGCACGCGCCCGCCAGATCGGCCGCCAGGGCTGCGCCAACGCCGCGCTCGGACCGGCCGGCGTCGACGAATTCTGCGCACCCGATGCCGCGGCGATGCAACTGCTGCGCCAGGCCGTGGCCCGGCTCGGCCTGTCGGCGCGCGCCTATCACCGCGTGCTGCGGCTCGCGCGCAGCGTCGCGGATCTCGCCGGTGCCGACGCCATCGCCGGCGCGCATGTGGCCGAGGCGATCCAGTACCGGCGGGCGCTGCGCTGAAACCCGACACCGTCGCCGCAGCTCCGCGGCCGGGGGCGATGCATGCGCGGCTCGACCGCATGGCCATGGCCGCGATGCTGGTGCTGTGCGCGAGCTGGGGCGTGCAGCAGGTCGCCATCAAGGTCGCCAACGCCGGTATCTCGCCGCTGCTGCAGGCGGGCTTGCGTTCGGTCATCGCGCTGCTGCTGTTGTGGCTGTGGTCGGCTGCGCGCGCGATCCCGCTCGTGCGCCGTGACGCGACGCTGGTGCCCGGCGTACTGGCCGGGCTTCTGTTCGCGGGCGAGTTCGCGCTGATCTACTGGGGGCTGAGCTACACCAGCGCATCGCGCAGCGTGATCTTCCTGTACACGGCGCCGCTGATGATCGCGCTGGGCGCGCACCTCTTCGTGCCCGGCGAGCGGATGCGCGCCTCGCAATGGTTCGGGCTCGCCTGCGCCTTTGCCGGCATCCTCGCGGCCTACGCCGTTGGCATTGTCGTTGCCGCTCAGCGAGAGCTCGTCGGCGACACCCTGGTGCTGGGCGCCGCGCTGCTTTGGGCCGCGACCACGCTGCTGATCAAGACGAGCGCGCTGGCGCGGGTCAGTGCGACAAAGACGCTGTTCTATCAGCTCGGCGTGTCGGCGCTGGCGCTGCCGCTGGCGAGCCTCGCGCGAGGCGAGCCCGGCTTCGTGCGCATCGACGCGCTGATCCTGGCATGCCTGCTCTACCAGGGCGTGCTCGTCGCGTTCGCGAGTTACCTGATGTGGTTCTGGCTGGTGACCCGTTATCCTGCCGGCCGGTTGTCCGCCTTCGCGTTCCTGACGCCGCTGTTCGGCGTGGCCGCCGGCACGGCGCTGCTCGGCGAACGCGTGACCGGTGCGCTGCTCGCGGCGCTCCTGCTGGTGGCTGCGGGAATCTACCTCGTCAATCGCGCGCCGCGGCAGCCGCCGAAGCAGCATCCTAAATAATTGATCAATAAAGTATATCTGCAAACCTCGCTTCCGTTCCGGTAACCGCGCCGCAAGCTCCGCCCAGGATCGTCTCGGGAAATGCGCCCGGCCGGCGCGAACAAATCGTTGTTCGGTCTGGACATTTCGTGATCCGCCGCGGCGGGCACGGAACTTGATATCGCTTCCGGCTACGGCGCTGCGCGCCGGCTGCACGGCGGGCGGGTGCGGCGCGAACTCGCCACGGGTTCATCGACAGGGAGCGCGAACATGAACGAAGCTTGTCTCAGGGAATCGACGCGGGCCGCCGCGGCGGTCGTCGATCGGCTCGGCATCGGCCGGCGAGAATTCCTGCAGTTTTGCGCCGCGACCGCAGCCACGCTGGGCTTGCCTGCGGGCGCCGAGGCGGCGATCGCCAAGGCGATCGCGACGAAGCGGCGGCCCTCGGTGATCTGGCTGCATTTCCAGGAATGCACCGGCTGCAGCGAGTCGCTGCTGCGCGCCGAGCATCCGAGTCTCGACAAACTGATCCTCGACGTGATCTCGCTCGATTACCACGAGACGCTGTTCGCGGCCGCCGGTCACCAGGCCGAGGCCGCTCGCAGGGCCGCCATGAAGGACAACAAGGGCAAGTACGTCCTGGTCGTCGAAGGTGCGATTCCGGTCAGGGACAAGGGGATCTACTGCAAGATCGGCGGGCAGACCGCGATCGACCTTCTCAAGGAGTGCGCCGCGGACGCCGCCGCGGTCGTCGCGATCGGGTCCTGCGCGTCGTGGGGCGGAATGCCCTCGACCAAGCCCAATCCGACCGGCTCGTCGGGCGTCGCGGAAGTGCTCGGCAAACCGGTGGTGACGATTCCCGGCTGCCCGCCCAATCCCTACAACTTCCTCGCCAGCGCGGTGCACCTGCTGACCTTCGGCAAGCTGCCGGAGGTCGACGCGCTCGGGCGGCCGAAATTCGCCTACGGCCGGCTCGTCCACGAGAACTGCGAGCGGCGCGCCCACTTCGATGCGGGGCGATTCGCGATGGCGTTCGGCGACGCCGGGCACCGCCAGGGCTACTGCCTGTACAAGCTCGGCTGCAAGGGCCCGGAGACCTACGCCAACTGCCCGACGATCGGCTTCGGCGACGTGGGCGAATCGAGCTGGCCGGTGGCCGTCGGCCATCCGTGCATCGGCTGTACCGAGAAGGGGGTCGGTTTCACCAAGGCGATCCACGAGGTCGCGGTGCTGAAGAACGTCGTGCCGCCGCTGTCCTACCCGCGCATCGTCGAGGATCAGGGCAAGACGAGTTTCGCCTCGGCGGCGGCGCTCGCGGCGATCGCCGGCGCGGCGGCCGGAGGTGCGGCGATGCTCGCGAGAAACCTCGGCAGGTCCGAGGCCGGCAGGCAGGAGTCGGAACGTCCAAAGGACAAGTGATCATGGACCGGCGCAAATTCTTCAGATCGTCACTGGCCGCCGGCGCTGCGGCGCTTGCGGCGGGCGCAGCGGCGCACGCGCGCGAGAACAAAAGCGTGCCGCCGCAGGCACTCGGGCTGCTCTACGATTCGACCCTGTGCGTGGGCTGCAAGGCGTGCGTGGCGGCATGCAAGCAGGCGAACGACATGCCACCGGAATTCTCGACGCAGGAGCGGTACTGGGATACGCCGCTCGACCTCTCTGGCAAGACGCTGAACGTCATCAAGGTGTACCGGAACGGGACGGGGCGGCGCAAGGACGAACCGGAGAATGGCTACGCCTTCATCAAGAAGTCGTGCATGCACTGCGTCGATCCCTCGTGCGTGTCGGCCTGCCCGGTGTCTGCGATGCACAAGGATCCGCTGACCGGTGTCGTCCGCTACGACAAAAACGCCTGTATCGGCTGCCGTTACTGCGTGGCCGCGTGCCCGTTCGGCGTGCCGCGATTCACCTACGATTCCGCACTGCCGCAGATCTCCAAGTGCCAGTTATGCAGCCATCGCTGGAAGGATGGCGGCTACGCGGCCTGTGCGGAGGTCTGCCCGACCGGCGCGACGCTCTACGGCACGCTCGTCGATCTGAAGAAGGAAGCGGCGCGACGCCGCGCGGCGAAGCCGGGCACTCCGATGGTCTACCCCCGCGGCCGGCTCGGCGGACCCGACCAAGACTATCCGGGCGTCGCGGCGAGATACGTCGATCACCTCTACGGCGAGACGGAATTCGGCGGCACGCAGATGGTCCTGCTCGCCGGCGTGCCGTTCGAGAAGCTGGGCTATCCCGATCTGCCGCCGCGCTCGGACGCGGCGAGCTCCGAAGGTCTGCAGCACGCGCTGTACGGCGGCCTGGTCATGCCGATCGCATTCCTGGGCGTGCTGTCGTTCGTGGCCCGGCGCACCGTGAAAGTCGATGACGAACAGGAGAACCGTCATGGCTGAGCATGCCGCGAATGCCCCCGCGCCGCTGGGCGGACGCCTGCTGACGCCGGTCACGCTCGTACTCGCCGTGCTCGCCGCGGTCGCGGGCGTGATCCTGCTGTATCGCTTCTTCTACGGGCTGGGTGCCGTGACGAACCTCAGCGACGGTTATCCCTGGGGCATCTGGATCGCTTATGACGTCGTGATCGGATCGGCGCTCGCCTGCGGCGGCTATGCGATGGCGCTGCTCGTCTACATCTTCAATCGCGGCGAGTACCACCCGCTGGTTCGCCCCGCGCTGCTGGCGAGCCTGTTTGGTTACACGCTGGCGG
Source organism: Rhodocyclales bacterium (assembly GCA_037440385.1). Lineage (GTDB taxonomy): Bacteria > Pseudomonadota > Gammaproteobacteria > Burkholderiales > Rhodocyclaceae > CG2-30-68-42. Next base: position 13,766 of record JBBIUI010000038.1, on the reverse strand, counting down.
GCGCGTCGGTCATCTTCGACCTGGGACGCTGGTGGAACGTATGGCATATCTTCTGGCCGGGCTACGCGCAGGTCAATTCGGTGATGTTCGAAGTCGCCGTGTGCATCACGGCGTACATCGTCGTGATGTGGATCGAGTTCGCGCCGACCTTCTTCGAGAAGTTCGGCATGAGGGATGCGAGGCGCAAGCTCTCCAGGGTCCTGTTCGTGTTCGTCGCGCTCGGCGTGTTGCTGCCCTCGATGCACCAATCCTCGCTCGGGTCGCTGCTGGTGATCTTCGGCCGGCAGATCCATCCGCTGTGGCAGTCGGGCTGGCTGCTGCCGCTCATGTATCTGATGACGGCGGTGCTGCTCGGCTTCGCGGTCGTGATCTTCGAATCGACGCTGGCCTCGACCGCGTTCCGACGCTCCATGGAGGCCGACCTGCTGGCGCGGCTCACGAGGCTCATGGTCTGGCTGCTGGCCGCCTATCTGGTCGTGCGCGTGGCCGACCTCGTCGTGCGCGGCGCGCTCGACAATGCCTTCGCCTTCACCATCGAGGCGGTGATGTTCTGGCTGGAAATGGCCGCCTTCGTGCTGCCGCTGGTGCTGCTCGGCACACAGGCCGCCCGGCGCGATCCTTCGAAACGGTTCATCGGCGCGGTTGCGCTGATGGCAGGCGGCATGCTTCTGCGGATCAATGGCTTCCTGGTCGGCTACCAGACCGGGGACGGCTGGCACTACTTTCCCGCGCTGCCCGAACTGCTCGTGACGGTCGGCCTGATCGCATTCGAAGTGCTCGCATACATCGTTTTCGTTCGCACACTGCCGGTGTTGCCCCGCGAAGCGGCCCCCGCGAAATAACCGATCGAGGAGAACGCAATGTCCAAGCGAATCACCATCGACCCCATCACGCGCATCGAGGGCCATCTGCGCATCGACTGCGACATCGACGGCGGGCGGGTCGCCAAGGCGTGGGCGTCGGGCCAGATGTGGCGCGGCGTCGAGCAGATTCTGGTCGGACGCGATCCGCGCGACGCGTGGGCGATCACGCAGCGCATCTGCGGGGTGTGCACGACGGTGCATGCGATCGCGTCGGTGCGGGCGGTGGAGAACGCGTTGAAGCTGGAGGTGCCGCTCAACGCGCAATACATCCGCAACATGATCGTCGCGGCGCACGCGATTCACGACCACATCGTCCATTTCTATCACCTGTCGGCGCTCGACTGGGTCGATGTGGTCAGCGCATTGAAGGCCGATCCGGACAAAACGGCCGCGCTCGGCGAGTCACTGTCCTCGTGGCCCCTCAACGGCAAGCACGAGATGCGCGCGGTGCACCAGCGCCTGGCGAGCTACGTGGGCACCGGCCAGCTCGGCATCTTCACGAACGGCTACTGGGGCCATCCGGCGATGAAGCTGCCGCCCGAGGTCAACCTGCTCGCGGTCGCGCATTACCTGCAGGCGCTCGACGTACAGCGCAAGGCGAACAAGATCGTCACCCTCCTCGGTTCCAAGACGCCGCACATCCAGAACGTCGCGGTGGGCGGCGTCTCCAATGCGATCGCGACCGACAGCCAGTCGGTGCTCGGGGTCGAGCGCCTGCTCGCGATCAAGGGCTGGATCGACCAGCTCGCGGACTTCGTCAATGACGTGTACCTGATCGACGTCGCGGCAGTCGGCGCGATGTATGCCGACTGGACGAAGATCGGCCGCGGCCTCACCAACTATCTTTCCGTGCCCGATCTGCCGCTGGACACGCGGGGCACGCAGTTCGCGATTCCAGGCGGCTACCTCCACGGCGGCGATCTCGGCACGTTCAAACCGATCAAGTCGTTCGACGACGCCTATTTCCGCGACGGTGTCGGCGAGAGCGCCAAGCATGCCTGGTACCGGGGCAGTGCCACGCTGCATCCGTACAAGGGCGAGACCTATCCCGAATACACGGATTTTCAGGACGACGGAAAGTATTCCTGGGTCAAGTCGCCGAGTTTCTATGGCGAGCCGGCCCAGGTCGGACCGCTCGCGTGGGTGCTCGCGTGGGCGGCGGCGAAATTCGAGCCGGGCGTGCGTCATCTGAACCGGCTGATCGACACCGTCGAGGCGGTGGGCAAGATCCGCATCGGAGTCGATGCACTGCACTCCACGATCGGCCGGCACGCGGCCCGCGCGGTCGTGTGCGCGACGATGGTCGAGGCGCTCCAGAAGCAGTGGAGTCTGCTGATGGACAACATCGCCAGGGGAGACGTCACGACGTACAACAAGCCGTCGTTTCCTTCGGGCGAGATCCTGGGCGTGGGCTATCACCAGGCGCCGCGCGGGGTTCTGTCGCACTGGACCGTCATCCGCGACGGGAAGATCGCGAATTACCAGTGCGTCGTGCCGACGACCTGGAACGCCGCGCCGCGAAACGAGAAGGACGCCGCCGGTCCCTACGAGGCGAGCCTGCTGGGCACGCCGGTCGCGGATCCGGAAAAGCCGCTCGAAGTGCTGCGCACCGTGCACTCGTTCGATCCATGCCTTGCCTGCGCAGTGCATCTGACGGACACGGAAAGCCGCAACGTCTTCACGGTGACCGTGCAATAGCGCCGACGCCCGTGTGCGAAGCCGCCCTCGGCCGCGCGGGTACCGCCGTCGGTGCGCATTCCATGCGCATCGTCGTGCTGGGCATCGGCAACCTCCTGCTTTCGGACGAGGGAGTGGGCGTGCGTGCCATCGAGGCGATGCGCGAGCGCTGGGTGGTGCCGCGCAATGTCGAAATCATAGACGGCGGCACCTCGGGGATGGAACTGCTCGATGATCTTTCGCGCGTCGACCTGCTCATCGTCGCCGATGCGGTCAGGACCGGCCGGGCGCCCGCGTCGATGGTTCGCCTCGCGGCGGGCGACGTGCCGGTATTCTTCCGCACCAGGCTCTCGCCCCACCAGGTCGGCTTGTCCGATGTGCTGGCCGATCTCGACTTCCTTGGCGAGGCGCCGCGCGAGACCGTCATTTTCGGTGTCGAGCCACTGTCCATGGAAACCGGCATGACGCTCACCCCCGACGTGGCGGCACGCGTACCCGAGCTGGTCGCCGGCATCGTGGCCGAACTGGCTGCGCACGGTATCGCCGTCGAGCCGCGTGCGCCGTTGCGGGCGGGCTGACGATGTGTCTCGCCATTCCCTCGCGCATCATCGAACTGGAAGACCTGCGCGCCCGGGTCGAATGCTTCGGCCGCACGCGCGAAGTCAACCTGATGCTGATGACCGAGGACGTCGCCATCGGCGACTACGTGCTGGTCCAGGCCGGCGGGTTTGCCTTCGAGCGCGTGGAGCGGAACCGGGCGCTGGAAGCGCTCGCGCTGCTCGACGCGCTGACCGCGGTGACGGCGCAGGAAGCGGTGACGTGAGACATCCCGGGTCGACCTCGGTGTGGACAGGCGAGTGCGACGGCGCTGCCGTGCAGGGCCGGGCCGTAGCGTCGGCGGTCGATCCAGGCGCGCCAGATCACGCGCAGCCAGGCTCGGGCCGGGATGCGGATGGCATGAGTGGGGTCGCAACCGCGTGCGCGGGATGGCCCTGACCGCGTTCGGGTGGATCGGGAAGATCCGGTGGCCGGCCTCCACCAAGGCAGCGAAGATCAGCCCCGAGTGGCGCTCGATGGCGACGCGCCGGCGCCGGCCGTGGCGGGCCAGGCGACGCATCCGTTCGGCCAGACCATCGCGGTCGTGGGCCACCTCGAAGCGATCGAGCACCGCGCCGGTGGTGTCGATGCGGCACACCGCGTGGGTATGCACCGCCCCGTCCAGCCCGACGAAGACATCGTTGCCGATGGACAGACTCCTTTCGGTTGCGCCATGACTGCCCGTGTCGGAAGGCGCGGCGGTAAGGCCATAGACAGGCGCTCTCGCTTGGTCGGCGTGGCGCTACATTTTGGGGACCGTCGTGGCCTTCCGGCGCCCTGCGGGCTGCGGGTGTCACGTGGGCCTTGCGCAGGCAAGCGCACCAGGCAGCCATCGCAGGGGCACGAAAGTCGGTCGACACCCTCGGCGGCAACACGCCGGAATGCCAGGTACCCGGCGCACCGGGGACGGCGCATCGACCACGGGTTGCCCACCGCGGCGGTCGGCCGGTTCGTCGCAAGCGCCGACCGCCCGCCCCCTTGGACAATCCTTCACCGTTGTGCTCGATCGGTCCTGATGGGCCGTGAGGTTACCTTGTGAGCGCGCCGCGCATCCACCGTGAGGACCCGTCGCCGCTGCTGGAGGCCGCGTTCCGGCGTTTCCAGCGCGAACGGTTGGAGGGGGTTGCGATCCTCAACCCGGTCCTGTCGGTAGAAGCGATCGGTTTCTCGCTGCGCCGGCAAATGTGGCAGGGCGTGTTGATCACGCCGTGGTTCATGAACCTGATTCTGGTGCCGGTGCACCCCGCATCGTGGCACGATGGCGCACCGGGCGAACGGGTGGTGCGCCGTTTTCCCTCCGGCAGCTATGCGTTCCACTGCAGCCGCGAACGCGAGATCGGCGAGTTCCTTAGCTGCGGGCTGGTCTCGCCGATGGGGCAGTTCCGCGACCAACGGGCTGCGCGTGCGGTGGCGCTGGCAAGCCTCGAATTGCTGGAACGGCCGGCGCCGGGCGCCCGTTCGGGCGACCCCGGCACCGATCCCGGCCGCTCCGATACGCGGTGCCCGCAGCCCATGAGCAGGCGCGAATGGCTCAACCGGGTATTCGCGCGCCGCACCGCGCAATGATCCGCACAGGTCAATGCGCATCGCACGAACGATCGTAACGTAGCGGCATTCTTGCACGGTGCTGCGCGGTGTCCGAAACGCCATGGGGCGTTTGCGATCACCCGGCGATCGTCGCCCGTCGGGGCAACGATGCGGCCGATTGTCGTGCAGATCCTGCGCGAGGTTCAGGAGTCCTGCGGCAGCATCCCGCCTTCGGCGTTCGATCGGCTCGCGGCGCTGCGCGGCGTGCCGCGCGTGCGCATCGAGGCGGCGGCGAGCTTCGATACTGACGCAGATCAACGATCACCAGCCTCGGTTCCGGTTAGCATGCTTCCACTTATGTCGCCGAGCTGGAAGCATGCATGCGGATCGGCCGCGATGTTTGCGCGCGCCCGACTGAATCGAAAGGGGAAAACCATCATCTCCCGGCGGCATGGATCTTGTTAGCGAATCGGCTCGTCCGGTCTCGCGAACATGATCCAAGAAGGCAGGATTGCACTCGGAATCGGCTGGGATGGTAATCGGGTTACCGCCGTATCGATCCGCTCGACGCGCGCACCGGATTCGAGCCGGCTGCTGGAAGGTCGGTGCGTCGGGCAGGCCATCGAGATGGTGCCGCTGCTTTTCAGCGTGTGTGCGCGTGCGCAGGTGGTCGCCGCGGCGCTCGCGAGCGAGGCCGCGCGAGGCGAGCGGGCCGAACCGGGGCTGGCGCGTCTGCGTTCCCGCATGGTCGCGGCGGAGCGGCTGCACGAAACGCTGTGGCATCTGTTGCTCGATCTTCCGCCGCTGCTGGGCGAAGCGCCGCAGCACGAGGAGTTCGTGGCGATGCGGCGGCGGCTTGCCCGGATCGCCGGCCGCATCGGGGCGCGTGCGCGCTGGTGGGATGACGAGGAGGACGGCGATCGCTGCTGGTGCGATCTGGCGGACGAGGCCCAGGAGTTTCTGGCGCGCGCCGTGTATGGCATGGACTGCGACGTCTGGCTGAGTCTGGCGGAGGACGACTTCATGGGCTGGAAGGATCGAGGTGCGACGCCGACGGCTGCGAGGCTGGCGCGGTTGTGTGCTACGGATCTGGGCGACGATGAAACGCCCGCGCTGCCGGCCGGCGCCGAACTGCTCGAGGCGATCGCACCCGCGCTGGAGGCATCCGGCGAGTTCGCCCGGCTACCCTCGTGGAAGGGTGCGCCAGCGGAAACCGGCGCGTGGGCGCGGCAGACCGAGGATCCGCGCATGCGCCTCGTGCGTGGCATCGGTGCCCGCATGCTTGCGCGGTTGATCGAAATGGCCCGCCTGCCGCGCCGGTTGCGCGATGCGGGCGCATCGTTCAGCCCGATGAGCCTGCGGCCGGGCGTCGGCCTGGCCGCAGTCGAGACGGCGCGAGGAACGCTGGTGCATGCCGTGACGATCGAGGAAGGGAAGCTCGCGCGGCTGCGCATCGTGGCGCCGACGGAATGGAACTTCCATCCCGAAGGCGCCTTCGCCAGGGGTCTCGTCGGCGTTGCCGCGCGCGACGAAGCCCAGGTCGCGCGCGCCGCCGCCATGCTCGCGCATGCGCTCGATCCGTGCGTGGCTGTCGCGATACGGGTGGAGCATGCATGAGATGTCTCTCGCCGAAGGCGTGCTCGGCATCATCGAGGAGCACGCCGCGAGCCGGCAGTTCGCGACCGTCAGGTCGGTGTGGCTGGAGATCGGGGAGTTGGCCGGTGTCGAGCCCGATGCGCTGCGCTTTTGCTTCGATGCGGTGATGCGCGGCAGCCTGGCCGAGGGCGCGGTGCTGAACATCGTCGAGGTGCCGGGCAGCGGCTGGTGCATGGAATGCTGCGAGACGGTGCCGATGCACCAGCGTTACGGCGCCTGTCCGCGCTGCGGAGGCTACCGGCTCCAACCGACCGGCGGCACCGAGATGCGGGTCAGGGAACTCGAGGTCGACTAGGAGAGCGGAATGTGCAAGGTGTGCGGCTGCGGTCAGGGCGAGGCGACCATCGGGGGGCAGGCGCACGAGCACGTGCACGTGCGCGAGGATGGCACGGTCCATCGCCACACGCATGGCACCGGCGGCTACCGCTATGCGCCGCGCGCTGCGTATCCTTCTCATTCCGGAGATCCGCACTTCGGCACCGGTGCGGCTGGCGCGCGGGTGCCCGGCCTGTCCGGGGCGCGCATGCTGCGCATCGAACGGGACATCCTGGCGAAGAACGATGCCTACGCCCGCGCGAACCGCGACGCGTGGCGAGGGCGCGGCATCTTCGCGCTGAATCTGGTGTCGAGTCCCGGGTCGGGCAAGACCACACTGCTGGTCGAGACCATTGGCCGGCTGAAAGGTGCGCTGCCGCTCGCGGTCATCGAAGGCGACCAGCAGACCAGCTTCGATGCCGATCGCATCCGGGCGAGCGGCGCGCAGGCTGTCCAGGTCAATACCGGAAAGGGGTGCCATCTCGATGCCCACATGGTCGGCCACGCGTTCGAACGCATCGAACTGGCGAACGGCCTGCTGATGATCGAGAACGTCGGCAATCTGGTGTGCCCGGCCGGGTTCGACCTCGGCGAGGCACACAAGGTCGTGATCCTGTCGGTGACCGAGGGCGAGGACAAGCCGCTCAAGTATCCCGACATGTTCGCGGCCGCCGACCTGATGCTGCTGACCAAGGTCGATCTGCTGCCACATCTGGCCTTCGATGCGGCGAAGTGCATCGATTTCGCGCGGCGCGTCCATCCGGGCATCGAGGTGATGCAGGTCTCGGCGCTCGATGGCACCGGCATCGACGGCTGGCTCGCGTGGATCGGGCGCGGAGTGGCCGAGGCCGGCGCCGGGCGCGCGAGCGCCTGAACGGCGATGACGCTTGCAGCCGCCCGCGCGATCGTGTGCCGGCGCATCCGCGTGCGCGGGCAGGTCCAGGGCGTGGGATTCCGGCCCTTCGTCTACCGGCTCGCCCACGAACTCGGCCTCGCCGGCTGGGTGCGCAACGACGCCGACGGCGTTCAGATCGAGGCGCAGGGCGATGCGTCCGCGCTCGGCAGCCTGGCTGCGCGGCTGCGCGACGAGGCGCCGCCGCTCGCGCGCATCACTGCCGTCGAAGTGCGCGAGTTGCCGTGCGCCGAGGTGCGTGGCTTCGTCATTCGGCGCAGCGGCGGCGGTGTCGCGAACACCGCAGTGACGCCGGATACGGCCGTGTGCGCGCAATGCCTCGCCGAGCTGTTCGATCCATGCAATCGGCGCTGGCGCCATGCCTTCATCAACTGCACGCACTGCGGGCCGCGCTACACGATCACGCGATCGCTGCCTTACGACCGTCCCGGCACCAGCATGGCGGGCTTCGTGCAGTGCCGCGCATGCCGGGCGGAATACGACGAGCCGGCGAACCGGCGCTTCCACGCCCAGCCCAATGCCTGTGCGGATTGCGGACCGCGGCTCATGATTCGCGATGCGCAGGGTCATTTGCTTCGGGTCGCCGACGTGCTCGCGGATGCCGTGGCGCGCATCGCGCGCGGCGAAATCGTCGCGATCAAGGGCTTGGGCGGCTTCCATCTCGCATGCGATGCGCGCGATGCGCAGGCCGTGGCGCGGCTGCGCAGCCGCAAGATGCGCGACGAAAAACCCTTCGCGGTGATGCTCGCCAACATCGCCTCGGCAGGTGGGCTCGCGCGCGTCTCGCCGGCGCAACGCGAACTGCTCGGCTCGCGCGAGCGGCCCATCGTGCTGCTTGCCAAGGATTCGCGCTGCGACGAGCGCCTGCCGGGTGTGGCACCGGGGCTCGAGTGGCTCGGCGTCATGCTGCCTTACACGCCGCTGCACCACCTGCTGTTCCACGAGGCGGCCGGGCGACCGGCGGGCACGCACTGGCTGGAAGAACCGCAGCCGCTGGCGCTGGTGATGACCAGTGCGAACCCCGGCGGGGAGCCGATCGTACGCGACAACGAAGAGGCGCTGGCTCGCCTGTCGGGCATCGCGGATGCCTACCTGCTGCACGATCGCGACATCGTCACGCGCTGCGACGACTCGGTCGTGCGCGTCGCCGAGGCCGGATTGCCCGGTGCCGTTCAGTTCATCCGCCGCGCACGCGGTTACACGCCGCGCCCGATCCGCCTCGCGCGCGCCGGACCGTCGGTCCTTGCGATGGGCGGACACCTGAAGAACACGATCTGCCTGACGCGCGGCGACGAGGCCTTCCTGTCCCAGCACATCGGCGAGCTCGACAACGCGCCGGCCCGCGCCGCGATGCAGGAGGCGATCGCGCGGCTGAGCGGATTGCTGGGCATCGAACCCGAGATCGTCGCCCATGACCTGCATCCGGACTTTTACGGCACGCGCTTCGCGGCGCAGTATGCGCGCGAGCGCGGCCTCGATACCGTCGCGATCCAGCACCATCACGCGCACATCGAGGCGATCGCGGCCGAGCACCGCATCGAAGGGCTCCTGCTCGGGCTCGCGCTCGACGGTGTCGGGCTCGGCGAGGACGGCGCAGCGTGGGGCGGGGAGCTGCTTCGCGTGGAACGCGGCGGCTACGCGCGTGTGGGCCACCTGCGGGAGCTGCCGCTACCCGGCGGGGAGCGCGCCGCGCGCGAACCCTGGCGCATGGCGGCGGCGGTGCTGCATCGGCTCGGACGCAACGCCGAACTGCGCGCGCGTTTCCCGCAGCAGCGCGCGGGCGGCGCGGTGGCGATGATGCTCGATGCCGGTGTGCACACGCCGCCGAGTTCGAGCTGCGGGCGGTTGTTCGATGCGGCGGCCGCACTTGCGCGGGTCAGGGAGATCGCGGCCTACGAGGGCCAGGCGGCGATGCTCTACGAGGGTCTCGCGGCGCGCCACGGCAGCGTCGAGCCGTTGGCCGACGGGTTTCGCATCGGCGGCGACGGTGTGCTCGACCTGCTGCCGCTGCTCGAGCGGCTCGCGGACGAGGGCGATGCCGGCTTCGCCGCCGCGCTGTTCCACGCGACGCTGGCCGAGGCGCTCGCCCGCTGGGCGATCGCGGCGGCGCGCGCGCATTCGATCGGGCGCATCGCGCTCGGCGGCGGCTGCTTGCTGAACCGCGTGCTGTCCGGTGCGCTGCGCGCGAAGCTGGAAGGGGCTGGACTCGAGGTGCTCGAGGCGCGCCAGGCGCCGCCCAACGACGGTGGCCTGAGCCTCGGCCAGGCCTGGGCGGCGATCCGGCGCTCGGCGCTCGCGTGAGGGGACCGTAGATGTGCCTGGCGATTCCGGTACGTGTCATCGAGCTACTCGAGGACGAGCAGGCGCTCGTCGACGTCGGCGGCGTGCGCAAGGAGATATCGCTCGCGCTCGTCGAGGGCATCGCACCGGGCGATTACGTGATCGTGCATGTGGGCTATGCGCTGCAGAAACTCGACGCGGCGGAAGCCGAAAAGACCCTCGCGCTGTTCGCCGGGCTCCCTCCCCGGTCGGAACCGGAGGCGCCGGGCGCGCAATGCCTATGAAGTACATCGACGAATTCCGCGACGGCGCGACGGCACGCAGGCTCGCGGCGGCGATCGCGCGCGAGGTCGATCCGTCGCGCCGCTACCAGATCATGGAGTTCTGCGGCGGACACACGCATGCGATCTCGCGCTACGGCATCGCGGGATTGCTGCCGGCGAACATCCGGCTCATCCACGGGCCGGGTTGTCCGGTGTGCGTGCTGCCGGTCGGGCGGATCGACAACGCCATCGATCTCGCGCTCGATCGCGGCGTGATCCTCGCCTCCTACGGCGACTGCCTGCGCGTGCCGGGCTCTGGCGCCCGCTCGCTGCTCAAGGCCAAGGCGCAAGGGGCGCAGGTGCGTATGGTGTATTCGAGCGCCGACGCGCTGCGAATCGCTCAGCAGCACCCGCAGCGCGAAGTGGTGTTCTTCGCGATCGGCTTCGAGACCACGACGCCGCCCACCGCCGTGGCGATCCTGCGCGCGAGCGATCTGGGGCTGAAGAACTTCAGCGTGTTCTGCAATCACGTGCTGACGCCCTCGGCGATCGCCAACATCCTGGAGTCCCCGCAGGTGCGCGACCACACGACGGTGCCGCTCGATGCGTTCATCGGCCCGGCCCATGTCTCGACAGTGATCGGCAGCCGCGCCTACGAGCACTTCGCCCAGGAGTACGCCAAGCCCGTCGTCATCGCGGGCTTCGAGCCGCTCGACGTGATGCAGGCCATCCTGATGCTGGTTCGGCAGTTGAACGAGGGCCGCGCCGAGGTCGAGAACGAATTCTCGCGCGCGGTTACGCGCGAGGGCAACCTCAAGGCGCAGGCGATCGTGGCCGAGGTGTTCGAACTGCGCAAGAGCTTCGAGTGGCGTGGCCTGAACGAGGTGCCCTACAGCGCGCTTCGCATCAAGGGCAAGTACGCCGGATTCGATGCCGAGCGCAAATTCGCGATCGCCTACCGGCCCGTTGCGGACCACAAGGCCTGCGAGTGCGGTGCGATCCTGCGCGGCCTCAAGCGCCCGCAGGACTGCAGGGTGTTCGGCACCGTGTGCACGCCGGACACCCCGATCGGTTCGTGCATGGTCAGCGCCGAAGGCGCCTGCGCGGCGCACTACAGCTATGGGCGCCATCGCGAGGCGTTGGCAGGATGAACACGGCGATGGCAACCGGCGCGATGATCACCGGGGTACGCCGCACGCAACGGCGCCACGGAAATCGCCGGGTCGTCGCCGAAACCGTTCTTCGAGATCTGCGATCACGATGAAAAAAGGCTACATCCGCCCCGTCGACTTCACGCATGGCCGAGTCGACATGACGCATGGCAGCGGCGGGCGGGCGATGGCGCAGCTCATCGAGGAGCTGTTTCTCGCAGCGTTCGACAACCAGTGGCTCGCCGCGCGCAACGACCAGGCGTGTTTTTCGGTGGGTTCGGGCCGCATGGTGATGGCGACCGATTCGCATGTGGTCTCGCCGCTGTTCTTTCCGGGCGGCGATATCGGCTGCCTGTCGGTGCATGGCACGATCAACGACGTGGCGATGGCCGGCGCACGTCCGCTGTATCTCGCCGCGAGCTTCATTCTCGAAGAAGGCTTCCCACTCGGCGAGCTGCGCCGCATCGTCGAATCGATGGCCCGCGCGGCGCGCGAGGCGAACGTGCCGATCGTCACCGGCGACACCAAGGTTGTCGAGAAAGGCAAAGGCGACGCGGTGTTCATCACGACGACCGGTGTAGGGGTGGTGCCCGGCGCGGTGTCGATTTCCGGTGAACGCGCCCGACCGGGCGATGCGATCCTGGTTTCGGGAACGCTGGGCGAGCATGGCGTCGCGATCATGTCGAGCCGCGAGAACCTGAGCTTCTCGACGAAGATCGAGTCGGACACGGCGGCCCTGCACGAGTTGGTCGCGCGCATGGTCGAGGCGGTGCCCGACATCCACGTGCTGCGCGACCCGACCCGGGGCGGACTGGCGACGACGCTCAACGAGATCGCCGCTCAGTCGGGTGTCGGCATGCTGATCGACGAGGCGCACGTGCCGATCCGCACCGAGGTCGCGGCGGCGTGCGAGTTCCTCGGCCTCGATCCCCTGTACGTCGCCAACGAGGGCAAGCTCGTTTGCATCTGCGCGCCGGAACATGCCGCGCGGCTGCTCGGCGCGATGCGCGGCCATCCGCTCGGCGCGAATGCCGCGTCGATCGGCACGGTGCAGGAAGACCCGCAGCACTTCGTGCAGATGGACACGGCCTTCGGTGGCCGGCGCATCGTCGACTGGCTCACCGGCGAGCAGCTGCCGAGGATCTGTTGAGATGGCACGGGAACGTTCGATGCGCATTCTATTTCTGACGCATTCGTTCAACAGCCTCGCGCAGCGGCTGTGGGTCGAGCTGACGCGACGCGGCCACGAGCTGTCGATCGAATTCGACATCAACGACTCGGTGGCGATCGAGGCGGTCGAACTGTTCCGGCCCGAGCTGATCGTCGCGCCTTTCCTCAAGCGCGCGATCCCCGAGGCGATCTGGCGCAATCACGTCTGTCTGATCGTGCACCCGGGCATCGTCGGCGACCGCGGACCGTCCTCGCTCGACTGGGCGATCCTCACCGGCCAGACCGAGTGGGGCGTCACCGTCCTGCAGGCCGATGCGGTGATGGACGGCGGCGACATCTGGGCGGAGCGCACCTTCGCGATGCGTCCCGCAGCCAAGGGCAGCCTGTATCGGAACGAAGTCACCGAGGCAGCCGTCGCCGCGCTGCTCGACGCGGTCGAAAAGTTCGCGCGCGGCGGCTACCGCCCCGAACCGCTCGACTACTCGCGAAACGGCGTGAGGGGCATTGCGCGTCCGCCGATGGTGCAGGCCGACCGGCGCATCGACTGGGCGCGCGAGGGCACCGATGCGACGCTTCGCAAGCTGCGCGCCTCGGACGGGTTCCCAGGCGTCGCGGACCGCATCGGCGAGGTGGGCTGCCGGCTGTTCGATGCCCATCCGGAAGGCGCGCTGCGCGGGCGGGCGGGTGAGCTGATCGCCAGGCGCAACGGCGCGCTGTGCCGTGCGACCGTCGACGGCGCGGTGTGGATCACGCATGCGAAACGCGATGGCGGCGAAGCGGATTTCAAAGTGCCGGCCGCGATGGCGCTGCCCGAGGCCGCGGGCGTGCTGCCCGAAGCGACGCAGTCCGTGCTGCCATGGCGCGACGCCAGCACGTGGCAGGACATCTCCTACGAGGAAACGGGCCCGGTCGGTCTGCTGTACTTCGAGTTCTACAACGGCGCGATGTCGACGGCGCACTGCCTGCGGCTACGCGATGCCTTCCTCGAAGCGGCGAAACGCGACACGCGAGTGATCGTGCTGATGGGCGGCGCCGACTTCTGGTCGAACGGCATCCACCTGAACGTGATCGAAGCCGCGGACAGTCCGGCCGACGAATCGATGCGCAACATCGAGGCGATGGACGAGCTGTGCCGCGCGATCCTCGAGTGCGGCACCCACCTCACGATCGCCGCGATGCGCGGCAACGCCGGCGCGGGCGGCGTTTTTCTCGCGCTGGCCGCCGATCTGGTATTCGCACGCGAGGCCGTCGTGCTGAACCCGCATTACAAGGGCATGGGCAACCTGTACGGTTCCGAATACTGGACCTATCTGTTGCCGCGTCGCGTGGGGGGAGCGCGCGCGCACGCGATCAC
>JBBIUI010000037.1:0-23155 GCA_037440385.1 Rhodocyclales bacterium | reverse complement strand
CGCGGCAGTCTCGCCGCACAGCAGCATCTCGCCGTTGACCGCGATGTTCCAGGAGGGATCGTCGAGTTCCGCGGCCGCCTCCGGCAATCGGCGCCGGACGGCCTGTCGCAGCTCCCGCGCATCGGCAACCGGTTCGTCGATGACGATCGAGCGTTCCGGCGCGCCGGGCAGCGGTTCGGGCAGCTCGACGCGGATCGCGAACCCGGTGATCGTGCGCGAGAGCCTCTCGTGCCATTCGAGCGCCGGCACGCCCTCGCGATTCAGCCCGGTGATCTCGTAGAAGCGCGCCTTCATCCGTTCGAACTGCGCGCGGTCGACCTTCTCGCCCTTGAACGGGCCGACCTCGATGGCTTCGTCGAACCAGCGCTCCGGCAGCGTGTCGTCGCGCGCGCGCAGGCCGAGGCGGAAGTTCAGCATGCGCTCGATGCAGGTGATGTTGCGTCCCGCCTCGTCGAGTGCCGCGGCATCGAGGTCGATGCCGGTCAGGGTGCGGATCTGCGTGGCGAAATCGTTCGGGTCGGGCAGCGTCGGCGAATTGAACAGCCGGGTGTTGAAGCGGCACATGCCGACGGAATCGCCGATCGCGTAGTTGTTCTCGCACTTGCGCACCGCGATCTCCTTGCCGTCGTAGCCGTTGGGCTGCGGCGCGACGGTGCCGCCGTACAGCGCGAGCTTGAATGCCGGATCGTCGTTGATGCGCGCGTTGATCTCCAGCGTCACGCGGTTGCGCAGGTGATCCATGCCGCGGGTGGCCACCGCGAGTCCCAGCGCGAAGGCCTTCAGGATGCGCGAGTCGTGCGGGTCGGACTGGAACAGCCCCTTGACCGCCATCCGGTAACGCAGCGCTTCGCCCGGGTACTTGCCGCGCTCGACCGCCCGGCTCGAATCCGCGATGGTGTCACCGAACCCCTCGCGCCGCGCGGTCATGAACAGCAGCCGTTCGATCGTCGCATAGTCGCCCCAGGCGAGCTCCATGCCGCCGGTATGCTCGCGTGTCAGGATGCCTCGCTGCCACAGCTCCATCGCCCAGGCGATCGCGCTGCCGGTGGAAGCCGAATCCAGGCCCAGGTCGTTGAGGATGTTGTTCAGCCGCAGCACCTGTTCGGGTTCCTTCAGGCCGATCAGCGGCCCGAACTTGCCCAGCGTGACGTATTCCGGTCCGTCCCCCTTGTCATAGCGGTCGAACTTCCCGTCGGCGTGGATGCCGTTGTAGGTCCGGCGGCGCGCGTGCTCGATGTCGGCCTGGGCCTTGTCGTAGCTCGCGTTGCCCTTGAGTCCCCTCAGCGCGGCTGCCCCCCAGCCGCCCTTGCCCCCGGGGGTCATGTCGTTCTGGTTGCGGCAATGCACCGGGCACTTGAAGCAGCCATCCATGCCGGGCCGGTACGGGTCGAAGTTGTCGGCGTCCAGGCTCTCGTGCCAGGTGGTGCGCTGGTTGTTCAGCGCACCCATCGCACCGAGCACGCGCGAGGGCTTGTACAGGAACGGCGTGCCGACCATCTTCAGCGCGTTGCGGATCACGGACGTCGAAGTGATCTTCTTGCCGATCAGCTTGTTGTAGTCCTTGAGCTGCTTGTGCACGGCCGGCTCGATCGGCTTGCCGAGCACGACGATGGCCTTGAGCTTCAGCGAGCCCATCTTCGCGCCGGTGCCTCCGCGCGCCCAGATCGACTTCGGCCCGCCCATGATGCCCGCGCACAACACCAGGTTCTCGCCGGCCGAGGTGATGCGCGCCATCGCCATGTCCTTGCGCTCGGTGCAGCGGAAATCGCGCTCGATCGCGGCGGTCAGATCGAGGTTGTCCATGCCGACATAGGCGCGCGCATCGGCGAATTCGACGTCCTCGTGCGCGATCCTGAGCAGCGTCCATTCGGGTGCGCGGCCGTACAGCACCAGGTGGTCGTAGCCGTGGCGTTTGACGAAAGACGGGAAATAGTCGCCCGCGTTCGAGTCGAGGATCGCCTGCGAGTCGGGCGAGCGGCTGGTGAAATTGCCGCGGGTGGCCGAGGGCATCTCGGCGGTGAGCACGCCCGCGCCGAAGATCAGCGGAACCTCGGGGTCGAGCGCGTCGCGCTCCTCCTCGAGCAGGTTGTAGAGCAGGAACATGTTGGCGCCCCGCCCGCCCAGGAAGCTTCGCAGCACTTCCACCGGAAGGTATTTGCGCAGGCACTCACGCCGTTCCAGATCGACGAACAGCGTCGCGCCCTGGTTCGGGTACTGCGGCGCGTCGAACAGCCTCGCCGCGAGCCGTGTGACTTTCTGCCGGACGCCCATCCGCGCTCCCGCCGCATTCTCGACGAGCCCACTGTAGCGCACGAAAAGGTGGAAGTCAAACAGTTTGCACAGCAGATAAAATGCCGGGCACCCGCGCCGTGCCGCGCGCGCCCGCGCCGTTCAGCGGTGCTCGGGCAGGATCTTCTGCAGCAGCCGCACGAGGCTGGCCCGCTCGTCGGCGTCGAGGTGGCGCACGATGCGCTTCTCGTGCTGGGCGATCATCCGCTTGAGCCGCTTGAGCAGCGCGCTGCCCTCGGCGGTGAGCGCGAGTGCGTTGGAGCGCCGGTCGGCCGCTTCCGCGCGGCGGATCACGAGCCCGCGCCGTTCCAGGTTGTCGATCACCGAAACGACGGTGGAACGGTCGAGGTGCGTGGCGCGCGCCAGCTCGGTCTGCTTCATGCCCGGATTGGCCTCGATGATCACCAGCACGCCGAACAGGCCGGGCGTGATACCGTGCGCGCCGAGGCTGGCGCTGAAGTCGCGGAAGATCGCGATCTGCGCCAGCCGGAGCTGGTAGCCCATCAGGCTCGGCAGGATGCCGAGATCGGTCTTGCGGGCTGTGGCGGCGGTTCGTTTCCTCGCGGTCATGGCGGCGGCGCTCCGGTCGAAATCCTGATGGCATTCTAGCCGTGTGGCATCCGGTGGTGCAACGAATGATTTGATCGGGGCCGAAGTTGCTGCTAAGGTTGTTGCGCGATCCGCACCGGTTGCGCGATCGTTTCTGGACACATTCCAACGGGAGGCGACGAAATGTTCTGGAGCATGGCGCGGGTGCTGGCGGGTGCGGCGCTGGTCGCGGTTGCGGGTGCGGCCAGCGGCCAGGAGGTGGTCTTGAAGGTGCATCACTTCCTGCCGCCACCCTCGACGGCGCATTCGAAGTTCATCAAGCCGTGGTGCGACAAGATCGGCAAGGAATCCGGAGGCAGGCTCAAGTGCCAGATCTATCCGGCGATGCAACTGGGCGGCACGCCGCCGCAGCTCATCGACCAGGTGCGCGACGGGGTGGCGGACATCGTGTGGACCCTGCCCGGCTACACCGCGGGCCGGTTCCCGGCGATCGAGGTGTTCGAGCTGCCGTTCATGACCAAGACCGCGCAGGCCGCGAGCCGCGCGCTGTGGGAATACGTGGCGGCCAACAAGCTGGATCGCAGCGACTTCAAGGACGTGCATCCGATCCTGTTCCACGTGCATGACGAAGGATACCTGCATCTGGTCAAGGGGCCGATCCGCACGCTCGCGGACTTCAAGGGATTGAAGCTGCGCGCGCCGACCCGCCAGACCAACAAGCTGCTCGCAGCGCTCGGCGCCACGCCGGTCGGCATGCCGGTGCCGCAGGTTTCCGAAGCGCTGTCCAAAGGCGTCATCGACGGGGCGATGCTTCCCTGGGAGGTGGTGCCCGCGGTCAAGGTCCATGAACTGGTGAAGTTCCACACCGAAACGGACCCGAGCTCGCGTGCGCTCTACACGACGGCATTCATCTTCGCGATGAACAAGGCCAAGTACGACGGCCTGCCGGCGGACCTGAAGAAGGTCATCGATGCCAACAGCGGTGCGGATGCCTCGGCCTGGGTCGGCAAGGTTTGGGACGATTCGGCGGTGGGCGCGCGCAATCTCGCGGTCAAGCGTGGCAACCAGTTCAACACCGTCCCCGCCGCCGAACTGACGAACTGGCAGCGCGCGGGCCAGGTCGTCTATGACTCGTGGCTGAAGGAAGTCTCCGCCAAGGGCTACGACGGAAAGGCGCTGCTCAAGAGCGCGCAGGATCTGATCCGCAAGTACGACACCAGGTAGCCCGGCGATGCGCGACGACGGTAGCGTTGCCGCGCGCAGCGAAGGCACGAGCCGATGAGCGAGCCGCCGGGGCAGCGGTTCGCGGTGCCGCCCGATCCGGCCGGCCGGCTGCTCTTCCACCTGTGCCGCGGCCTCGCACTGGCCGGCGGAGCCGTGCTGGTCGCGATGGCGGTGATGTCGGCGGGCAGCATCCTCAGCCGCTGGATCAGCGGGCGACCGCTGCTCGGGGACTTCGAGCTGGTGCAGCTCGGTTGCGCGGTGTCGGTCAGCGCGTTCCTGCCGTGGTGTCAGATGCGGCGCGGCCACGTGCTGGTCGACTTTTTCACGACCGGTCTCGGGCGGCGCGCCCGTGCCGTGCTCGACGGCATCGGCGCGGCGCTGCTCGCGGGGACGGCGGCGCTGCTGGCGTGGCGCATCGCGCTGGGCACCGTCAGCCTGAAACAGGCGGCCGAGGGCACGATGCTGCTCGGCGTGCCGGTCTGGTACGCCTATGCGCTGATGCTACCCTCGTTCGCGCTGCTCTCGGCTGCGGGAGCGCACGCCGCCTGGAGCGAGTTCAGGAGCGCGGCGAGGTGAGCGGCACTGCCGCCGCCTTCCTCGGGCTGCTGCTGGCGCTGCTGGCGCTGCGCGTGCCGATCGGCATCGCGATGTTCGCGACCGGTGCCGCCGGCTACGTCACGGTCGCGGGCCTGGATCCGCTGCTCAGCTACCTGAAGACGGCTGCCTACGGGCGCTACTCGGTCTACGATCTTTCGGTCGTGCCGATGTTTCTGCTGATGGGCCATTTCGCGTCCAAGGGCGGCCTGTCGCGCGCGCTGTTCGAGGCGGCCGGCGCGCTGATCGGGCACCACCGCGGCGGCGTCGCGATGGCTGCGGTGGGTGCGTGCGCGGGCTTCGGCGCGATCTGCGGCTCGTCGCTCGCGACCGCCGCGACGATGGGCCAGGTGGCACTGCCCGAGCTGCGCCGGCTCGACTACTCGCCGGCGCTCGCCACCGGTGCGCTCGCGGCCGGCGGCACGCTGGGCATCCTGATCCCGCCCTCGATCGTGCTGGTGATCTATGCCATTCTCACCGAGCAGAACATCGCAAAGCTGTTCATCGCGGCATTCGTGCCGGGCACGATCGCCGCGCTGGGCTACATGGCCGCGATCGCGATCTACGTGCGCCTGTTCCCCGGCTCCGGGCCGGCCGGGGAACGCGCGAGCCGCGCGCAGCGGCTGCGCGCCCTCGCCGCGGTGTGGCCGATCGTGCTGATCTTCCTGGTCGTGATCGGCGGCATCTACGCGGGCGTGTTCACGCCGACCGAAGCGGCCGCGGTCGGCACGCTCGCGACCGGGATGCTGGCGCTCGCGCGCGGCATGCGCATCGGCGGCCTCGTCGAGTGCCTCTACGGGACCGCGGAAGCGACCGGCATGATCTTCCTGATCCTGCTCGGCGCCGACGTGCTGAACGTCTTTCTGGCACTGACCCAGATGCCGGCGGAACTGGCGCGCTGGGTAGACGCGTCCGGAGCCCCGCCGATGCTGGTGCTCGCGATGATCATCGCCGTCTACGCCGTGCTCGGCTGCGTGATGGACAGCCTGTCGATGATCCTGCTGACCATCCCGATCTTCTTCCCGATGGTGATGGGTCTCGACTACTGGGGACTCGGTGCGACCGACAAGGCGATCTGGTTCGGCATCCTCGCGCTGATGGTCGTCGAGATCGGCCTGATCACGCCCCCGGTCGGCATGAACGTCTACATCATCAACAGCCTGGCCCGGGACGTGCCGATGTCGCAGACCTTCCGCGGCGTCGTGCCCTTCCTGATCTCGGATGCGCTGCGCGTTGCGCTGCTCGTGTATTTCCCCGTGCTGAGCCTCGCGCTGGTGCACTGGCTGTCGTGACACGGCGCGCAACCGCCCATGCAACCGTCGTGCCGCTAATGTAGGACGACAAACAGTTTGACGTCAAACTGAAACGTTGCTAAGCTGGCGGCCATCATCGGTTCCGGCACGGCCGGTCGTGGCGCAAGCGCTCTGGGGGAAGGATGGCGATCCGGTCGGTATCCATCATCATCGCGGGAAGCGGCGGCGCGGGCGTCATCACGGCCGGCGCGCTGCTGCTCGAGGCGGCCGCGCGCGCCGGCTGGTATGCACTGATGAGCCGCTCGGCCGGACCGCAGATCCGCGGCGGCGAGGCGGCCGCGCTGCTGCGCATCGCCGCCGAGCCGGTGGCCTCCCACGGCGATGCCTTCGACATCCTGGCCGCGGTCGATTGGGGCAACATCGGGCGCTTCGCCGCGGAGATGCCGCTGACCTCCGGGTCGATCGTGATCGGCGATCCGGCCGAGGGGGAAACGCCGGCGGTGATCGCGTGCTCGGGTGCGCGCCGGCTCGCGCTGCCGATGAAGGAACTCGCCAAGGCCGTGCCGGGAGGGCGATCGAACATGGTGGTGCTCGGTGCGCTCGCCGCGATGATCGGTCTGCCCGAACGGGCGATGCTGGACGTGCTCGCCAGGACGCTCGCGCGCAAGGGTCCCGAGGCGATCGAAGCGAGCACGGCGTCGTTCCGGGCGGGCATGCAGGCGGGTGCGGCGTTTCCGGAGGTTCCGCTGCCTGCCGCGCAGCCGCCGGCCGAGGGCTCGCGCTGGAGCATCACCGGCAGCGAGGCGACCGCGATGGGCGCGGTGCGCGGCGGGGTGCGCTTCGTCGCCGCGTATCCGATCACGCCGGCGACCGACGTGCTCGAATGGCTGGCGGCGGCGCTGCCGCGCGTGGGCGGAACGCTGGTGCAGGCCGAAGACGAGCTCGCCTCGATCAACCAGATCATCGGTGCCTCGTACGGCGGCACGCCCGCGCTGACCGCGACCTCGGGCCCCGGGCTGTCGCTGATGACCGAGGCGATCGGCCTGGCGGTGGCCGCCGAGGTTCCGGTCGTCGTCGTCGATGTCATGCGGGGCGGGCCCTCGACCGGCATTCCGACCAAGTCGGAGCAGAGCGATCTGAACATCGCACTGTACGGCATGCACGGCGATGCCCCGCATCTGGTGGTGGCCCCGATCTCGATCGGCGACTGCCTGTTCGCGACGCAATGGGCGGTGCATCTCGCCGAGGCGCTGCAGACGGTCGCGATCGTGCTCGGCGATCAGCAGCTCGGGCAGGCGCGGGCCGTGATCGCGCGACCCGCCGAGCTCGCATTCGTGTCGCGCAGGCTCACCTGCGAGACGCTCGCCGCCGGGCAGCCGTACCGGCGCTACGCGGTCACCGGCTCGGGCGTGTCGCCGATGGCGCTGCCGGGCACGCCCGGCGGCCAGTACACCGCGGACGGGCTCGAGCACGACGAACGGGGCACGCCCTCGTCGCAGGCCTCCGACCACGCGGCGCAGCTCGACAAGCGCGCACACAAGATCGAAGCCCACGATTACGGCGAACACTGGGCGCAGATCGAAGGCGACGGAGATACCGCCGTCATCACCTGGGGATCGAGCACCGGGCCGAGCCGGGAAGCGCTCTCGCGGCTGCTCGATGCCGGCGTGCGCGCGCGCCTGCTGGCGATCCGGCTGCTCGCGCCGGCACAGCCCGAAAAGCTCGCGCGCGCGCTCGAAGGCGTCAGCAGGGTGCTGGTGGTCGAGCAGACGCACGGCGGCCAGTTCCACCGCTACCTGCGCGCGCAGTACGATCTGCCCGGCGAGGTGCGCACGCTGCATCGCCCCGGACCTCTGCCGATCCGCCCGGCCGAGGTGTTCGACGCGATCTCCGACTGGAAGTGAGCATGGATGCCAGTGCCGCTGCACGCTACACGGCCAAGGACTTCAAGTCCGCGGTCAAACCGATCTGGTGCCCCGGGTGCGGCGACTATGCCGTGCTCAATGCGCTGGCCAAGGCGCTCGCCGAGCTCGGCCGTCCTCCGGAAGAAATCGCCGTGATCTCCGGGATCGGCTGCTCGTCGCGCATTCCCGCCTACACCAGCGCCTACGGCTTCCACGGCGTGCATGGCCGCGCGTTGCCGCTCGCGACGGGGCTGAAGCTCGCGCGCCCCGATCTGACGGTCGTCGTCACCGGAGGCGACGGCGACGGTTTCTCGATCGGCGGCAACCATTTCCTGCACGCGTGCCGGCGCAACGTCGACCTGACCTACCTCGTCATGGACAACCAGGTCTATGGCATGACCAAGGGCCAGGCATCGCCGACCACGGCCGCGGACTGGGAGGGTTCCAAGCTCACCCCCGAGGGCACGCACGTCAATCCGTTCCAGCCGCTGGTGATCGGGCTCGCGGCCGGCGCGAACTTCATCGCGCGCTGTTTCTCGGGCGATCCCAACAACATGGCGAGGATCATCCTCGAAGGCATCCTGCATCCGGGCTTCTCGCTGATCCAGGTGCTGTCCCCGTGCATCACCTTCCGCCCCGAGCAGATGGAATGGAAGAAGGTGGTGCGCACGGCTCCGGTGGACCACACCGGGGACGCCGCGCGCGCGGCGCGCCGGCTGATGAGCGACGACGGCTTCAACGTCGGCAAGGTGCTCTACAAAGGCAATCGCCCGGCCTTCGAGGTGCAGCGCGGCGAGCGGCCGGTGCCCGTCGCGCAGCTCGAGCGGATGTTCGAGCTGTGAGCCCCCACGCGATCCGCAGCACCGACGAGCTGCTCGCGCATGCGCTGGCGATCGAGTCGGGGGCTGCGCAGGGTTATGCCGAGCTCGCCGATCAGCTCGAGGTCCACAACAATCAGCGGGTCGCGGCGCTGTTTCGCCGCATGGCGCAGATCGAGCACGAGCACCTCGCGCGACTGCGCGCGCTGATCGCGGATCGCCGCCTGCCGCATCTCGCGCCGTGGGAATACCGATGGTCCTCGGCCGAGCCGCCCGAAGCGCCCGATGCGAGCGGCGTTCGCTATCTGATGAGCGAGCGCGAAGCCCTCGAACTGGCGCTCACGCACGAACGGCGCGCCGCGCGTTTCTACGCCGGGCTGGCGGACGACGCGCGCAGGCAGGACGTGCGCGTGCTGGCGCAATCCTTCCAGGCGGAGGAGGAGGAACACGTGCGGCTGATCGAGCAGTGGCTGCAGCGCGCGGGCGCCACCGGGCGGCCGGACGAGGATCCGGACCCGCCGGGCGAGGCGGAATGAGCCGCGCGCGAGGAATGCCGTCGCGCAGGGAATGTTTGATCAGACAACGTTTGCATGGCATGATCGACGCATTCCTCCGACGTCCGCGGTCGGCGCTGCCGGAGGAAAGGGGAATCGTTCAACAACAGAGGAGGAAATGACATGAAGAAACTGCATCAGTCGTTGCTGGTCATCGGTTGCGCCACGCTGTTCGGCGCGGCTGCGCAGGCGGCCGATCCGATCCGCATCGGCAGCGTGCTTTCCGTCACCGGGCCGGGGGCCTTCCTGGGCGACCCCGAACTGAAGACCATGCAGATGTATGTCGAGAAGCTCAACGCGGCCGGTGGCATCGCCGGGCGCAAGATCGAGCTCGTGTCCTATGACGATGGCACGGACGCCAACAAGGCCAACGGCTTCGTCAAGCGGCTGATCGCCGACGACAAGGTCGACATCATCGTCGGCGGCACGACGACCGGTTCGACGATGGCGATGGTGCCCGAGGTCGAGAAGGCGGGCGTCCCATTCGTCTCGCTCGCCGGAGCCGTGGTGATCGTGGAGCCGGTCAAGAAATGGGTGTTCAAGACGCCGCATACCGACCGCATGGCCGCCGAGAAGGCGTTCGAGGACATGAAGAAGCGCGGCTTCACGAAGGTCGCGCTGCTCTCGGAGACGAGCGGCTTCGGCCAGTCGGGGCGCAAGGAGACGCTGGCGGTCGCGCCGAAGTGGGGCATGACGATCGTCACCGACGAGACCTACGGTCCCAAGGACACCGACGTCACGCCGCAGCTCACGAAGATCAAGAACACGGCCGGCGTGCAGGCGCTGCTGGTGTTCGGATTCGGCCAGGGCCCGTCCATCGTGACCAAGAACTACGGCCAGCTCGGCATGAGCTCGATTCCGATGTACCAGTCGCACGGCGTGGCCTCGCAGCAGTACATCGCGCTCTCGGGCAAGGCGGCCGAGGGCGTGCGGCTGCCTGCCGCGGGCCTCGTGGTCGCGGAACAACTGCCGGCCAACGACCCGCAGAAGAAGGTGACGACGGACTACACGAAGGAGTTCAAGGCCAAGTGGAAGCAGGAAGTTTCGACTTTCGGCGGTCACGCCTATGACGGCCTGATGATCGCGGTCGATGCGATCAAGCGCGCCGGCGGCACCGACAAGGCCAAGGTCCGCGATGCCATCGAGAAGACGAGCGGCTACATGGGCACCGGCGGCCTCGTCAACATGTCGGCCAAGGATCACATGGGCCTCGGGCTCGATGCGTTCCGCATGGTCGAGATCCGCAACGGCGCGTTCACGCTGGCCAAGTGAGTCCTTGCGGCGGGGCTCGCCTGCGTGCGCGGGCGGGTCCGGCCGGTTTCGGATCCGAGTAACCGGTTCGAGCGCGCGACCCCCGATGAGCCCCGAGCTGCGGTTCGCGTGCGAACCGATAGAGACCGCCAGCCGCGACGAGCTGGCCGCGTTGCAGCTCGACCGGCTGAAGGCGACGCTCGATCGCGTCTATCGCAGCGTGCCACATTACCGCACCCGCTTCGACGAAGCGGGCGTGCGGCCGCAAGACCTGCGCAGCCTCGACGATCTGGCGCGCTTCCCGTTTACGTCCAAGGAAGACCTGCGCCGAAACTATCCATATGGGATGTTCGCGGTGCCGATGCGCGACGTCGTGCGCGTGCATGCGTCGAGCGGCACCACCGGCCGGCCCACCGTGGTCGGTTACACGCGCGGCGACATCGACACCTGGGCCGGCGTGATGGCGCGCGGGCTGCGCGCGGCCGGCGCCGGGCCGGACGACATCGTCCACAACACGCACGGCTATGGCCTGTTCACCGGCGGACTGGGGGTGCACTACGGCGCCGAGCGGCTGGGCGCGACCGTCGTGCCGGTCTCGGGCGGAATGACCGAGCGCCAGGTGCAGCTGATCCGCGACTTCGGTGCGACCGTGCTGATCGGCACGCCCTCCTATGTGCTCACGCTCGCAGACGAGATGGCACGGCAGGGCTTCGATCCGAAGACGAGCCGGCTGCGGCTGTGCATCTGCGGCGCGGAGCCGTGGACGAACGCGATGCGCCGCGAGATCGAGACCCGCCTCGCCGTGGATGCCGTCGATCTGTTCGGACTCTCGGAGGTGATCGGGCCCGGCGTGGCGATCGAATGCGTCGAGACCAAGGATGGCCCGACCGTCTGGGAAGACCATTTCTATCCGGAGGTGATCGATCCGGTCAGCGGTGCGGCGCTGCCCGACGGCGAGCTCGGCGAGCTGGTGTTCACGTCGCTGACCAAGGAGGCGATGCCGGTGATCCGCTATCGCACGCGCGACCTGACCCGTCTGTTGCCGGGAACCGCCCGGACGATGCGCAGGATCGCGAAGATCACCGGACGCACCGACGACATGCTGATCCTGCGCGGCGTCAATGTGTTCCCGACCCAGATCGAGGAGATCCTGCTGCAGCGGGAAGCCCTCGCGCCGCACTACCAGTTGCGCCTTTCGCGCGAGGACAGGCTGGACCGGCTCGATGTCCATGTCGAGCTGCGGCCCGAGCATGCCGCGCATCTGAGCCGGGACGCGCGCAGCCGCATCGAAGGCGAGATCCGCCACCGGATCAAGTCCTACATCGGCATCACCGTGGGCGTGCACCTGCGCGATCCCGACACCATCGAGCGCACGCTGGTCGGCAAGGCGAAGCGCATCGTCGACGAACGGCCGCGCTGATCGATCCGGGCTGCGGCGATCCGTTCCGGCCGCACCCGGCCATCGAACCGCCGTGCCGGCACATCGCCCGGATCGGGCGCCGAGGCCTCGCGGCGGGTGCCTTCCCGCCGGGCCTTCTTCGCGATCTGCGCGGCCCGGTCATGGCCGAGGTGCGGCGCGAGCGCGGCGACCGGCATCGGAGATGCGCGCGGCCGGCCGTGCCCGCGCCTACTTCTTGTCGCTGTCGCCCCAGACCTCACGCACCCGCGCGTCCCTGCCGCAGCTCTTGCGATAGTAGGCGTAGCGGATCGGGTTCTTGCGGTAGTAGTCCTGGTGGTACTCCTCGGCAGGGTAGAACGCCGAGGCGGCGGCGATCTCGGTGAAGATCCGGGACAGCTTGCCGGACGCGAGCAGCGCATCGCGGCTCGCTTCGGCGATCCGGCGCTCGGCATCGGATTGCCAGAAAATCGCGCTGCGATACTGCGTGCCGACATCGCAGAACTGGCGGTCCTTCACCGTCGGGTCGATATGGTGCCAGAAGTATTCCACGAGCTGCCGATAGCTCACTTTCGCCGGGTCGTAGGTGACCCGCACCGACTCGGTGTGCCCGGTGCCGCCGGCGCTGACCTGGCGATAGCTGGGATCGGCGAGGCTGCCGCCGGTATATCCCGACTGCGTGTCGATCACTCCGGCGAGCTTGTCGAAATCCGCTTCGAGGCACCAGAAACACCCGCCGGCGAAAATCGCCGTCGCGGTCGGCGTCGCGCCGCCGGCGGGACTCGCCGGCCCGGCCGCCGGTGCGAGGCCGATGCCGCCTGCGATCAGCGTGGCCGCCGCGACGAATCCGGGCCATCCCGGATGGCGCGTCATGTACGCAGCCCCGGCAGCCTGTCGGCGCGAGGCACGAAGTTCAACGCGACGCCGTTGTTGCAGTAGCGCTTGCCGGTGGGCGGCGGGCCATCGTCGAATACATGTCCCTGATGTCCGCCGCAACGCGCGCAGTGATACTCCGTGCGCGGATAGAGCAGCTTGAAATCGGTCCTGGTGGCGACGGCGCCCGGCAGCGGCTGCCAGAAGCTCGGCCAGCCGGTGCCGCTGTCATATTTCCTGCCGCTGTCGAACAGCGGCAGATTGCATGCCGCGCACACGAAGGTTCCGTCGCGCTTCTCGCCGTTGAGCGGACTCGTGCCCGCACGTTCCGTGTCTTCCTCGAACAATACGCGGTAGGCGGCAGGCGGCAGCAGTGCGGCCCATTCGGCCCTGGACTTGCGCAGCGGCGGGCCGGGACGATCCGTCGCCCGTGCGGGGCCCGGGGCCAGGATCGGCAATGCGGACAATCCCGTCAGCCAGTTCAGCAGTCGGCGTCGATTCATGAGTTCCTCCGGAACGACTCGAACCACCGCCGCTGCGCCGCCGCAGCCCCCGGGACGCTGCAAGAGCGGTGCCGCGAAACGCAGCGCGGATGCAAGCATCCGACAGCCGGCGGTGCATTTGGTTCGCGCTCGTTCGTGCGGTGCGGCCGGGCCGAAAACCGCCGGCCGGCGCGCGCCTCGCGCGGTACGCCGGATCACGCGAGCGCGACGCTGCGCTCCGAACCGCTGGCGTCGCGGGTGCCCTCCGCGGCTTCCCGCTGCTGGAGCTGCCACATCTGCGCGTAGGCGCCGCCGCGCTCGAGCAGGCTCTGGTGCGTGCCGCGCTCGACGATCCGGCCCTGATCGAGCACCAGGATCTCGCCGGCGTTCATGACCGTCGACAGGCGGTGCGCGATGATCAGCGTGGTGCGCCCGCGCGCGGCCTGTTCGAGCTCGGCCTGGATCGCCTGCTCGGTTTTCGAGTCCAGTGCCGAAGTCGCCTCGTCGAACACCAGGATGGGCGGGTTCTTCAGCAGCGCGCGCGCGATCGCCACCCGCTGCTTTTCCCCGCCCGAGAGCTTGAGCCCGCGCTCGCCGACCTGGGTGTCATAGCCGCGCGGAAGGCTCTCGACGAACTCGTGGATGTGCGCGGCCCGTGCCGCATCGATCACGTCCTCGCGCGAGGCGTCCGGGCGCCCGTAGCGGATGTTGTAGAAGATCGTGTCGTTGAACAGCACCGTGTCCTGCGGCACGATGCCGATCGCCGCACGCAGCGACGCCTGGGTCAGGCTGCGCAGGTCATGGCCCGCGACGCGCACCGCGCCCGAGTGCACGTCGTAGAAGCGGAACAGCAATCGCGACAGCGTGCTCTTGCCCGAGCCCGAATGCCCGACCACCGCGAGCGTGCCGCCGGCCGGAATCGAGAAATCGACGTCGAACAGGATCTGCCGGTTCGGCTCGTAGGAGAACCCGACGTGCTCGAAGCGCACGTCGCACGCACCGGCGGGCAGCTCGCGCGCATCCGGCGCATCGGCGATCTCGCGATTCTCGCCGAGCAGCGTGAACATCCGTTCGATGTCGGTGAGCGCCTGGCGGATCTCGCGGTAGAGCACGCCGAGGAAATTCAGCGGCACGTAGAGCTGGATCAGCAGCGCATTGACCAGCACGATGTCGCCGAGCGTCATCGCACCGGCCGTCACGCCGAGCGTCGCGCGCCACATCATCGCGGTCACGCCGAGCGCGATGATCATCGCCTGGCCGACATTGAGCGCAGACAGCGACATCTGGCTCCTGACCTGCGCCGCCTCCCAGGCGAGGAGCTGCTCGTCATAGCGGTGCGCTTCATACCTTTCGTTGTTGAAGTACTTGACCGTTTCGTAGTTGAGCAGGCTGTCGATCGCGCGCGAGTTGGCCGCCGAGTCGAGCTCGTTGGCCTCGCGCCTGAGGTGCGTGCGCCAGTTGGTGATCCAGATCGTATAGGTCACGTAGCCCACCAGCGTGACCAGCGTGATCGCGGTGAAGGCCGCCTCGTAGCGGCTCATCAGGATGGCCAGCACGAGGCCGACCTCGACCAGCGTGGGCACGATCGAGTAGATCGTGTAGCTGATCAGCGAGCCGATCGAGCGCGTTCCGCGCTCGATGTCGCGCGTGAGCCGGCCGGTCTGCCGGTCCAGATGGAAGCGCAGGCTCAGTTCGTGCAGGTGCCGGAACACCTTCAGCGAGATCGTGCGCACCGCGCGCTGCGTGACGCGTGCGAAGAGCAACTCGCGCAGTTCCGTGAACACCGACACCGACAGCCGCAGCGCGCCGTAGGCCGCGAGCAGCGCAGCCGGCACGACCAGCACCGCCTGCCCCGATGGCATCGGCGTGAGCGCATCGATCATCTGCTTGAACACCAGCGGCACGCCGACGTTGGCGACCTTGGCCGCGATCAGGCAGGCGAGCGCGAACACCACCCGGCCCTTGTAGGCGAGCAGGTAGGGCAGCAGGGTCCTGACCGTATGCCAGTCGCGCCGCCGGGCCGGCTGGGGTCCGGGCAGCGGAAGCGCGCGCACGGAGGAGGATCTACGCATCGGGCGATTGTAAGCCGGCCGGTGGCCGAGGAAGCGATCGCGCGAGCGCCGCGCCCGGCTGTAATGAACCGGCGGCCGCGGGAGTCTATACAATCCAGTCCATTGCCCCGTTTCGCCCGCCCACGACATGCATGCGACGCTGCCCTTGTTGCGAAGCACCGATTTCCCCGCGATCCGCAGGGCGTCGGTGGAGACCCTCCAGGTCAACCTCGGTTACCGCTGCAACCAGTCCTGCCTCCACTGCCACGTGAACGCGGGGCCCGATCGCACGGAGACGATGACGCGCGAGACGATGGCGAGCGTGCTCGCATTCGTGCGCGCGGGCGAGGTGGCGAGGCTGGATCTGACCGGCGGTGCGCCCGAGCTCAACCCCGGTTTCCGCTGGCTCGTCGCCGAGGCGCGCGGACTCGGCACGCACGTGATCGACCGCTGCAACCTGACCGTGCTCGGCGAACCCGGCATGGAAGGGCTCGCCGAATTCCTCGCCGGGCATCGCGTGGAGATCGTCGCATCGCTGCCGTGCTATCTCGAGGAGAACGTCGATCGCCAGCGCGGCAAGGGAGTGTTCGCGCGCTCGATCGCCGCGCTGCGCCGGTTGAACGGCCTGGGCTACGGGCGGCAAGGCTCGGGCCTTGCGCTCAACCTGGTCTATAACCCGCAGGGGCCCAGCCTGCCGCCGGCCCAGCATCAACTCGAGGCGGACTACCGGCGGCATCTCGCCGAGGGCTACGGCGTCGTGTTCACCGGGCTGCTGACGCTCACCAACATGCCGATCCAGCGCTTCGGCAGCACGCTGGTGTCCAGGGGCCAGTTCGCCTCCTACATGCGTCTGCTGCGCGGTGCCCATCGCAACGAGAATCTCGACAAGGTCATGTGTCGCAGCCTGCTGAGCGTGGACTGGCGCGGCCGCGTCTACGACTGCGACTTCAACCAGATGCTGGGGCTGCCGCTGCATGTCGCCGGCAATCCGGCCGTGACGATCGAGCAGTTGATCGGCCGCGACCTTTCGAACAGTCCGATCGCGGTGATGGATCACTGCTACGGCTGCACCGCCGGGCAGGGATCGAGCTGCGGGGGCGCGCTTGCCGCCTGAGCCCGGGCCGGGACGCATGTGCCCGGCCGGCTGGGACTATCCGGCAGCGGTGTTCGCCCGGGCGCGCGCCATGCGTGCGGACATCCTCTACGCCGTGGGCGGCCTGTACGGGAACGGACAGGCGTTGCGCGCGGTCACGGCGCTGGCCTCGCGCGAGGCGCGACCGGTAACGATCGCCTTCAACGGCGACTTCAACTGGTTCGATGTCGATGCCGGCGGCTTCCAGCGGATCAACCAGGCCGTGCTGGCGCATCACGCGCTCGCCGGCAACGTCGAGGCGGCACTCGGCGAAGATGACGCAGACATCGGCTGCGGCTGTGCCTACCCGGAAGGCGTCGACGATGCGACGGTCGAGCGTTCCAACCGCATCCACGAGCGGCTGCGGCGCACCGCCGGGCGCTTCCCGGACATCGTGCGCCGCCTCGTGCGGCTGCCGATGCACGCGGTATTCGAAGTCGGCCGGCTGCGCATCGCGGTCGTGCACGGCGATTGCGGGAGGCTCGCCGGCTGGCGCTTCGATCGCGGCGCGCTCGACGATCCCGAACAAGCGCCGTGGCTGCGCCGCGTGTTCGCCGAGTCCGGCGTGCAGGTGTTCGCGAGCAGCCACACCTGCGCGCCGGTGTGCAGGGCGTATGACTTCGGCGCCGGTGCGCGCGCGGTCATCAACAACGGCGCGGCAGGCATGCCCAACTTCGCCGGCACGCGTTTCGGCGTCATCACGCGGATCGCCGCGGCCGCCGGACCGGTCGAGCCGCTGTACGGGCTCGAACTGGGCGGCGTTCGCGTCGAGGCGATTCCGCTCGCATACGATGCCGATGCGTGGGAGCGCGAATTCCTCGCGAACTGGCCCGCGGGCAGCCCGGCGCATGAATCCTACTGGCGGCGCATCCGCCGGGGCTCCGAATGCGTTCTCGCCGACGCGGCGCCGCCTGACCGGCGGAGGATTCGGGCTCGCGCCCGCGGGTGACGTAAGATTCCGGTCATGCCGGCGTCAAACCGCGGGCATTCGCATCCGCGAACCGGAAAGGGAGCTGAAACGCATGACTCGATCCCGATGGATCGTGCTCGCGCTCGCCGCGGCGGCCGTCGCGGCATTCTTCGCGCTGGGGCTCGACGAGTATCTGAGCCTGGCCTATTTCAGGAGCCGGCAGCAGGAGATCGCATCCTTCACGTCGGCCGATCCGCTCGCGGCGGGCGCGATCTTCTTCGCGATCTATGTCGCCGTCACGGCCGCTTCGCTGCCCGGCGCAGCGGTCATGACGCTCGCGGCCGGCGCGATCTTCGGCCTGTTCTGGGGCACCGTCCTCGTGTCGTTCGCCTCGGCGATCGGCGCGACGCTCGCCTTCGTCATCGCCCGATTCCTGCTGCGCGATGCGGTGCAGCGGCGCTTCGGCGAACGGTTGCGCGCGATCGATGCGGGAGTCGAGAAGGACGGCGCGTTCTATCTGTTCGGGCTGCGCCTGGTGCCGGTCTTCCCGTTCTTCCTGATCAATCTGGCGATGGCGCTCACGCCGTTGCGCACGGCGACGTTCTACTGGGTCAGTCAGGCCGGGATGCTGGCCGGCACCCTCGTCTATGTCAATGCCGGCACCGAGCTGGCCCGGATCGATTCGCCGAGCGGCATCCTGTCGCCGGGGCTGATCGGCTCGTTCCTGCTGCTGGCGATCTTCCCGTTCGTCGCGCGCCGGGTGCTCGAGGCCGTGAAGGCGCGCAAGGTGTATTCGAAGTGGCAGCGGCCGCGCAGCTTCGAACGCAACCTCGTCGTCATCGGCGGAGGTTCCGCCGGGCTGAGCAGCGCCTACATCGCCGCGGCGGTCAAGGCCAGGGTCACGCTGGTGGAGCGGCACCGGATGGGAGGCGACTGCCTGAACACGGGCTGCGTGCCCTCGAAGGCGCTGCTGCGCAGCGCGAAGCTCCTCGCGCAGATGCGCCGCGCGCCGCAGTTCGGGCTGGCGCGCACCGAACCGCAGTTCGATTTCGCGCAGGTCATGGAGCGGGTGCAGCGGGTGATCCGCACCGTCGCGCCGCACGACTCGGTCGAGCGCTACACCGCGCTGGGCGTCGAGTGCCTCGAGGGCGACGCGAAGATCGTCTCGCCGTGGGAAGTGGAGGTGAAGTCCGCGGCCGGCACGAGGCGCATCACCACCGCCGCCATCGTCATCGCGGCGGGGGCGCGGCCGTTCGTGCCGCCCATCCCCGGCATCGACGAGGTCGGCTACCACACCTCGGACGATGTTTGGGAGCTGCGCGATCTGCCGCGGCGGCTGCTCGTGCTGGGCGGCGGGCCGATCGGCTGCGAACTGACTCAGGCGTTCGCGCGGCTCGGCTCGCAGGTCACGCAGGTGGAGATGCTCCCGCGCATCCTGATCCGCGAGGATCCCGAGGTCTCGCAGGCGGTGATGCAGCGCTTCGCGGCCGAAGGCGTCGACGTGCGCACCGGCCACAAGGCCGAGCGCTTCGTCGTCGAGAACGGCGAGAAGCTGCTCGTCGCGCAAGGGCCTCAGGGCGAGGTGCGCATCGGCTTCGATGCGCTGCTGGTCGCGGTGGGGCGCGTCGCGAACACCAAGGGATACGGGCTGGAGGAGCTGGGCATCGCCGTCACCAGGACGCGCACCATCGAGACCGACGAATCCCTGCGCACGATCTATCCGAACATCCTCGCGTGCGGCGACGTGGCCGGGCCGTTCCAGTTCACGCACACGGCCGCCCATCAGGCCTGGTACGCGACCGTCAATGCGCTGTTCGGCCGCTGGCGCACGTTCAAGGCGGACTACTCGGTGGTTCCGTGGGTCACCTTCACCGATCCGGAAGTGGCGCGGGTCGGGCTCAACGAGACCGACGCGAAGCAAAAGAACATCGCCTACGAAACGACGTTCTATCCGCTCGAGGAACTCGACCGCGCGATCGCCGACGAGGCGGCCCACGGCATGGTCAAGGTGCTCACGGTGCCGGGGAGCGACCGCATCCTGGGGGTGACGATCGTGGGCGAGCATGCCGGAGAGCTGATCGCGGAATACGTGCTGGCGATGAAGCACGGGATCGGCATGAACCGGATCCTCGCGACGATCCACGCCTATCCGACCTTCGCGGAGGCCAACAAGCACGCGGCCGGGCGCTGGAAGCACGCGCACGCGCCGGCCGCGCTGCTGGCATGGGTCGCGCGCTATCACGCATGGGTCAGGGCATGAACGAGCCGGCGGCGCGGTGCGGCGCACGGCCGCCGCGGCTGTCCGTCGTGATGCCGGTGCTCGAGGAGGCGCGCATCCTTCCGGGCGCGCTCGAAGCGCTGCAGCCGCTGCGGGCGCGCGGCGTCGAGCTCGTCGTGGTCGATGGAGGAAGCGGTGATGCGAGCGCGGCGATCGCGCGCTCGGGCGCCGACCGCGTGCTCGTCGCGGCATGCGGGCGCGCAGTGCAGATGAACGCGGGCGCACGGGCCGCGCGCGGCGACGTGCTGCTGTTCCTGCATGCCGACACCGGGCTGCCCGAGGGCGCCGACCGACTCGTGCTCGATGCGCTCTCGCGCGGCGGCGCCGCATGGGGCCGCTTCGACGTAACGATCGACGGCGCGTCGGCGCTGTTGCCGGTGATCGCCGCGTTCATGAACGCCCGCTCGCGGCTCACCGGCATCGCCACCGGAGATCAGGCGATCTTCGTGCGGCGCGAGGCGTTCGAGGCGGCAGGCGGCTATCCGCCGATCGCGCTGATGGAAGACATCGAGCTTTCGCGCGCGCTCGGGCGCCTGGGCGCGCCGGCCTGCCTGCGCGAGCGCGTCGTGACATCGGGCAGGCGCTGGCAGGAGAACGGTCCGCTGCGCGTGATGCTGCGGATGTGGTGGCTGCGGCTCGCGTGGTTTCTCGGCGCCGATGCGCATGCGCTCGCCGCCCGCTATGGGCGCCACCGTTAGCCCGCGCCCCGGCGGCCCGGCCGCGGTCCTGATCTTCGCGAAGGCTCCGGTCGCGGGGCAGGCGAAGACCCGGCTGATCCCGGCGCTGGGCGCGCGCGCGGCGGCACGGCTGTCCGCGCGGCTCACCTGGCGCACGCTGCACACGGCCGCGCGCGCGCGCATCGGCCCGGTGCAACTGTGGTGTGCGCCGGACGCCCGCCACCCGTTCTTCGCAGCCTGCGCATCGCGGCTGCCGGCGCTGCTGCGCGAACAGGGCGCCGGCGATCTGGGAGCGCGCATGGGCCGCGCGTTCGCCGGCGCGCTGCGAGACCATCGTCATGCCGTGCTCGCGGGCTGCGATTGTCCGGGACTCGACGCGGCCGATTTCGCCGGCGCGCGGCTCGCGCTCGAGGACTGCGATGCGGCCTTCGTGCCGGCGCGCGACGGCGGCTATGTGCTGATCGCGCTGCGCCGCTTCGACGCCCGCCTGTTCGAGGCCGTTTCGTGGGGAAGCGCAGCGGTGATGGAGCAGACCCGCGAGCGGCTGCGCGCACTGCGCTGGCGCTGGCGCGAGCTGCCCGCGCGAGCGGACATCGACCGGCCGGAAGACCTGGCATCCCTGCCGCCGGGAATGTGGCCGGCTAGCGCTCCTGCCCCGGATTGTCGTAGCTGAAGACGCCGTCGGCATCGTCGTAGGCGATGATTTCGGCATAGCGGCCCCAGTCGGTCGCGACCGCCAGCACGCGCAGCGCCTCGTCCTCGGACAGCGTGTCCTCCAGCTCGCGCAGGAAGCGGCTGCGCGGTGCGCGCCGGCGCCGCCGCTCGTCGAGCACGCGCCGGATGTGGGCGATCAGCGGCACGCGCTGCACGAGGTGCTCGCCGAAGATCACCTTGCGCCGCAGGATGTCCGCCTCGATGAACCCCCTGCCGTGCGGCGTGATCGCGACCCGCTGGCCGGCGACGCGGGCCAGATCGAGCAGCTCCAGCGCCTCGAGGATCGGAAACAGGTCATCGACCGCCATCTGCATGTCCTCGGCCAGCACCGCGAGGTCGAGCGCGCCGTCCGCCTGCTGGCGCAGCGGCTCGAGCACGCCCAGCATCTGCCCGACCGCAGCCGAGGGCAGCCGGTAGCCGATTCCGGTTGCACGCAGCGGCGGCGCGCCGGCGGCGCCGGTCATCGCGCCATAGACCGCGTCGGTGAGCCTGCGGAACGCAGCCGCGTCGCGGTCGCGCGGGTGCGCGAGCTTCACCGCGATCTCGCTCTTCACGCGGCCCGGGTTCGAATCCATGACGATGAGCCGGTCGGCCAGCAGCAGCGCCTCCTCGATGTCGTGCGAGACCATGACGATGGCCCGCGTCGACATCTGCCGCTCCAGCCACAGGTCGAGCAGGTCGCTGCGCAGGCCCTCGGCCGTGGGCACGTCGAGCGCGGAGAAGGCCTCGTCCATCAGCAGCACCTCGGGGTTGACCGCCAGCGCACGGGCGAAGCCGACCCGCTGGCGCATGCCGCCGGACAGTTCCTTCGGGTAGGCCGACTCGAAGCCGTCCAGCCCGATCAGATCGATCATCGCCAGCGCGCGCGCACGCCGCTCGCGCACGGGAACGCCGAGCGCCTCGAGCCCGAGCTCGACGTTGCCGAGCACGTCGAGCCAGGGGAACAGTGCGAAGCCCTGGAACACCATCGCGATGCCGGGCTGGGCACCGTGCACGGCGCGGCCCTTGTACAGCACGCGTCCCGTGCTCGGCCGCGCGAGCCCGCACAGGATGCGCAGCAGCGTCGACTTGCCGCAGCCAGAGCGCCCGAGCACCGCGAGGATCTCGCCGGGGCGCACGGCGAGATCGATGTCCTCGAGCACCCGGATGGGAGCGCCGTCGCCGGCCGGAAAATGCTGGCCGACATGCCGCAGTTCGATCAGCGGTTCGCCTTGCGCAGCCATGTCACAGCAGCACGAAGCGCCGGCGGGCGGCCACGTACAGGCGTTCCCACAGCGCGCGGTTGAGCACGACCACATACAGGCTCATCACCGCGACGCCGAGCACGATGCGCGGATGGTCCCCGGCGGCGGTCTGCGCGGCGATATAGGCGCCGATGCCGGTCGCGGTGAGCGTCGTGTCGCCCCAGCTTGCCACCTCGGCCACGACGCTGGCATTCCATGCGCCCCCGGATGCGGTCAGCGCGCCGGTGACATAGGACGGGAACACGGCCGGCAGCCACAGCCGGCGCCATTTCGGCACCCCGCGCAGGCCCAGGCTGCGCGCCGCTTCGGCGAGCTCGGCGGGCAATGCCCGCGCGCCGGCGATGACGTTGAACAGGATGTACCACTGCGTGCCCAGGATCATCAGCGGCGAGAGCCAGATCTGCGGGTCGAGCCGCCAGCGCAGGATGAAGACGACGGCGAACGGAAACAGCAGGTTCGCCGGGAACGCCGCGAGGAACACGATCACCGGCTGGAGACGCTGCGCGAGCCGCGGCCGGCGGCCGATCCACACGCCCGCGGGCACCCACACGATGCTGGCCAGCGCCGTGAGCACGAGCACCCGCAACCCCGTCGCGGCACCGAGCAGGAAGACGTTGCCGATCTCGGCGAAACCGACCTCGGTGCGCACGAAGCGCATCAGCCCGACGGTGCTCGCTGCCGCGAGGACGGCGAGCGCGACGGTGCCGTGGCGCGCAGCCAGGCGATCGAGCCCGCGTTCGCGCCGCCGCAGCCACAGCTCCCAGCGCACGCGGCGCAGCGCGGGTCGCGCCGGCAGCGGGCGCAGCGCCGCGAGCGAGAATTCCCACAGTCCCCGGCCGCCGCTCGCCAGCGCCGCGCCGATGCGCGAGCGGCGCAATGCGTCGAGCAGCCACGAGCGGGGCGCGGGCACGCCGCCGGCGGACTCGAACTTGAAGCGCTCGCTCCACGCCACCAGCGGCCGG
>JBBIUI010000036.1:0-23342 GCA_037440385.1 Rhodocyclales bacterium | reverse complement strand
GCGACGTCGGTGCGCTCGGCTTCGAGTCGTTGCAGGTCGTGCGCCCCAGCCTGCTCGTGGGCCAGAGAGCGGAGAAGCGGCGGGGCGAGGCGGCAGGCATCGCGGTCACGCGCGCGTCGCGCGGAACCGCGCGCGTTGCGCGGCGTCGAACCAGCGCGGGGCGAGCCGGTCGCGACCGGCCCGGGGTGGCGCGTACCGTCGGTAGATTCCGTACGGTCCGTACGGTCGGTACGGTGTATACGATCGGGCTCTCGCATCGCGAAACCCTACACGGAGTGCATGAAATGCTGATCGGAGTTCCGAAGGAAATCAAGGACAGCGAGTATCGCGTCGGCATGACGCCGGCCTCGGTGCGCGAAATCGTCCATCACGGGCACCACGTGCTGGTCGAGACTCGCGCCGGAGTCGGCGCAGGCTTCGGCGACGACGCCTACCGCGGCGCCGGCGCCGAAATCGTCGCCGATGCCGCGAGCATCTTCACCCGTGCCGAACTGATCGTCAAGGTCAAGGAACCACAGCCGGAGGAATACCGGCAACTGCACGCCGGCCAGGTGTTGTTCGCGTACCTGCATCTGGCGGCGGATCCGCGTCAGGCGCGCGGCCTGATCGAATCCGGCTGCACCGCGATCGCCTACGAGACGGTCACCGATGCGCGCGGCGGCCTGCCGCTGCTCGCGCCGATGAGCGAGGTCGCCGGCCGCATGGCGATCCAGGTCGGCGCCGTCGCGCTGCACAAGGCGAGCGGCGGGCGCGGCGTGCTGCTCGGCGGCGTACCGGGCGTGCTGCCCGGCAGGGTCGTCGTGATCGGCGGCGGCGTGGTCGGCACCAACGCCGCCCGGATGGCGATCGGCCTCGGGGCCGATGTCACGGTCATCGATCGGTCCGGCGCGCGGCTGGCGGCGCTCGACGAGCTGTACGGGCCGAGACTCAAGACCCTGCGCGCGACGAAGCCAGCGATCGAGGAGCAGGTCAGGCAGGCGGATCTCGTCGTCGGCGCCGTGCTGGTGCCCGGAGCCTGCGCGCCCCGGCTCGTGCGGCGCGACCAGTTGCGCGACATGCATGCCGGGGCGGTTCTCGTCGATGTCGCGATCGACCAGGGCGGGTGCTTCGAGACCTCGCGACCCACGACCCACGGCGACCCGACTTTCGTCGTCGAGGGCATCGTGCATTACTGCGTCGCGAACATGCCCGGCGCGGTGCCGCGCACCGCGACGCTGGCGCTCAACGATGCGACGCTGCCCTTCGTCGTTGAACTCGCCGACCGGGGCTGGGAGAGGGCCTGCGCCAACGATCCGCACCTGCGCGCCGGCCTCAATGTCCATGCCGGGCGCATCACCTGCGAGGCGGTCGCGCAGGCGCTCGCTCATGGGGAATCGAGATCGAGCGCGAGCCAGACCGCATCCTCGGGCGGGTGAACGCCGTAGGGTGCGGTCGCGACGAAGCCCAGCGACCGGTACAGCGCTCGCGCGCCGTGCATGCGCGCGAGGGTGTCGAGCACCATGCGGCGGTAGCCGATCGCGCGGGCATCGGCGATCAGCCGTTCGGCGAGCGCCCGCCCGTAGCCGCGCCCGCGCGCGGCCTCGCGCACGTACAGCCGCTTCATCTCGCAGGTGTCGTGCGCGATCGGGCGCAGCGCGCCGCAGCACACCGGTCGATCGGCCTGCCAGCCCACGTACAGCCGCCCGCGCGGGCCCGCATAGGCACCGGGCAGTCCGGCGAGCTCGCCTGCGAAACCCTGGAAGCACAGGTCGATGCCGATCGCGCGCTGGTACTCCTCGAACAGCAAGCGGACGATTTCGAGCGGCGCGCCGCCTTGCACCGATCGCAGTTGCAGGCCGTTCGCGCCGGCATGCGTCATGGGCTTTGCCGCGCCGGTCTTCAGCGGCCGCGCAGCCACCGGCTTTCGATCCAGCGCGCGGTGGCGCTCAGGTCGATGCCGTTCGCGAAGGCGATCAGCTCCGGGATGCGATCGACCGCATCGAGCGCGATCGACACGCCCGGCGCAAACGCCGGCGCGAGCCGGTGGTAGCGACTGCCGAGCATGCGCGCGCACTGGTAGTCGGCGATGCCCGCGGTGCCGTCCATCATCAGCTCGATCAGCGGCCTGGCCCACTGCGCATAGCCCCAGTCGAGCGTCCTGCCCGCGATGTGCACGAGCGACGTGCCGGTGCCCAGCGACAGCAGCGCGATCCCGGACAGCGTCGCGGGACTTCCCGAGCGGGCGTCGAGCGATTGCGCCAGCGCGCACATCGACGGGTTGTTCGCATACACGCCGCCGTCGATGTAGCCGTCGGCCGACGGGAAGAAGGTCGGCGCCGCGCTGGTGTAGAGCCCGACCTTCCAGGCCGGCGATCCGCCGTCGCTGTCGGCACCCGGGAAGTTGTGGAACAGCTTGGGCTTCCACGTGCGCGCCGAGGCATCCGGGGCTTCGTTGTCCAGATCGAAAGCGGGGATCAGCACCCGGCGCCGCAATTGCGCGAGCGTCGTGTCGCCGAAGATGCGCCGCAGCTCCCGCGCGAGATTGCGACTGTCATAGTCCGCGCCGGCGATCTTGCCCAGATCGACCAGATCGTCCAGCCACGAATCGTCGAAGATCTCCGCGCCCTTGTCCTCGTACAGGCTGCGCATCGCCTGCGGCGCGAGTCCGTGCGCGAGCCCGAGCGCGAGCAGCCCGCCGGTGGAGGTGCCCGCGATCAGGTCGGCCGAATCGAGCCAGCCCGCGATCTCCGGCACCGCGTTCAACCGCTCGAGCACGATCGCGGTGACGAGGCCGCGTATGCCGCCGCCATCGAGCGCGAGGATCCGGAGCCGCGCCATCGCGCGGGGGACCGCTCAGCCGGCGGGGCGGCTCACAGCGTCGCCCCCACTTCGGTTCCCTGCTCGATCGCGCGCCGGGCGTCGAGTTCGCGCGCGAGGTCGGCACCGCCGATCGGCGTCACCGGCACGCCCGCCGCCTCGAGTTCGGGCACGAGTTCGCGCTGCGATTCCTGGCCGGCGCACACGACGATGCCGTCGAGCTCGAGCACGCGCGGCGCGCCGTCGATCGTCACATGCAGCCCGGCGTCGTCGATGCGCTCGTAGGTCACGCCCGCGACCATCTTGACGCCGCGCCGCGCGAGCAGCAGCCGGCGCGCCCAGCCGGTGGTCTTCGCGAGGCCCGCGCCGACCCGGCTCGACTTGCGCTGCAGCAGCCAGACCTCGCGAGGCGCGAGCGGTGCGCCCGGGCCGGCGGCGAGCCCGCCGCGCCGCGCGTAATCCGCATCGATGCCCCATTCGCGCCGATAGCGTTCGATGTCCGTACCGTCGCCGCCCTCGTGCGTGAGCAGCTCGGCGACGTCGAAGCCGATGCCGCCCGCACCCACGATCGCGACCCGCGCGCCGGCACTGCGGCGGCCTTCGATGCACTCGACATAGCTCATGACCGTGGGATGGTCGATGCCGGGAATCTGCGGCCGCCGAGGCACGACGCCGGCGGCGACGACGACGTGGTCATAGCCGCCGGCGACGAGCTCGCGCGCTCCGGCGCGATGGTTCAGCCGCACGTCGACGCCGAGCAGCTCGAGCCGGCGCCGGTAGTAGCGCAGCGTCTCGGCGAATTCCTCCTTGCCGGGAATGCGCCGCGCGAGGTTGAACTGGCCGCCGATCACGTCGGCGGCATCGAACAACGTGACGCGATGCCCGCGCTGGGCCGCCGTGCACGCGCACGCGAGCCCGGCCGGACCGGCACCGACCACCGCGATGCGCCTGGGCGCACGGCTCGGCTCGATCTCCAGCACCGATTCGTGGCAGGCGCGCGGATTGACCAGGCACGAGCACAACCGGTGCGCGAAGATGTTGTCGAGGCAGGCCTGGTTGCATGCGATGCAGGTGTTGATCTCGTCTGCACGCCCCTCGGCGGCCTTGCGGACGAATTCGGGATCGGCGAGGAACGGCCGCGCCATCGACACCATGTCGGCATCCCCGCGCGCGAGCACCGATTCGGCCAGCTCGGGCGTGTTGATCCGGTTGGTGGTGACGAGCGGGATGCCGACCTCGCCCTTCATGCGCCGCGTGACCCACGTGAAGGCCGCGCGCGGCACCATCGTCGCGATCGTCGGGATGCGCGCCTCGTGCCAGCCGATGCCGGTGTTGAGCATCGTCGCCCCCGCAGCCTCGACCGCGAGCGCGAGCGCGACGATCTCCTGCCACGTGCTGCCGCCCTCGACGAGATCGAGCATCGACAACCGGTAGATCAGGAGGAAGTCGTCGCCGAGCGCCTCGCGCGTGCGCCGCACGATCTCCACGGGAAAGCGGATTCGCTTGTCGAACGAGCCTCCCCAACGGTCCTCGCGCGCATTGGTCAGCGGCGCGACGAACTGGTTGATCAGGTAGCCTTCCGAGCCCATGATCTCGACGCCGTCGTAGTCCGCCTCGCGGGCGAGCCGCGCGCAGCGCACGTAGTCCTCGATGGTGCGTTCGACCTCGTCGTCGGTCAGCGCGCGCGGCCTGACCGGGGAGATCGGCGCCTGCAGCGGCGAGGGGGCGACCGCATCCGGGTGCAGCGCGTAGCGCCCGCCGTGCAGGATCTGCATGCACAGGCGACCGCCCTCGCGATGCACGGCATCGGTCACCTTCCGGTGGCCGGGCAGTTGCGAGGCCTCCGTGAGCATCGCTGCGACGGGTGCGATGCGGCCCTCGGGGTTGGGCGCGATGCCGCCGGTGACGATCAGCGCGGCGCCGCCCGCGGCCCGCTCGGCGTAGAAACGCGCCATGCGCTCGAAGCCCTCCGGCGCCTCTTCGAGCCCGGTGTGCATCGAGCCCATCAGCACGCGGTTGGGCAGCCGGCAGAAGCCGAGGTCGAGCGGCGCCAGCAGGTGGGGATAGGCGTTCGTCATCACACGGCCCTGCGCTAGACGCCGTGCCGGCGCAACCACTCCAGCATCCGTTTCCAGCCGTCCTCGGCCGCGTCCTTGCGATAGCTCGGGCGATAGTCCGCGTGGAAGGCATGCGGGGCATCCGGATAGACGTGGATGAGCGACGCGCCGCCCGCCTTCGCGATCGCCGCGCGCATCGCCTCGATGTCGGCCGCAGCGATGCCCTGGTCCTTGCCGCCGTACAGGCCGAGCACCGGCGCCTTCAGCTCGCCGGCGACATCGAGCGGGCGCTTCGGCATGCGCTCGTTCGGCGTACCGGCGAGCGGCCCGTACCAGGCCACACCCGCCTTGAGCCGCGGCTGATGCGCGCCGTACATCCACACGGTCCGCCCGCCGCGGCAAAATCCGGTGATCGCGAGCCGGGCCGTGTCGCCGCCGTTCGCCTGCGCCCAGGCGACGCAGGCGTCCAGATCGCTCAGGACGATGTCGTCGCGGGCCTGGTTCGCCAGCGCCAGCGCGTCCTGGATGCCGGTCAGTTTCGACGCATCGCCGTAGCGCGCATAGAGCTCCGGCGCGATCGCGAGGTAACCGAGCTTCGCGAGGCGGCGGCAGACATCCTGGATGTATTCGTGCACGCCGAAGATCTCGTGGACGACCAGCACGACCGGGAAACCGCTGCCGCTCGCGGGCATCGCGCGGTAGGCGGGCATCGCGCCATCGCGCACGGCGACCTCGATCGGGCCGGCGACGAGCCCCTGCGCATCGGTGTGGATCGCCTGCTGCGCCATCACCGGCCCCGCGGCGAGCGTGAAGCCGCTCGCGAGCGCGGTCGCGATGAATCCGCGGCGCGAATAACGGTTTTCGGGAACGAGACTGTTGAATTCGGCTTCATCGGCAGGTAGCGTCATGGTCTGGCTCTCCGTCGGACGGGTGTCCGGCGGATTCTACGCCATGGCGATTTCTTTCCAGCGAGGTTCCGATGAGCAACGCACCGATCAGCCGCTATCCCGTCCCCAGCCTCGAAGAGCTGCCCGAGGACATCCGCAACCGCATCCTCGCCGTGCAGGAGAAGTCCGGGTTCGTCCCGAACGTATTCCTCGTGCTGGCACGCCGCCCGGACGAATTCCGCGCGTTCTTCGCCTACCACGATGCGCTGATGGAGAAGGCGAGCGGCCTGACCAAGGCCGAACGCGAGATGATCGTCGTCGCGACCAGCGGCGCGAACCAGTGCCAGTACTGCGTCGTCGCGCATGGTGCGATCCTGCGCATCCGCG
Source organism: Rhodocyclales bacterium (assembly GCA_037440385.1). GTDB lineage: Bacteria > Pseudomonadota > Gammaproteobacteria > Burkholderiales > Rhodocyclaceae > CG2-30-68-42. The sequence continues at coordinate 17,215 of JBBIUI010000036.1, read as the reverse complement.
CGAAGGATCCGCTCGTCGCCGACCAGGTCGCGGTCAATTACCGCAAGGCCGACATCGGCCCGCGCCAGCGGGCGATGCTCGATTTCGCGCTGAAGGTCTGCCTTCACGCCGCGCAGATCTGCGAGGCCGACTTCGAGACGCTGCGCGCGCACGGCTTCAGCGACGAGGACATCTGGGACATCGGCGCCGTGTCGGCGTTCTTCGGGCTGTCGAACCGCATGGCGAACCTGACGGACATGCGGCCCAACGACGAGTTCTACCTGCTCGGCCGCGTGCCGAAGGCCGCTACCTGACGCCGTTCGCGTAGTAGGCGACGAGCGCCGCGATCTCCAGGTCGCCGAACGGGTTGCGGTGCCCGGTGCTCGCGTCGCCGCGCACGCCGTCGATCAGCCGGGCGGCGAATTCCTCCGCAGGCATGGAGCGCGCGAGCCGGAACAGGTCGGCGGCAGGCAGCATCGCGCCGCCGGCCGGGGCATCGTGGCAGCCGGCGCAGGCCTCGCGGTGCAGGGCGCGCCCGGCGCGCAGCCGCCCGGGCGTCGCGCGCGCAGGCAGGATGTGGCTCAGATCGAGCGGATGGCGCGCACCGAGCTGCCCGAGCACGCGTTCGAGCGTGCCCCACTGCCCGCGTTCGAACGCGGCGCGCGCCTCGCCGACCCGGCCGGCATCCGCTGCGCCGGCCTCGCGCAGCAGCATCGGCAGCGCCGAGAGCGCGCCGGCCAGCCGCGCGCGGATCCCTTCGCGGACGTTCGGCGGCTCGTTCGACGCGCCGACGCGGCGGGCGTCGCCGGCCATCACGAGCAACTGCGCGCCGAGCCGGCGTTGTGCCTCGCCCTGTGCGAGGGCCGTCGCGGCGGCGAGCGCCGCGACGACGAGCGACAGGACGAGTCGCGCCCGGATGCCCGCCCGGATGCCTATTGAACCTTCACCTTCTGCTCGACGGGGCCCTTGAGCATCGTCCATTCGGTCATGGACCCGTCATAGAGCTTCGCCTTCTTGTTGCCCAGCAGCTCGCTGCTGGCGAACCATCCGATCGACGCCCAGTGGCCGGTGTTGCAGAAATTGACCTGCTCGCCGCTCGTGGGCACGCCGGCGTACTTGTAGAGCTGCTCGAGCTGTGCGCGGCTGCGGAACTTGCCGCCGTCATCCACGGTGAGCCAGTTCTCCGGCACGTTGCGCGCACCCTCGATCGTTCCGGCCACGGTCGCCATCGGATGGCGGGTGACACCCAGATAGAAATCCGGCGGACGGTTGTCGACGAGCACCACGCCCGCCGCCTTCGCCTTCCTGACGTCATCCATCGTCACGATCATGTCCTTGCGCAGGCTGACCTTGAAGGACTTGGGCTTGACCTTCGCCGCGCCCATCTCCAGCGGGTTCTTCTTGTCGGAGGTCCACGCCGCCATGCCGCCGTCGAGGATGGAGACCTCGTCGTGGCCGAGCACCTTGAAGGTCCAATACACGCGCGTGCTGATGCCCATGTCGTGGGCGGAATTGCCGGGCGAGACCAGCACGACGTGGGTCTTGTCGTCGACGCCCAGTTTTCCGATCAGCGCGGTGAGCTTGTCGAGGTTGGTCGGCAGCATGGCCGGTACCTTGTCCGCGCGATTCTCACGCCAGCCGTCCTTGCCGTAGTTGCTGTTGGCCGCGCCCGGAATGTGACCGCGCAGGTAATCGCCGGCGGACTGGAAGTCGATGACCGCGACCTCCGGCTTGCCGACGTTCGCCCTGAGCCAATCGACGTCGACGAGCGGTGTCGCCGCGGCCGCCAGCATCGCGTCGAACAGTAGTACCAGCATCACGCCGAAGCGCGCGAACGATCGGTTCATCCCTTGCTGTCTCATGCGACACCCCCTCCTGACCTTCATGTGGTTACGACCAAATCCGAAGCGAGGATCGCGCGTACGGCGCGTTCCCACACCTCGTCCCCCATCTCCGCGCGCGAGACGTCGATGCGCTCGATGCGATGCTCGCCCTCGAGGGTGCGCAGCGCACGGGCGATCGTTTCCGCGTCGGGAAACAGTCCGGTATGCAGCTCCAGGATCTGCATGCTGGGCCCTCAGATGCTCACGACGGCGTGCGCGGCGACGAGCGCCCTGCCGAGCGCCGCCGCGTCGAGAAAGGGCAGATCGCCGGCCATCTCGGCCACCGTCGTGCGCGGTGCGATGTCCGACAGTTCGAGCAGTTCGGCCATCGCCGCATTCTCGTCGGTCTGCGCCACCGGCGCGCCCAGGAACACCAGATCGACGACGTGCCCGAAGATCGTCAGTCCCGCCGCGACGCGCATCGCTTCGGTGGCGTCGCGCCTGGCCAATACCAGTAGGGTCCTTTTCCGATCACCCGCCGCTGCGCTCATCGCCTTGCTCCCGCTCACAGACTGACCACCCGGACGGCTTCGCCCATCAGGGCGCTGTTGACGGTCTGGCTGCCGAGCTCGACCGGGCAGGCGATCCCCGGACAGTGACGATTCCACGACTCTTCGCACGCGACGGCCCTTTGCGCGCCCTCGAGCGCGGCACATAGTTCGGGCTCCCGCAGGCCCAGCACCCCGTCATGGGTGAAGAAGCAGGCGTAGCGGCTGCGCGCGCAAGCCCGGGCGAGGGGAAGCAGCATGGCACCGCCCCGGGCGGTGCTGACATGGAACAGGATGTCGATCATGCCGCCTTGCGCCTCGCGAACAGCAGCGCGAAGGCGAGCGCCGCGAAGCTCCCCGCGACGGCCGCCAGCCACGGTGCGAGGCCGGCATCCTCGCGTGGCGGCGGCTGGGAGGCCGGCGCGGGGAGCTTCGCGGCATCCGGATGCGTCACCGCGTCGGCGGGCAGGCTGCCGTCCGCGGCCCACTCGGCCCAGCCCCCGGGGTAGATGCGCGCATCGACGCCGAGACCCGCGCGCAGCAGCGTGAAATAGGCGAGGCCCTCGAACCCGTCGTGGCCGTAAGCGACCGGCGAACCGGACGGCAACGGCGTGTCCTGCCCGCCGATCGCCGCACGCAGCGTCGATGCGGGCAGGCTCTGCGCGCCCGGCAGATGGCCGCCGCGCGTGGCGCGCACCGTCGCGCCCCAGTATTCGTCCGCGCTCCTGCCGTCGAGCAACTGCGGTGCGGGGTTCGCCGCGCGCAGCTCCGGCTGCAGCACGATCAGCGCGTCGCGCATCGGCGCCTCGTAGACGAGGCGGCGCGCGAACGCGCGCGGCTCGCCGGGCGAGGCGGCGAGCCCACGCGCGAGCGCGCGCTCGATGGGTTCGGCGAGCACGCGCACGCGCTGCTGCCCGGACAGATAGAGCAGCCCGGCGACGAAATCCCGCTCGGCGGCGCTGCTGCCCGCGACGAGCACCGTCTCGCTGCCGCGCAGGCCGGCGGTTGCGAGCAGCCACAGCAGGTCGCGCCAGCTCGCGAGGCTGCGGTGCGGCCCGAGGAAATCCGCCGCCGGCAGGCAGCGTGCGCCGGCGAGGCTGCGCTGCCGGCAGCGATCCGGCGAGCGCGTGTCGATCGGCACCACGTCCGGATCGATCGAGGCGGCCTCGCGCACGTAGGCGAAATCCTCCGCCGGCGCGGCGGCGGCGAGCACCGGCACCGCGAAGGCGACGGCGAGCAGGGCCGTGCGCGTGGCCATCCTCAGCAGCCGCCGAAGCGCCTGACCGACGCCGGTGCCGAGCCGGCTGCCGGCGGCGCAGGCGGATGATCCAGGTAATAGGCGACGAGATCGATCACCGAGACCTTGCCGAAATCCTTGCCCAGATCGATGTCCGGCATCCGTTCGGCCGGCGTCGACACTTCGCAGGCCTCGAGTGTCGTGCGCGGCAGGGCCGCGAAACGGAATCCGACGACGGCCACGAGCAGGCTGACGGCGAGCGCACCGGAGCAGAACAGCAGGCTCTCTCGGTTCATCGCGCTCACAGCGAGTCGCTCAGAAAGGCGAGATACATCGCGGCGAACGCGACCGCGAACATCGCGAGCTGAACGATCGTCTGGAGGTCCAGGTCCATCAGCGTTCTCCCCGGTAATGGCGCACCAGCTCCTCGAGCCGGATCGGTGCGCCGGTGATCGGATGGGCGACCGGCGGCGTGAAGTAGGGTACGCCGTAGCGCGACATCCTCATGCTTTCCGGCGGCTCGACGAACACATAGACCAGACCGGCCAGGCTGATCACGACGGCCGCGGCCACGTAGAGGCGCATCAACGTTCGCGCGAACATCGCTCAGTCCTTGCGGATATAGACGTGCCAGCAGTGCGTCGCCTTCACCGTCTCGAGGTGCGTCGCATTGAGCCCGTCGCACATCGGCGGCAGCGCCTCGACCGAAGACGGGTTGTCGACGCTCACCTCGATCACGTCGCCCGGTTTCGCTTCGGAAAGCGCCTTCTTCGTCATCAGTTGCGGGCGCGGACAGGAGTCCCCGATGCAGTCGATCTGCCTGGCGATGGTATGGGCGATCCCGTCCGACAGCGTCACCTGCGCGCCGCCCGCACCCGCGCCGTCCTTCGCCTTCTTCGATCCGAACCATCCCATCTCACTGCCTCCGTCAGTGTGTCGCCGAGTCGGCCTGCGACCGTTCGTGCTGCCGGTGCTGCGCGCGCTCGCGCCGCACGATCGCGCGCAGGATCGCTCCCAGCACCGCCGCCTGGACCGCGCCGAAGACGATGGCAGGCACGCCGAGCTTTTCCTGCAGCGTGCGCGCGTTGGCGAATCCCAGTTGCAGTGCCCGCAGATCTGGATTCCCGCTCATCGTCGCGGGAGCCGGCGGCCAGTAGTTCCACGACCATACCAGCGAGAACAGGAACATGCCGATGAACGTGAACAACAGCGCCCACAGCGCGCCGACGTTGCCCTCTCCGGTCTTGACCCAGGTCGACACCGTGCAGGCGCCCGCCAGCACCATGCCGATGCCGAACAGGAACAGGCCGATGAACTGATTCAGGCCGACGTCGAAATCGAGCGGATGCCCTGCGCCCAGCGAGATGAAGCCGGTGAAGCCCAGCGTCAGGATGATCATCGCCACGAGCAGCGCCTTGGTGTTGCGGTAGCTCTTGAACAGGATCGCGTCGCGCAGCGCCGCGGTGTTGCAAAAGCGCGAGCGCTGCACCAGCAGCCCGACGATCGAACCGAAGATGAAGGCGATGACGCATTCGGCGACCGGGCTCATCCGCTATCCCTCCAGCAGTTTCTTGTAGATGGCCGAGCCGACCCAGGCTCCGGCGATGATGCCCGACACCGCCAGGTAGCCGCCCAGGTTCATCTCCGGCGTCAGCCCGAAGAAGGTCGACACGTTGCACACGAAGGCGAGCCGGATGCCCACGCCCATCAACAGGCCGCCGACCGCGATCAGCGCCCATTCCGAGACGCGCCGCGGGATGCGCAGGTAGAACTCCTTGCTCAGCACGGCGCTGACGAAGGCGCCGAAGAACATGCCCAGGCTGATGTAGATCTTCCAGTAATCGGCGTGCGGCGGAAAGACCAGGCTCCAGAACGGAACGCGCTTGAGATCGTCGCCGAGGATCGCCTTCGCGATCAGCCCCGTCATCATCGTCTCGCCGCCGCCGACCGTCCACGCACCGACGATCAGGAACAGGAAGATGTCGAGCACCGCGATCGCGGCGAGCGCGATGACCGGGTCGAGCGTCTTGCGGAAAAATTCCATGGTGCCGTACCTCCGTCCACCCCGGCAACCGCTCGGGATGGCTCAGTGCGAACGATACGATAGCCTCGAGCGCCCGCCTGCGGGTAGTATCTATTGCCAACCCGCGCCGCACCGGCCGCGGGCCGCAGCCCGGTTCGAGAGGCAGTGAGGGACATGACGCTCTACATCGAAAGCAACGACGTGCTCGACCACATGTTCAACGCATGCACGACCGCGCAGATCAACGAATTCATCCCGGAGAAGCGCGGCGTGCGGCTCCACGGGCAATCGACGACGGTGAGCCTGGAGCGCGCCTTCTGGAACGTGATCGAGGACATGGCGCACGAGACCGGCCTGACGGTGCCGCGTCTGATCGAGCGCATCCACGACACCTGCCTGGTCGCCAACGACAAGAATCTCTCCTCGTGTCTGCGGGTGATCTGCCTGAAGTACCTGAACATCTACGCGTCCGGTCCGTCGTAGCGACGGCCGCACCGCGGCTACAGCAGCACGACGTCATACTGCTCCTGCGTGTAGCCCGATTCGGCCTGCAACGAGATCGGCTTGCCGATGAAGTCCCCGAGCATCGCGAGCGCCTGCGACTCCTCGTCGAGGAACAGGTCGATCACCGTCGTTGCGGCGAGCACGCGGTACTCCCGCGCATCGAACTGGCGCGCCTCGCGCAGGATCTCGCGCAGGATCTCGTAGGCCACGGTGCGGGCGGTCTTCACCTCGCCGCGTCCGCCGCAGGTGGGACAAGGCTCGCACAGCACGTGGGCGAGCGACTCGCGGGTGCGCTTGCGGGTCATCTCGACCAGCCCGAGGCCGGTGAATCCGGACACCGACATCCGGGTGTGGTCGCGCGCGAGCGCCTTCTGCAGCTCGGCCAACACCGCCTGCCGGTGTGCCTCGTTCTCCATGTCGATGAAATCGATGATGATGATCCCGCCCAGATTGCGCAGCCGTAGCTGGCGCGCGATCGTCTGGGCCGCCTCGAGGTTCGTCTTGAAGATGGTGTCGTCGAACGTGCGGGCGCCGACGAACCCGCCGGTGTTGACATCGACGGTGGTCATCGCTTCGGTCTGATCGAAGATCAGGTAGCCACCGGATTTCAGATCGACGCGCCGTGCCAGCGCCTTCTCGATTTCTTCCTCGACACCGTACAGGTCGAACAGCGTGCGCTCGCCGGTGTAATGCTCGAGCAGCGGCACGACCTGCGGTGTGTACTCGGCGGCGAACGCGCCGAGCTTCTGGAAGTTCTCGCGCGAGTCGATGACGACGCGTGTGGTATCGCGCGAGACCAGATCGCGCAGCACGCGCTGGCCGAGCCACAGATCCTCGTAGAGCAGCGCAGGCGGACTCGCGGTGCGCGCCGCGGTACCGATCTCCGACCAGATCTTGCGCAGGTAGGCGATGTCGGCCGACAGTTCGTCGTCGCTCGCGTTCTCGGCCACGGTACGCACGATGAAGCCGCCGCCGTCCTCGGCCGGCGCGAGCCGTGCGAGCCGCTCGCGCAGCGCCTCCCGATCGGCCTCGTTCTCGATGCGCTGGGAGATGCCGATGTGCCGCTCCTGGGGCAGGAACACGAGCAGCCGTCCGGCAATGCTGATCTGGGTCGAGAGCCGCGCGCCCTTGGTGCCGAGCGGATCCTTGATCACCTGCACGGTGACGCTCTGGCCTTCGCCGATCACCTTCTCGATCGGGCGCGCCGGGTCGCCGCGCGCCTCGAGCACGTCGGACGCGTGAAGGAACGCGGTCCGCTCGAGCCCGACATCGATGAACGCAGACTGCATGCCGGGCAGCACGCGCACGACCCGCCCGAGATAGACGTTGCCCACCAGCCCGCGGCTCGCGGTGCGTTCCACCAGCAGTTCCTGCACGACGCCCTGCTGCATCAGCGCGACCCGCGTCTCCTGCGGGGTGACATTGATGAGGAATTCCTCCGTCATGTCGGCCGGCACCGCTCGCCCATGCTCACAACCACGAATACCCGAAGCGGCGCAGCAGCTCGGCGGTCTCGAACAGCGGCAACCCCATGATGCCGGTATACGAGCCGCGGATCTCCTCGACGAACGCCGCGGCCCGACCCTGGATGGCGTAAGCGCCCGCCTTGTCGAGCGACTCGCCTGATGCGACGTAGCGCCGGATCTCTTCGGGCGCGAGCGCGCGGAAACGGACCTCGCTGGTGCTCAGTGCCTGTTCGAGCCGGCCGGCGTCGGCCAGTGCGACGGCGGTCAGCACCCGGTGCGTGCGCCCCGAGAGCCGCGCGAGCATCTGCGCCGCCTGCTGGGGGCCGGCCGGTTTGCCGAGGATCTCGCCGTCGAGCTCGACGGCCGTGTCCGCGGCGAGCACGGCCTGGGCGTGCAGCCGGCGCATCGGGATCAGCCGCGACCCGAAGTAGGCCTTGGCCCGCGCCAGCCGCAGCGTGTAGTCGTGCGCCGGCTCGCCAGGCAGCACGGCCTCGCTGACCTCGATGTCCTCGCGCGGCGCACCGCGAAACAGCAGCAGCTCGAAATCCACGTGCAACTGCCGCAGCAGTTCGCGCCGACGCGGGCTGCGCGAAGCCAGATAGATGCGAAACAGTGCGTTCATTCGCGGTGGTAGGGATGCCCTTTCAGCACGCTCCAGGCCCGATACAGCGCTTCGGCCAGCACGACGCGGGCGAGCGCGTGCGGCAGGGTCAGGCTCGACAATCGTAACGTCTCCGCGGCGCGTTCCTTGAGCCGCCGATCGATCCCGTCCGGCCCCCCGACGAGCAGCGCCACGTCGGTTCCGCCGTCGAGCCATGCCGCCAGCCGGCGCGCCAGTTGGGCCGTCGCGAGATCGGTTCCGTGCTCGTCGAGCGCGACGACGCGCGCGCCGCGAGGGATCGCCGCGGCGACCCGCTGTGCCTCCGCTGCCAGCAGCGCGGCACGCGGCCTTGCGTCGCGCACCTCGGGACGGATCTCCGCGAGTTCGAGGACGGCCTCGCGCGGCATGCGCCGGGCATAATCGCGGAACGCCTCACCCGCCCATTGCGGCATTCGCGTTCCGACCGCGATCACGCGCAGGCGCACTCAGGCGGCCTGTTCGACACGCTTGCGGCGCACCGGCCGCAGCCGCCACAGCTCTTCGAGGTTGTAATAGCTGCGGGCGCCCGGCTGCATGATGTGAACGACGATGTCGCCCAGATCCACCAGCACCCATTCACCGGAATCCTCGCCCTCGATGCCGATCACCTGTCCGCCCGCTTCCTTGACTTTGTCATGGACGTTGCGTGCGAGCGCCAGCGTCTGGCGCGCGGAGTCCGCGGTGGCGATGACGATGCGGTCGAACAGCGAACTGAGCCGCGTGGTGTTGATGACCTCGATGTCGCGCGCCTTGATGTCCTCGAGCGCGCCGACCACGATGCCTTGCAGCTTTCTAACGTTCATCTCGGTACAGGTGGTGCCGGTCAATATAATCGAGAACCGAATCGGGGAGCAAATAGCGCACGCTGGCCGAGCGGGCGAGTGCGGCGCGTATCCGCGACGCCGAGATGGCGAGCGGCGTCGCGGCGAACTGCACGATGGCGCCCGACGCAGCCCCGGCCGGCAGCCGCGCCGCGGCGCGCCGCGCGTATTCCGCGGCGAGCGGTTCGGCCAGCCGCTCGGGATCGAACGCGCTGCCGGGGCGTGCGGTGACCGCGAGATGCGCGAGCGAAAACAGCTCCCGCCAGCGATGCCACGACGCCAGCTCCCGGAACGCGTCGGCGCCGAGCAGCAACACCAGCGGGCGTGCCGCGCCGAAGCGCTCGCGCAGCCGTGCCAGCGTCACGACCGTGTAGCTCGGCGCGCTGCTTTGCGCTTCGCTGCACTCGAGTTCGAAGAACGGATTGCCGCGGATCCCCAGTCGCACCATTTCCAGCCGGTGCACGGCCGCGGCCAGCGGTGCCGGCCGATGGGCGGGCACGCCGCACGGCACCAGCAGTACGCGCTCGAGGCCGAGCGCCCCGCGGGCGTCCTCGCCGAGGCGCAGATGACCGTGGTGCAGCGGATCGAAGGTGCCGCCGAGTATGCCGATCGGACGCCGCTCAGCGCTGCGCGTCATCGGTGGCAGGCTCGACGAACACCTCGCGATAGCTGACATAGAAACTCGCGAACATCGTCGGAAGGAACACGAACAGCAGCGGCACCGTCAGCAGTCCGGCCAGGAAGCGCGCCGCCGCAAGCGAGATCGCCGCCGTCGCAGCGAGCAGCGCGGCGGGAACCGCGACGCTCAGCGCACCCACACCCAGCGCATAGACGAGAAAGGGGCGCCAGTTGCGCCAGCATGCGACGAAGCTGAAGAACAGCGCCTTGACGGGGCCGCATCCGTTCCATGCTGCGAGCATGGGCGCGAACCAGAACGCCATCTCGAACGGCACCAGGACCGCTGCGGCGACCTGCAACGCGAGCGCGAACTGGGAGCGCAACAGCTCCGTGTTCTCGGCCGGCGCCTCGCGCAGCGCGCGCAGCAGCGCGCCGTCTCCCGGAAGCGCGAGGATCGCGAAGACGACCAGCGTGCCGGCGAGATAGAAGCCGCCGAGCGTGACCATCGAGGGCGCCGCGGCGCGCACGCCCGAGGCCAGTACCGCGACGCTGAATGCCTGCTTGCGCTCGATCGCGCGGCAGCCGTTCATGACGACCACCGACAGCGCCGGCACGCACATCGACGCGACGAGGGGACCGATCGACGGAATCACGTCGATCGCCAGCAGGGCAAACAGGTATCCGAACACGACGAAGGTCGTGAGCGGCGCATTGGCGCGGAACAGCCGGAACCCCCCGGCGATCCACTGCCAGCCGCGCGCCGCCGGCAGTGTCAGCGCCTGCATGCCATATGGATTTCAGCAGCCGCGCCCGGACTCACGTGCGCGCGAGGCAAAACCTGCCGGGGCGGCATCGGGATTCGATTCAGCATTCGCGCAAGGGAAAGGCACGGGACGGAGAATGCGGCAATGCTAGCCGAGACGCCGCCCGAGTTCAACGACGCCGCGGCCATGCGCGCGGACCGGCGCTCGACGGTTTATCGCTCGACGGCCCGTCGTTGCGCTGTACAGGGAAAATGGGTAGCCTAGCCATGGTGGATGTTCAACGCGTGCAAAGTGAGGGCTGACGATGAACGACGTTCAAATGGTGACGAAGGACAAACTGGCCGCGGATTTCCGGGTGGTCATCGCCGACGCGGAGGAACTGCTGCGGGTCACCGCGAACCAGGCCGGGGACAAGTTCGGGGATTTGCGGCTGCGCGTGCAGGATCATCTGCAAAATGCCAGGGCGCGACTCGCCGAAGCCGAATCCGCGATCGTCGACCAGACCAAGGCCGTCGCGCGGGCGACCGACGATTTCGTCCATGACAATCCGTGGCGGTCCATCGGCATCGCAGCGGGGGTCGGCGTCATCATCGGCCTGTTGATCGGTCGCCGCTAGCCGTATGGAAGCCCGGCCCGGCGGGCTCGCCGGCTCGCTGCGCAATCTCGCCGGGAGCGCGCTGGGCGTCGCCCAGACGCGGCTGGAGCTGCTTTCGGTCGAGGTCCAGGAGGAGGTATTGCGCATCGAGGCGATGCTCGTCTATGCCATGGCGGGCGTCCTGCTGCTGGCGATCGCCGCGGCATTCCTTGCGGCCTTTCTGACCGTGTGGTTCTGGGATACGCATCGGCTGGCTGCGCTGGGCGTGGGCGCGGTCGTGTTCTTCGCCGCCGGCGCGGCATGCGCCGTCCTGGCGCGGTCGCTGGCCAGGCGCGGTTCCCGTCTGTTCGCTTCCAGCCTCGCCGAGCTCGCACGCGATCGCGACGCGCTCGACGGGGGCCGGTGAGCCTGCGCGCCCGGGAGCCGCCGCCGGACGCGCCGGACCGTGCGCCCGGGCGGCCGGCGCGAAGCCTCGCGCGGGCTGCGGCCTGCAGGCCGCAGCGAAGCCGGCAGGCGAGTACCCGGACGTATCGCGCGCGAAGCGGGCTCGCCCGGACGGTGAAGTTCATCGTGGCGGTCGTGTCGGGATCCATGCGGCGCTGATGAAGGCGCACGGCGGGCGATTTCAGTTTCGATGATGAGTCCCAGGCAACTCGAACTGTCGCTCAGGCGGCAGCGATTGCAGCTTCGTTGCGCCGAACAGCGCGACGCACTGGTACGCGGCGCGAAGCGGCTCGCGCCGGCATTCGCCGCCGCCGACGCCGTGCGCGAGGGCGTCGATTACCTGAAGGCGCATCCCCAGTGGGTGGCCGCGCTCGTGGTCGTCACGCTCCTCTGGCGGCCGTGGGGAGTGTTGCGCTGGGGCCGGCGCGGCTACCTCGCATGGCGAGGCTGGCGCCGGATCCGGGGCTGGCTCGAGCGCGTGCTGCCGCCGGCCGGCCGTGAGGCGTGAGTGATCGCGCTCGGCAGCGTGACACGACATGAATCCGGCAGACTCCGCGCCGACCCGTGAGCAAATTCCGGGCAAGGTTCGCGGGCGGGCCGCTATCATTGCCGCGTCGAGTTCGGCGGCGGGATTCCTGCCCACCCTGATGAAACGGCGCAACGGCGGTACCTGGACGGAAGAGGAAAGGCGCAAACTCCACCGGCGCCTGAGCCGGCTCGCCCATCTGTCCCCGGTGCTGATCCTGCTGCTGCTGCCGGGCTCCGTGCTGTTGCTTCCCGCCTACGCGTGGTGGCTGGACCGCAGGCGCAGGCGCAGGCTGGTCCGGCCGCAGCCCTGAGCGCGGCGCACGCCGCTACTCGCGAGCGCTCCAGGGCGCGACGCGCGCGAGCAGCACCATGCCCGGTACGGCGAGCGCCGTGCACAGCAGGAAGAAATCGAACCATCCGAACCGTTCGACGAGCCAGCCGGTCGCCGCGTTGGCGAAGGCGCGCGGAACCGACATCAGGCTCGTGAACAGTGCGAACTGCGTCGCCGTGTAGGCAGGATGCGTGCTGCGCGCGATGAAGGCGACGAACGCGGCGGTGCCCAGACCGACCCCGAGCGCCTCGAAGCCGATCACCAGCGCCAGATCCGCCAGATCCCCGGCATGCATCTGCGCGCGTGCGCCCTGCGAAGCGAGCCAGGCGAAGCCGAGGATGGCCATCATCTGCACGAAACCGAACAGCCACAGCGCGCGGTTGACTCCCAGACGCACCATCCAGACGCCGCCGAGCAGGGCCCCGATCAGTGCCGGCCACAGCCCGGCGTGCTTCGCGACCAGGCCGATCTGGGATTTCGTGTATCCCATGTCGAGGTAGAACGGCGTGGCCAGCGCCGTCGACATCGAGTCGCCCAGCTTGTACAGGAAGAGGAAGGCGAGCACGGTCGCGGCGGACCTCCAGCCCTTGCGCGAGACGAATTCGCGCAGGGGTTCGACGACGGCCTCGCGCAGCGTGCGGGGCGCGGTGCGGCTCGCCTGCGGCTCGGCGACGAGAAATGCCATCGCCATGCCGGGCAGCATGAACAGCGCGGTGATGCCGAAGACCCGGTCCCACGGCAGGTGGTCGGCGAGGATCAGCGACAGCGATCCCGGCACCAGTCCCGCGAGGCGGTACGCATTGACATGCACCGCGTTGCCCAGCCCCAGTTCGGCGTCGGGCAGCAGCTCGCGCCGGTAGGCGTCGATCGCGATGTCCTGCGTCGCCGACAGGAAGGCGAGCAACGCGGTGAGCCAGATCACGGCGCCGATCTGTTCGCGCGGCGAGACCGTGCCCAGCGCGCCGATCACGGCGAGCAGCGCGACCTGGGTCGCCAGCATCCACCCGCGGCGCCGGCCCAGCCACGGCAGCGCGTAGCGATCGACCAGGGGCGACCACAGAAACTTCCAGGTGTAGGGGAACTGGATCAGCGCGAACAGCCCGATCGTCTTGAGGTCGAGCCCCTCCGTGCGCAGCCAGGCCGGCAGCAGGTTGAGCAGCAGGTACAGCGGCATGCCGGAGCTGAATCCGGTGAAGATGCAGATCAGCGCGCGCCGGTTGAACAGCGCGTCGCGGATCGCGTGGGGCGCCGGCGCGTTCGGCCCGCTCACCGTTCGCCGTCCTGCCGGCGGATGCGGAACACCGCGATCGAACCGCGCAGGTTGGGCAGCCAGGTGACCGGCCTGCCCCGGTGCAGCACGTGGCGATTGATGACGACGCAGCCGTGACTGCGGCAGAACGCCTCGAAGTCGCGCACCGTGCACAGGTGGATGTTCGGCGTGTCGTACCACTGGTAGGGAAGATCCGCCGATACCGGCATGCGCCCTCTGAGGATCTGCCAGCGCAGCGGCCAGTAGCCGAAGTTGGGGAAGCTGACGATGGCTTCGCGTCCGACGCGCAGCATTTCGGACACCAGCAGCTCGATGTGCCGCATCGCCTGCAGCGTCAGCGACAGGATGACGTGGTCGAAGGCATGGTCGCGGAATCCGGACAGCCCGGTCTCGAGGTCGCTCTGGATCACGTTGATGCCGGTCCGTACGGCTGCGAGCACGTTGCCCGGATCGATGTCGACACCGTAACCGCGCACGCCGCGCGTGCGGGCCAGCACACTGAGCAGCGCGCCGTCGCCGCAGCCCAGATCGAGCACGCGCTCGCCGGGAACGACCCAGCTCGCGATGAGCCGGAAATCCGGACGGTCGAGCACGGCAGCGGCATTCACGGCGCGATGTTCTCCAGGTAGGCGCGCAGCACATCGTGATAATGCCGGTCCGCCATCAGAAAGGAATCGTGGCCGAACGCGCTTTCGATCTCGGCATAGCTGACGTCGCGGTCGTGATCGAGCAGGGCGGACACGATCTCGCGCGAGCGCGAGGGCGCGAAACGCCAGTCGGTGGAAAACGCGACGACGAGGAAGCCGGCGCGCACGCCGGCGAGCGCCGCCGACAGGTCACCGCCGTGCGACTGGGCCGGGTCGAAATAATCGAGCGCCTTGGTCATCAACAGATAGGTGTTGGCATCGAAGTAGCCCGCGAACTTGTCTCCCTGATAGCGCAGATAGGACTCGATCTCGAATTCGACGTCGAAGCCGAAATGCAGCGCGCCGGAGCGCAGCATGCGCCCGAACTTGACTGCCATCTGATCGTCGGACAGATAGGTGATGTGGCCGAGCATGCGCGCGAGCCGCAGGCCGCGCGTCGGTTTGACTCCCTTGTCATAGAAATGCCCGCCGTGGAAATCCGGGTCGGTCAGGATCGCCTGGCGGGCGACGTCGTTGAACGCGATGTTCTGCGCGGTGAGCTTGGGCGCGGCCGCGATCACGACGGCATGGCGCACGCGCTCCGGGAAATCGATCGCCCATTGCAGCGCCTGCATCCCGCCGAGGCTGCCGCCGATGATCGCCGCGAAGCGATCGATGCCGAGCCGGTCGGACAGTGCGGCCTGGCAGCGCACCCAGTCCTCGACGGTGACGACCGGAAAATCCGCGCCCCAGGGTGCGCCGGTGGCCGGGTTGATGCTGGCCGGACCGGTCGAGCCGAAACAGCTTCCGGGATTATTGACGCCGATGACGAAGAAGCGGCGGGTGTCGACCGGCTTGCCCGGGCCGATCAGGTTGTCCCACCAGCCGACATCCCTCGGGTTGTCGGCGTGGATTCCCGCCACGTGATGGGAGCCCGACAGCGCATGGCAGACCAGGATCGCGTTCGACTTCGCGGCATTCAGCTCGCCGTAGGTCTCGTAGGCGAGCTCGTAGCCGGGAAGCACCGCACCGCTGCGCAGCGCGAACGGTTCGGGAAACGCCGCGCGCTGCGGGCACACCGTGCCGACACTGTTCGATTCGTCGCCCATTCGGGAAGTTCGATTCGGCCCGTATAACGAAAACACCCGGTCGGCTAGGCGCGGACCGGGTGCCATCGCTTTAGCCGTATTTTTAGGGCGCCCGCAAGCTGAAGGTCAAATCGGCGCCTAGCCGCGATACGGTAGCCGCAGCCACGGCCGATGTCAATCGCGCGCCGGCGGCGCACCGGTATCGCACCGGAGTCGACGGGCGCCGCCGCTGAACTCTTTCGCCGTATGCCGCTCGAACGCGAAAGGACGTCATGCCCGAGCACGGCCGATGCGTCCGTCCTTGCACCGTCGTGTGCCATTGCCCGGAAGGTGAAACCATGCGTTATCTGCGAATACAGCGTCCGCCGAGGCGCAAGACGCGCGAGCCCAAACCGGTCGATCCGCTGATCGAATCGCGTCAACCGGCGACATCCGACAACCGCGAAGCCGCGCCCAGACTCGTTCCGGCGAACCAGCGCTCGCGCTGAGCGCGCGCGCACCCGCGGCCGTGCGGTGCGAGCGCGGCGGCGGACCCGCAACGCATTCCGGTGCCGCCCGCCGGGCGGTGATAGCATGCGCGGCCCATGCCGAGAGATCCCGCAAGCCGCCGCCGCGGCATCGCCCTGATGTCGTGCACCGGCCTGCTGTGGAGCATGGCCGGCGTCCTCACCCGTCATGTCGAGCGGGCATCGGGCTGGGAGATCACCTTCTGGCGCTCGCTGTTCTGCGCGCTGTCGATGGCGGTGATCGTATCGATCCTGCATCGCGGCGAGGCGCTGCGCCGGATCGCGCGTATCGGGCGCATCGGCGTGATCTCCGGGGCACTGTGGGCGGTGATGTTCACCTGCTTCATGCTCGCGCTGACGCAGACGACGACCGCGAACACATTGATCCTGACCGCCACCTCGCCGCTCGCCGCCAGCCTGTTCGGCTGGCTGCTGCTCGCGGAGCCGGTTGCACCGCGCACCTGGGTTTCCGCCGGTCTTGCCGCAACGGGGATCGCGATCATGTTCGGGGGCGACCTGGACGCGCAAGGCCGCATGACCGGCAACCTGATCGCGCTGCTGGTGCCGCTTGCCGCCGGTCTGAACTTCGCGTTGCTGCGCAAGGCGCGTGCCCATGTGGATCTCGTGCCGGCGGTGATGCTAGGCGGAGCGTTCTCCGCCGCGGCCATGCTGCCGATGGCCTGGCCGTTTCGGGCGAGCGCGCAGGACCTCGCGCTGCTCGGCACGCTCGGCGCCTTTCAGCTCGCGGTGCCCTGCGCGCTCGCGGTCGTTGCGGCGCGCCACCTCGCGGCGGCGGAAGTGGCCCTGATCGGATTGTCGGAAAACGTCTTCGGTCCGCTGTGGGCTTGGGCGGGGGCCGGCGAGGTGCCCACGCGCGATGCGCTGCTCGGCGGTGCGCTGGTGCTGGTGGCGATCGTCTGGACGAGCGCGGCGCAGGCCCGCGCCGCGGGCAGCCCGGCGCACCCTGGCACCACGCCGGGCTGAATCGAAGGCAATGGAAACTGGCGCGCCCGACACGATTCGAACGTGCGACCCCTGCCTTCGGAGGGCAGTACTCTATCCAACTGAGCTACGGGCGCGGGGACGCGAAGGATAGCCGTTTTCGCCATGGGCGTCCATGACCGGCATGGGTGCAGCCGTTCGCCTGCGCGCGGCTATAATCCTGCGCTCGTTCGAATTGCGGGGGATCGAATCGTGCATCTCGTGAGTCACGTCGAAGGCGGACCGGTACGGCTGTTTCACCGCCTCACCGTCGCGGCGGCGGTGCTCGCGCTCGCAGGGTGCGGGCGCGGCGGCGACAAGCCTGCCGAGGAAAAGACCAACGCGCTGATCCAGCCGGTCGCGAAGCTGGAGCTCGGTGCGCCGGCTGCACCGGCGGCAGGGGCTCCGGCGAGTACGGCACCG
>JBBIUI010000035.1:0-23373 GCA_037440385.1 Rhodocyclales bacterium | reverse complement strand
CGTCCTCCAGCCCAGCGACTGATGCGGCCGGTTGCGGTTGTACCAGTCGAAGCACGCGGCAAGGCTCGCCCTTTGCTCGATACCCGTGTCGCAGGGGCGCAGATAGACCCATTCATGTTTCACCGTCCACCACAGGCGCTCCACGAAGAGGTTGTGACGGGCTGTGCCCTCGCGCCTATCGGCTCGCGAAACTTCGCTGCGCTCGTTTTCGTGGCAACGACCGCGTCCATCCATGCTGATCCGGATGCCATGGGCCTTGAGCGCCGCCGTGAATTCCGCGCTGGTGAATTGGCTGCCTTGGTCGGTGTTGAAGATTTCCGGTACCCCGTAGCCCGCAATGGCTTCCTTCAACGTCGCCGTACAGAAGTCGCTGGCGAGCGTATCGGAGAGCCGCCAGCTCAGTACTTTCCGTGTTGCCCAGTCCATGATCGCGCACAGGTACAGGAAGCCGTGCCGCATCCGGATATGAGGCAGATTGTGACCGGTCGCCCCCGCTACAGCAGTTGCCAACCACAACCCATCCCCTGCAAACCCGCACCAATACTGGAAGTGGCCGCGCGCGCGCTCGCGAGGCAAACCGCCGAAGGCCCGCCTGGACTGGCGCTGCGGGCGGGCGTAAAAAAGCCCGAAACGGGTTCGGGCTTTTGGAATTGGTGGCCAAGGGCGGAATCGAACCACCGACACAAGGATTTTCAGTCCTCTGCTCTACCAACTGAGCTACTTGGCCTGCCGGAACGTAGGCTGTCCGCGCGCACGTCGTAAGACGTGCGCCGCGTAAGACGTGCGCGCGGCGCATTATAGCGCACGGGCCGGTTCGCGCAGCGGCGCAGCCTGCCACACGAAGCGCGGCGGGACTTCCCTGCGCGCGCATTTTCTGGTTTCATGGCGCAGGCGGTGCGGCCGGGATGGGGAGGCGAGATCGATGACGAGCAAGGGGATGGAGCTGCTGGCGATCACGGCCTCGGGAGACGACAAGGTCGGCCTCGTCGATCATTTCTCGCGCCGCATCACCGAGGCGGGATGCAACATCGAGCAAAGCCGCATGGCCGTGCTGGGCGGCCAGTTCGCGATTCTGATGCTGCTGTCCGGCGCGTGGAATGCACTGAGCCGCATGGAGGGCCAGCTCGATGCGATCGGCCAGGATCTGGGACTCGCCATCGTTCACAAGCGCACGCGAGCGCGCGAGGCCGGCGAGCCGCTCGTGCCCTATCAGGTCGAGGTCGTCTCGCTCGACCATCCCGGCATCGTGCAAAGCCTGGCGGGCTTTTTCGCGCAGCGGCACATCAACATCGAGGAGATGGCGACCGACAGCTATCCGGCGCCGCATACCGGCACCACGATGTTCTCGGTGCACATCACGGTTGGCATCCCCGCCTCGACGCACATCGCCAACCTTCGCAGCGACTTCCTGGACCACTGCGACGACCTGAATCTCGACGCGACGATCGAACCCGCGCGCGGATGACCCCTGCCCTTTCCCGGTGAGCCCGTTTTCCTGCCGGGTGGGCACAGGACGTCCGCCTCCAGGGGGGTGCGCCCTGCCGGACGCACAGAAAAAACCCCGCTCGCGCGGGGTTTTTTTCGGACCGGCAGGCAGCCGGCGGAGCGCAGCGTTGCGGCCGCCGCGCTCCGCCGTGCGGCCATGGCTTACATCTCCATGTCGCCCATGCCGCCCATTCCGCCCATTCCACCCATGCCGCCCATGCCACCGCCCATGCCGCCCTTGGCCTTGTCCTCGACGAGCTCCGCCACCATCGCGTCGGTCGTGAGCATCAGACCTGCCACCGAGGCCGCGTTCTGCAGCGCGGTGCGGGTGACCTTGGTCGGATCCAGCACGCCCATCGCCATCATGTCGCCGTACTCGCCCGACTGCGCGTTGTAGCCGAAGTTGCCCTTCCCCTCGGCGACCTTGTTGACGACCACGCTCGGTTCGTCGCCGGCGTTGGCGACGATTTCGCGCATCGGCTGCTCCAGCGCACGCAGC
The DNA here is from genome assembly GCA_037440385.1 of Rhodocyclales bacterium. Classification (GTDB taxonomy): domain Bacteria; phylum Pseudomonadota; class Gammaproteobacteria; order Burkholderiales; family Rhodocyclaceae; genus CG2-30-68-42. The sequence goes on along the minus strand of JBBIUI010000035.1, from coordinate 21,389 downwards.
ACGATCTTGATGCCGGAGTCCTGATCGTGGTTGTCGCCCTTGAGCGAGCCGATCGCCTGCCGGGCACGCAGCAGCGCCACGCCGCCGCCCGCGACGATGCCTTCCTCGACCGCGGCACGGGTCGCGTGCAGCGCGTCCTCGACGCGCGCCTTGCGTTCCTTCATCTCGACCTCGGTCGCGGCGCCGACCTTGATCACCGCCACGCCGCCGGCGAGCTTCGCCACGCGTTCCTGCAGCTTCTCCTTGTCATAATCGGAGGTCGCCTCCTCGATCTGGACGCGGACCTGCTTGACGCGTGCCTCGATCTTCGAGGCTTCACCCGCCCCGTCGATGATCGTGGTGTTCTCCTTGGCGATCTCGACCTTCTTGGCCTGGCCGAGGTCCTTGAGGTTCGCCTTCTCGAGCTGCATGCCGGTCTCTTCCGAGATCACGATGCCGCCGGTGAGGATCGCGATGTCCTCCAGCATGGCCTTGCGGCGATCGCCGAAACCCGGCGCCTTGACCGCGCAGGTCTTGAGGATGCCGCGGATGTTGTTGACCACCAGCGTCGCGAGCGCTTCGCCCTCGACGTCCTCGGCGATGATCAGCAGCGGCCGGCCGGCCTTGGCCACCTGTTCGAGCAGCGGCAGCAGGTCGCGGATGTTGGAGATCTTCTTGTCATGCAGCAGGACGTACGGGTTCTCCAGGACCGAGATCTGCTTCTCGGGCGTGTTGATGAAATACGGCGAAAGATAGCCGCGGTCGAACTGCATCCCCTCGACGACTTCGAGCTCGCTGTTCAGGCTCTTGCCGTCCTCGACGGTGATGACGCCTTCCTTGCCGACCTTGTCCATCGCATCGGCGATGATCTTGCCGATGTCGGCGTCCGAGTTCGCCGAGATGGAGCCGACCTGGGCGATCTCCTTGGTGGTCGAGCAGGGTTTCGACAGCTTCTTCAGCTCGTCGACCACGGCGGCGACTGCCTTGTCGATCCCGCGCTTGAGGTCCATCGGGTTCATCCCCGCGGTGACGAACTTCATGCCTTCGCGCGCGATGGACTGGGCCAGCACGGTCGCGGTCGTGGTGCCGTCGCCGGCGATGTCCGAGGTCTTGGACGCCACTTCCTTCAGCATCTGGGCGCCCATGTTCTCGAACTTGTCCTTGAGCTCGATCTCCTTGGCCACCGAAACGCCATCCTTGGTGATGGTGGGTGCGCCGAAGGAACGATCCAGCACGACGTTGCGGCCCTTCGGGCCGAGAGTGATCTTGACCGCATCGGCCAGGATGTTGACCCCGGCCATCATGCGGTGGCGGGCGGAATCGCTGAAACGTACTTCTTTTGCAGGCATCTGTGTCTCTCCTATTTCGGGTTCGGTAATGAGTCGATCAGGCTTCGATCACGCCCATGATGTCTTCTTCGCGCATGACGAGCAGTTCGTCGCCATGCACCTTGACGGTCTGGCCGGAGTACTTGCCGAACAGCACCCGTTCGCCGACCTTGACCGCCAGCGGCCGGACCTTGCCATCTTCCAGGATCTTGCCGGTGCCGATCGCCACGACTTCGCCCTGGTCGGGCTTTTCGGCGGCGGTGTCGGGGATGACGATGCCGCCAGCGGTCTTGCGCTCGTCCTCGATGCGCTTGACGATGACGCGGTCATGCAATGGACGGATTTTCATACAGTTCTCTCCTCAGTCTTCGTTGAACACAGCGGGTCGGGCCCCGCTGAACCTGAACCGGACACTCGCCGCAACGAATCGCGGCCGCGTCGAACGGCCGCCGTTAGCACTCGTCGTCGGCGAGTGCTAATCATAAGGGCGGGCCGCGTGCTTTTCAAGTAGTGGGCGTGCGCAGATGCCAGACGCGCTGCGGCGGCGGACCTCCCGCACGGCTGAACCGCACTCATCCCCGGGTTCGGCGCGATCCCCTCGCGCAACGCGGCGGGACGCAGCGACGGTACAGGGGAAAGCCCGTCGTGCGCGCCCATCGCGTGCGCCACGCACCGTCACGGGCTGCCCGGGGCCGGTCTTCCTTCGTTCTCGGTGTGCTGTGCGCGGTGCGCGTCGAACGCGGCTTCCCGGTTCATTCCGCCCGCAGGGCCTCCACCGGATCGAGGCGTGCCGCGCGCCGTGCCGGCAGCGCGCCGGCGACCAGGCCGATGCCGACCGCGGCCGCCTCGGCCAGCACGACGAAGTCCCACGGCGTGTGCACGGGCAGCGCGGGCAGCGCGAGCCTCAATGCCTGGCCGAGACCTGCGCCGAGCGCGAGGCCGGCGGCACCGCCGAGCGCGGCGAGCAGCATGGCCTCGCCGAGGAAGATCGCCATCACCTGGGCGCGCCGCGCGCCGAGCGCACGCAGCAGGCCGATCTCGGCGGCGCGCTCCGACACGGCGATGGTCGTGATCGTGACGATGCCCACCGCGCCCACCAGCAGCGAGATGCCGCCGAGCGCGCCGACCGCGAACGTCAGTACGTCGAGCACCGAGCCGAGCGTGTCGAGCATCTGCTTCTGCGGCGTGACGGTGAAATCCTCCCGTCCGTGGCGCTGCATCAGGATGGCGCGCAGGCTCGCGACGACGCGCTCCGGCGACGCGCCCGCGCGGTAGGAAACGTCGATCGCCATCAGCGACTCGCGATTGAACATCTCCAGCGAGCGCGCTGCGGGAATATAGACCACGTCGTCCAGATCGAAGCCGAGCATCTGCCCCTTGGGCTGCATGACGCCGACGACGCGATAGCGCGCGCCGCCGATGCGGATGCGGCTGCCGAGCGGATTTTCCGCACCGTACAGTTCCGCGCGCAGCTTCGAACCGAGCACCGCCAGCGAACGTGCGGTGGTCTCGTCGTCCGCCGGCAGGAACCGTCCCGTCGCGACCCGGTAGCGAAACACGTCCGGAAAGGCGGCATTGACGCCGAGCACCGCCGTGCGCCGCGTGCGGCCGGCCGCGCGCACCTCCGCGTTGCCCTGCACGACGGGCACGACCGCCTCGACCCCGGCCGCATGGCGCAGCGCCTGCGCATCCTCGAGGCCGAGCGGCCGAACGATGCCGAACATGCCGACCGCCGCGCCGTGGGTCTTCGCCTTGCCGGGGTTGATCTCGATCAGGTTGGTACCGAACTGCGTGAACTCCGAGACCACGAACTGGTGGATCCCGGCACCGATCGAGGTCAGCAGGATCACCGCCGCGATGCCCACCGCGATGCCCAGCGCGGTGAGCACGCTGCGCAGCCGGTGCGCGCGCAGCGCACCGAGCGACAGGTCGAACGCATCCCGGGCGCGCATCCGGACTATCTCCGGTACAGCGCCAGCACCGGATCGAGGCGCGCGGCGCGCCGCGCCGGGACCGCCGTGAACACGACGCCGGTCGCGAGCGCCGTCGCCAGTGCCGCGCCGGCCGCCCACGCCGGCGCCACGACCGGGAGCATCGGATAGAGCTTGCCGATGGCATAAGAGCCGGCTTCGCCCAGCACGAGGCCCGCGAGCGCACCGGCGACCGACAGCAACAGCGCCTCGGCGAAGAACAGCCGCCGGATTTGCGCCGGCGTCGCGCCGAGCGCCTTGAGCAGTCCGATCTCGCGCGTGCGCTGCGACACCGCGATCAGCATCACGTTCATGATCAGGATGCCTGCCACCGCGAGGCTGATCGCGGCGATGCCGCCCACCGCGAGGGTCAGCGCGCGCAGGATGCGGTCGAAGGTCGCGAGCAGCGCGTCCTGCGTCACGACGGTGACGTCCTGCTCGCCCTCGTGGCGCGCCTTCAGCGTCTCGATCACCGCCTGCTTGGCCGCCGCGATGTCCTCGCGCGAGCGCGCCTCGACCAGCACGCGCAGCAGCGAAGCCTGGTTGAACAGCGCCTGCGCCGAGGCGACCGGAACGATCACCAGTTCGTCGGTGTTGAATCCCAGCGACTGCCCCTGCGGCGCCAGCACGCCGGCGACGCGGTAGCGGCGCTCTCCGATGCGCACCCATTCGCCGACCGCGTTCGCCGGCCCGAACAGCTCGTCGCGCACGACGCTGCCGAGCACGACCACGGGTCGCGCCTGGCGCGCATCGAGCGCAGGCAGGAAGCGTCCCTGCGCCATCGCGAAATGCCGGATCTCCCAACGCTGTAATCGCGATCCGAGCACGGCCCCCTCGCGGCTGCGGCGGCCCCACGAAACGAGCGCCGAGCCTATCGTCAGCGGCGCGACGCGCCGCACCGTACGCTCGCGCGCCAGCGACAGCGCATCGTCGAGGGTCAGGTCGCGCGGCGTCGCGCCGGTGAGCGCTCCGGGAAAGGTTCCGCTGGTCTCGGTGCGCCCCGGAAACACGATCAGCAGGTGGGAGCCGAGCGAGCTGAACTGGTCGATCACGTACGTGCGCGCCGCCTCGCCGAGCGCGGTGAGCACCACCACCGCGGCGACCCCGATCGAGATCGCCAGCATCGTCAGCGCCGTGCGCGAAGGATGGGCGGCGAGGCTTTGCGCGGAGAATCCGAAAACGTCACCCGGTCTCATGCGCCGTGCCCGTCACCGTTCGGCGGCCGTCGCGGCGAGGCTGTCGGAGGCGATCGCGCCGTCGAGCATGCGCACCTGGCGGCGCGCGTGGGCGCCGATCTCCGGATCGTGGGTCACGAGGATCACCGTGACACCGCGCGCATTGAGCCGGTCCAGACTCGCCATCACCTCGCGGCCGGTCGCGCGATCGAGGTTTCCGGTCGGCTCGTCGGCGAGGATCACCGAGGGCCGCATCACGGTGGCACGCGCGATCGCCACGCGCTGGCGCTGCCCGCCCGACAGTTCGTCGGGTCGGTGCCGCGCGCGCTCCGCGAGGCCGAACTCGGCGAGCGCCCGCTCGACCCTCGCCCGGCGCTCGTCCGGGGCGATGCCCGCCAGCACCATCGGCAGCGCGATGTTGTCGGCCGCGTCGAGTCGCCCGACGAGATGAAAGGACTGGAACACGAAGCCGATCTTGCGGCTGCGCACCGCCGCCTGCTCTTCGTCGGTGAGGTCCGTGACGTCGCGGCCGTCGAGCAGATAGCGCCCCGCGTCCGGCCGATCGAGCAGCCCGATGAGGTTGAGCAGCGTCGACTTGCCCGAGCCCGACGGTCCCATCACCGCGACATATTCTCCGTCGGCGATGCGCAGATCGACCCGGCGCAGCGCATGGACCTCGGCCGTTCCGACGACGAACACGCGCTCGACGCCGCCCAGTTCGATCAATCGAACCACCTCGGCACGCAGCCGCGCCGACGCCGGGGAAAGCGCAATGCGACGCCGGCACGATCGCGCCGGCGTCGCGTGCGCTGCGCGGCGGCAATTCCGGCTGCGCGGCCCGCGTCGGCCGAGCGCGGCGCGCGGATCATTTGGCGGTCCTCGGCAACGCGGCCGCGGCGCTTTGCGGTTCGACCCGCGTGCCCGCCTTCACGCCGGCACGCTCGGGCGAGGCGACGATGCGATCCCCGACCGACACGCCGCGCGTGATCTCGGTGTATTCCCAGTTCGACAGCCCCACCGCGACGCTGCGCTCCTCGATCGTTGCGTCCGTTTCGCGAACCGCCAGCACGCGGTTGCCTTCGAGCAGCGCCGCGGTCGGCACGCGAACGACATCGTCATGAACGGCGAGCACGATCTCCGCATCCGCGCTGTAGCCCACCAGCAGCCCGGCGACCTCGCGCGGGTCGGCGAATTCCACCTCGACCTCGGCGGTTCGCGCCTGCTTCTCGACGTCGAGGACGTAAGGCGCGATGCGCCGCACGCGCCCTTCGAAACGCCGCCCTGGGAACGCATCGACGCTGATGCGCCCGCGCATGCCCAGGCGGATCGCCGGCACGTCGACCTCGTCGATCGGCGCGCTGACATACAGGCAGCTGTCGTCGATCAGGTCGACCGAGGGCGGCGTCGGGATGCCCGGCGGCGAGGGCGTCACATATTCGCCGAGCTCGCCATTGACCTTGGCGACGATGCCCGCGAAGGGCGCCTTCAGCACGCTGCGCCGTAGCGCCGCCTGCGCGAGCGCCACGCCCGAGCGCGCCTGGGCGTTCTCGGCCCGAACGGCCTCGCAGCCGGCGCGCGCCGCGCCTGCCTCGGCAGCCGAGCGCTGCGCGCGCTCGATGCTGACGAAGCCACGCTCGTACAGACGCTGCACGCGCGCCGATTCGCTCTCCCCCACGTCGGCGAGCCGGCACGCCTGCACGGCACGGGCTTGCGTCGATTCGACCTGCCTGCGGGCCGCCGCGAGCTGGGCGACCAGGTCTTCGTTCCACACTTCCAGCAGCACCTGGCCGGGCGCGACGCGATCGCCTTCGCGCGTTCGCAGCGCGGTGATGCGCCCGCCTACCGATGGCGAGAGCTTGGCGCGGCGGCACGCGGTCACCGTGGCCGCGCGCGTGTTGGCCACCGTCGATTCGACCCGGCCCTTCTCGACGCTCCACAGCGCCACCGCGACCGGTTTCGGGCGCAGCGCAACCCAGGACGCGAGCGCGGCAGCCGCCACCAGGACGGCGGCGACCGACCAGCGGCCCACGGCCCCGACCTTCATCGCGCACACCCTGCCGGGCACGGCCTGCGGCGGCGCTCGTCACTGCCACGTGCGCGCCCGAGCGCAGCAGGAACCCGCGGAGCTCGCGAACGGAACCCCGGCCGGAATCCCGTCGTCATCGGTCCGTGCGAGTTCCGTCCTGCCCCCCCGATTCGGGCCGGTCGTTTCATCTCGTTTACCCCTCGCGTCGAAATTTCGCGTGCGCCGGCGCAGTCCGCCCCCCGGACCTGCGCGATGCCGAACTCCTGCAGCACCCGTCACGGGAAGCCGGACCGCGAGTGTACGATGTTTCGGCCGCACGGCCGAATGCGCGCCGCGCGCACCGCGGCCCGGTCAGGCTGCGATGCGTTTCCCGATGCGTCGCCCCGGGGAGGTGCGCGCCGCCCGCGTTTGACTGCGGCGGCGAGGTTCGCGATACTCGCCCGCACTCGTTGCATCCGCCGCGCCTGCTCGCCCCGCATGCCGCCCGAACCGACCGAGAACCCACCGTCATGACGCGCGGCGGCGGCCGCCGTGGCGCGCCGTACCGCGCGCCCGCCACGCTGTCGCGGCTGTGGCGCGTCCTGTGCGCCGCGCTCGCAGGCGGCGCCGCGGCGGTGCGCGACCTCGAACCGGAGTTCTGGCGCAAGGTGCGCGAGGAGATCGCGGCCGGCCGACCATGGATCGACCGCGCGACGGTTCTGGCGTACGTGGCGGCGACGGGGCTGGTCGTCGTGGGCTTCACGTTGCTGTCCGAGGCGGCCGTCCATGCGTTCAACCGGCTCGCCACCCTGGGAAGCCACGGGCGCTACCTGGCGCTCGCCTGGACGCCCGCGCTGACCGTCGCGCTGCTGTGGTGGACGAGGCGCTTCGCGCCCGGCGCCCTCGGTTCCGGCATCCCCCAGGTCGTGCGCGCGCTGGACAACGATCTGCATCCGGTTCAGCGATCCTGGCTCGTTTCGCTGCCCTGCTCGCTGCACAAGATCGCGCTGGTGTCCGGCGGCCTGCTGGCCGGCCTTTCGATCGGGCGCGAGGGCCCGACGGTGCAGGTCGGCGCCGGAGTCATGATCCACGCACGGCGCTGGCTGTCGCCGAAATCGCGCATCGACGCGCACGACCTGATGGTCGCGGGGGCAGCGGCCGGAATCGCCGCGGCCTTCAACACGCCGCTGGGCGGCATCGTGTTCGCGCTCGAGCAGTTGTCGCACCGGCGCAGCATCTCCCATAGTGCGCTGGTCATCTCCAGCATCGTGCTGGCGGGCCTCGTTTCGGTCTCGGTGTTCGGCAACGAGACCTACTTCGGCCGTCTGGGTGTGGAGGATCTCTCGTGGGCCCTGATCGGGCCGGGGCTGCTGGTCGCGCTGCTGGCGGGACTCACCGGAGGTCTGTTCTCCCGGCTGATGATCCTGTCGGCCGGCAGCGTGCCCGGCCGGCTCGGCCGCTGGAGGGCCGAGCACCCGTTTCGGTTCGCCGCGGGCTGCGCGATCGCCGTCGCGGCGATCGGAATCCTGACCGGCGGCGCGACGTCCGGCGCAGGCTACGCGCCCACCCGGGCGATGCTCGAAGGGCACGCCGAACTGCCCGGCATCTTCACGCTGCTGAAGTTCTGCGCCACCTGGCTGTCGGCATGGAGCGGCGTGCCGGCGGGCGTGTTCGCACCCTCGCTGACGATAGGCGCGAGCATCGGGCACGATGTGGCGCTGCTTGCCGGCATGGCCAACGAAGCGGCCATCCCGTTGATCGCCCTGGGCATGGTCGGATTTCTCGCGGCGACCACGCAGGGTCCGATCACCGCATTCATCATCGTCATGGAAATGGTGTCGGGGCACGCGATGGTGCTGAGCCTGATGGCCTGCGCGCTGACTTCGAGCGTGCTGGCGCGGCTGCTGACCGAGCCGATGTATTCCGGGCTGGCGGCGCTGCTGCCGGTCCCTCCCGCGCCGCGGCCGCCGCGCGGATGACCCGTTCGCTGCGCCGCAACGGCATCGAGGAGGCGGCCTGCGTGCTGCGGCGCTTGCCGAAACGCTGCCGGCCGGCGGGTGCCGGCCGGCACAGGCGGAGACGCGCAGCCCTCGAACGCAGCCCGGTCAGGCTTCGTACTTGAAGGACAGGCTGACGCGTGCGCGGTACGCGGCCACCTTGCCGTTCTCGACGCGCATGTCCAGTTTCATGACGTCGGCGATGCGCAGGTCGCGCACGCTCCTGCCCGCCGCCTCGACGGCGTTGCGTGCGGCGTCCTCCCACGACTTCTGGCTCGTTCCGACCACCTCGATGACCTTGTAGATGCTGTCTGCATTCTCTGTCTTCGCCTTGGCCATGATTTCCTCCGTTGGCTAGCGGTTACGGGATCGGGCGGCGCCCAATCCATGCGGTGCCGGCCCTGCGGGCATTATAGGGGCCGGCGCACCCGCGTGCTTCGCAGCGGCCCGCTTGCGGTATGCTGCGCGCTGCTCATCGCGTCGCGCGCAAGGGAGAATCGGTTGAAGATCGCGTTCATGGTGACCTGCCTCGCAGACCTGATGCGGCCGCGCGTGGCGTTCGCGGCCATCCGGCTGCTCAAGCTCACCGGTGCCGAGGTCGTCGTGCCGCCGACCCAGACCTGTTGCGGACAGCCTGCCTACAACTCGGGGGAGCGCGCCGGAGCCCTGGCGGTCGCGCGCAAGCTGCTCGACGAATTCTCCGGCTTCGATTATCTGGTGACGCCTTCGGGCTCGTGCGCGGGCATGATCCGCGCGCACTATCCGGAGCTGTTCAAGGACTCGCCGGACGATCTCGCCCGCGCGCAGGCGCTCGGCGCGCGTACCTACGAGCTGACCGACTTCCTCGTCCGTGTCGCGAAACTCGAATCGGTGCCCGGACGCTTCGAGGGTACGGTGACCTACCACGATTCGTGCTCGGGCCTGCGCGAACTGGGTGTGTTCGCGCAGCCGCGTGCGCTGCTCGCCAAGGTGCCCGGACTCGTACTGAAGGAGATGAACGAGTCGACCGCCTGCTGCGGCTTCGGCGGGGTGTTCTCGGTGAAGTTCGGCGATCTGTCCGCCGCGATCGTCGATCGCAAGTGCGAGAACGTCGCCGCCGCCGGCGCCGATGCGATCGTCGGCGGCGATCTGGGCTGCCTGCTCAACATCGAGGGCCGGTTGCGCCGGCGCGGCGATCTGACGACCCGCGTGCTGCACGTCGCCGAGGTGCTCGCGGGCGAACAGGGCGAGCTCACGGACTGATCCCCCGGCATGCGAGTCCGGTCGATGCACTTGCGGCCGTGCGCGCGCTTCGGCGAGCGCGCACCGTCGGCTGCGGACACGGTGGCGAGCCTGCGGCGGCCCGACGGGGCTCGCGACGCGCCAGCCGAGCATCCGGCCGCGCACGGAACGCATCGCGTCCACATCCGGCTCGTCGGCACGCGGTGACGATGCGCGCCACGCCGTACGCGGGCGGCGGCGGCGCGCGCGCGCTGCTTGCCGTGGCACTGCTGGCGATCGGGTTCGCGGCACACGCCGGGCGCCTGCCGGCCACGGTCGCACAGGCGCTGCGTACAGCCTCGATTCCCGTCCGGGCGGTGGCGGTGTGGGTACAGGAGGTCGGCGCGAGCCGGCCGCGGCTCAGCGTCAATGCGAACCGGCCGATGAATCCCGCCTCGGTGATGAAACTGCTCACCACCTATGCCGCGCTCGATTCCCTCGGCCCCGCCCACACGTGGCACACGCGCGCCTGGGCGCTGCGCGAGCCCGAAGGCGGCGTGCTGGCGGGAGACCTCTACCTGCAGGGCGGCGGCGATCCCGGGCTCACGTTCGAGCGGTTCTGGCGGCTGCTGCGCGGCCTGCGGGCGCGCGGCGTCACCGAGATCCGCGGCGACCTCGTGCTCGACCGCAGCCTGTTCGCGCCGGGCGCGACCGGGCCCTTCGATTCGAATCCGTTGCGCGCCTACAACGCCGCGCCGGACGCGCTGCTGCTGAACTTCGGGGCGATCCGGTTTTCCTTCGTGCCCCGCCCCGGCGCCGTCGCGCTGCTGTGGGAGCCGCAGCCCGACGGGCTGGCGGTCGACGACCGCCTGGTCCTCTCGGATGGCCCGTGCGGCGAATGGAAAGATGACATTCGCATCGAGCGCCGCGCAACCCCGCGCGGTGTCGAGGTCGCGTTCACCGGGCCGTATCCGGCGGCCTGCAACCGGCAGGACTGGAACCTTGCGCTGCTCGAACCACCGCAGTTCGTGTCCGGCGTCTTCCGCGAACTGTGGCGGGAACTGGGCGGACGCTTCACGGGCGGCCTGCGCGAAGCACCGGTGCCGGCCGACGCGACGATGCTGGCGGAGGTGGACTCCGCGCCGCTCGCCGAGATCGTGCGCGACATCAACAAGTGGTCGAACAACGTGATGGCGCGCCAGCTCTACCTGTCGCTCGGCGCGAAGGCCGGCGCGCATCCGGCGCGCGAGGCCGACGCGCGGGCGGCGATCCGCGACTGGCTCGACGCGAAGGGGCTCGACTTTCCCGAGCTCGTCGTCGAGAACGGTTCGGGACTGTCGCGCCGGGCACGGCTGAGCGCGGCGAGCGCCGCGAGCCTGATGCGCTCGGCCTGGCAGTCCGCGGTGATGCCGGAATTCATCGCGTCGCTGCCCATCGCCGGGCTCGACGGCACGATGCGCAAGCGGCTCAGGGACAACGCCGTCACCGGCCAGGCGCATGTCAAGACCGGCACGATCGAGGGCGTCAGGACGATCGCCGGCTATGTGCTCGGCCGCTCGGGCAGGCGCTGGATCGTCGTGTTCTTCGTCGATTCACCGAACGCCGCGGCGGCGCGCCCCGCGCAGGACGCGCTGATCGAATGGGTGCGCGCGCAATGAACGCGCAGCCCCGATGAAGCGCCTGGCCACGCTGGTGCTCGCCGGCGCGGGCATGGTGCTCGCGATCGAATCGCTGCGGGTGTGGGTGCAATGGTGGCAGGGCGGGCTCGAGCATCCCGGCGCGCTGCAGTGGCTGCTCGCGGCGGCGCTGCCGGTGCTGGCCGCGCTATGGTGGAAGCATTTCTCGATCTTCGGCAAGAAGAACCCGAAGTGCCTGATGCCGGGCGAGGACCGTCACGACGGCGACCGGCGCGCCGCGGGCCGCAACAGCTCGATCGCGAAGCGCGATTCGTAGGGCGGGACCCGGCAATCGACGACGTCGCCCGGCGCGACCTGAAGGCGGATGCCGGCGATGTCCGCGCGCACCGGCAGCTTCGGCACACAGCGGTCGACGAGCACCGCGATGCGGATCTCGCGCGCGCCGCGCTGCGACAGATGGGCGAGCACGCGCGCCGCGGAATGCCCCTCGAAGAGCACGTCATCGACGACCATCACGGTGGCGTGCGACAGGTCGCGCGCGGCGAACTGCGCGTTCTCGGCGAGCGCCGTTTCCGGGTGCAGCAGCGCGAGATCGTCCGCATAGCGCTTGAGCTCGAGCCGGTAGCAGTCGATCGGCAGGCCGCGCGCGGCGAGCCGCCGGCGCAACATCTGCGCGAGCGGCGCGCCGCGGCGCACGATGCCGAGCAGCAGCGGATCGGCCGCACCGGCGAGCAGGCCCGCCGCCTGATGCGCCATGCGATCGAGCACGGCTTCGAGCTGCGCCGCCGTGTAGAGCGCGAAACGCCGTCCGGCGGCGCTTACGCTCACGCTCACAATCCGAGCGCCGGCCACAGCGCATCGATCCTGCGCCGGACCGCCTCGTCCATGACGATCGCACGGCCCCAGGTGCGCGTGGTCTCGCCCGGCCACTTGTGTGTCGCGTCGATGCCCATCTTCGAACCCAGGCCCGCCGCCGGGCTCGCGAAATCCAGGTAGTCGATCGGCGTGTTCTCCGCGATCAGCGTGTCGCGCCGCGCATCGACGCGCGTCGTCAGTGCCCATACGACTTCCTTCCAGTCGCGCACGTCGACGTCGTCGTCGGTGACGATGATGAACTTCGTGTACATGAACTGGCGCAGCACCGACCAGATGCCGAACATCACCCGCCTGGCATGGCCGGGGTACTGCTTGCGGATCGACACGCAGGCGAGCCGATACGAGCAGCCCTCGGGCGGCAGGTAGAAGTCGGTGATCTCCGGGAACTGCTTGCGCAGCAGCGGCACGAACACCTCGTTGAGCGCCACCGCCAGCATCGCCGGCTCGTCGGGCGGCTTGCCGGTGTGCGTGGAGTGATAGATCGGGTCGCGGCGCAGCGTGATCCGCTCGATGGTAAGCACCGGAAATTGCGCGACCTCGTTGTAGTAGCCGGTGTGGTCGCCGAACGGACCCTCGCGGGCGGTCTCGCCCGGACGGATCGCACCCTCCAGCACGATCTCGGCCGCCGCCGGAACCTGGAGCCGGGAGCCGAGGCAGTTCGCCACCTCCGTCTTCGCACCGCGCAGCAGTCCTGCGAACTGATATTCCGACAGCGTATCGGGCACCGGCGTCAGACTGGACAGCAGCGTCGCCGGATCGGCACCGATCGCGACCGCGACCGGGAACGACTCGCCGGGACTCGCCGCGCAGTGGTCGCGATAATCGAGCGCGCCGCCGCGATGCGCGAGCCAGCGCACGACGACCTTGTTCGGCGCGACGACCTGCTGGCGGTAGATGCCGAGGTTCTGGCGCGGCTTCGCCGGCCCCCGGGTCACGGTGAGCCCCCAGGTGATCAGCGGCCCCGCGTCCCCCGGCCAGCAGGTCTGCACCGGCAGCCGGGCGAGATCCACCTCGCCGCCCTCCCACACCGTTTCCTGGCAGGCAGGCGAGGATACCGTGCGCGGTGCCATGTCGAGCACGCGCCGCAGCGCCGGCAGCTTGTCCCAGGCGCGACGTCGGCCCTTGGGCGGGTCCGGCTCCTTGAGGTAGGCGAGCAGTTCGCCGATGCCGCGCAGCGCGTCGACGGAGTCCTCGCCCATCGCGAGCGCCACGCGCCGCGCGCTCCCGAACAGGTTCGCCAGCACCGGCACGCAATGGCCGGCGGGCTTTTCGAAAAGCAGCGCCGGACCGCCGGCGCGCAGCACGCGCTCGCAGATCTCGGTGATCTCGAGCTTCGGATCGACCGGCTGCGGGATGCGCTTGAGCTCGCCGAGCGATTCGAGCTGGCGGACGAAATCGCGCAGATCGCGGTATTTCAAAGGCGTGATCAGGGAAACCGGGGCGGTCCGATTATCCCCGAAAAACCGGCGAACCGCCGGCACGGCCCGGGCACCGCAGCGCGCGGCGCCCGGGGGAAGCGTGTCAGATCTTCAGCAGCTTCATCGCCTTGCCCAGCGTGTCGAGCGACTCCTGGTGCTTGCCGGCCTTGTGCAGCGCTTCGCCGTCGGCACGCAGCTTCCTGACTTCCGCCATCTGCTGCGACGAAAGCTGCGGATTCTTCGACATCGCCTCGTCGATCTTCTTCATGTCGGCCGGGCAATGAAACGCGAAGGCCGCGCCGCTCGCGAGCAGCAGGGCCGCCATCAGGCTCAGTTTCTTCATGGCACTCTCCTCGGGGTTGGGAACACGCGGGACACCGTCCCGCCGGACCACTATAGCTTGACCCCTCAAATGTTTCCAGTCCGGCATGACGGCCGTGCGACGGCGGGGTCACGCGGACTGCGTCTCGCCGAGCGCCGGATAATCGACGTACCCCCTGGGACCGCCCCGATAGAACGTGTCCGTGTCGGGCACGGCCAGCGGCGCGCGGCGGCGCATCCGCTCCGGCAGGTCGGGATTGGCGATGAACGGCCGGCCGAAGGCCACCGCGTCGCACAGCCCTTCGGCGATCCAGGCCTCGGCCTTGTCCCGGTCGAAGCCGCCGTTGGACACCAGCGGCGCCCTGAACAGCGGCCGGAAGTGACGTGCGACCTGCGCCAGCGCATGCTCCACGCCGTCGAGCTGTCCGGGCATGAACGGTTCGGTGAGATGCACGTAGGCGAGCCCGTAGTCGCACGTGCGGCGCGCGACGTACTCGAACATCGGCACCGTGTCGGCATCGACCGAGATGCCGTGATAGCGGTTCATCATCGGGTTGAGCCGGATGCCGACCCGATCGAACGGCAGCGCGCGACCCACGGCATCGAGCACCTCGAACAGCAGCCGCGCGCGATTCTCGTGCGAGCCGCCGTACTCGTCGTTGCGCGTGTTGGCGCAGCGCGCGAAGAACTGGTGGAAGAGATAGCCGTTCGAGGCGTGGATCTCGACGCCGTCGAAGCCCGCCGCCCGTGCGTTGCGGGCGGCTCGCGCGAAGTCCTCGACGATGTCCGCGATCTCCTCGCGGGTCAGCGCGCGCGGCGTGACCGTCGGCTTCATACCCGTGGGCGAGAGCATCTTCCAGCCGGCATCGATCGCGGAGGGTGCGACCGGCGGCTCGCCGCCGTGGTAGTCGGGCAGCGACAGCCGCCCGCAGTGCCAGAGCTGGCACACGATACGGCCGCCGGCGCGATGCACCGCACCGGTCACCTGCTGCCAGCCATCGACCTGCGCCTGCGACCAGATGCCCGGCGTGGCCGGGTAGCCGCGGCCCTGCGGCGAGACGATCGTGCCCTCCGAGACGATCAACCCGGCGCCCGCACGCTGGGCGTAGTAGCGCGCCATCAGCTGCGTCGGGACATACCCCGGGTTGTCCGCCCGGCAGCGCGTGAGCGGCGCCATGACGATGCGGTTGGCGAGCGCCAGTGCGCCCAGGCTCACCGGTGTGAGCAGTTTCGATTGCGACATGCGTCCTCCCGCGTGGATCGAAAAAACGAGAAATTCGCGGCCGGGCGATCGGCGCGCGGTGTCCGCCACGGCTCGCGCACGGGCTTCTCCCGCCCGGGCTTCGCCGCCCGGCGCAGGCCGTTTGCGCCCGCTCAGTGCGACAGGAACACCGGCACCGTCATCGATTCGAGGATGGTGCGGGTCGCGCCGCCGAGCACCATCTCGCGGAAGCGCGTGTGCCCGTAGGCGCCCATCACCATCAGATCGACACCCAGATCCGCTGCGCGCGACAGCAGTTCGTTGCCCACGTCGATGTCCCGCGCACGGTCGATCTTCACCTCGACATGCACCCGGTGGCGCGCGAGATACAGCCCGATGTCGGCGCCGGGCACGTCGCCGTGTTCCTGTGCCCCGGGGTTGAAGCTGATGACATGGACCGCGTCGGCATCGCGCAGCAGCGGGATCGCATCGGTGAGCGCGCGGGTCGCCTCGGCGCTGGTGTTCCACGCGACCAGCACGCGCTTGCCGAGCGTCGCGATGCTGCCCGCGTAAGGCACCATCAGCACCGGACGGCCGGCCTCCAGCACGACGTCCTGCGCGAAGTCCGCATCGAGCGCGGCGACATCCGAGGGATCCGGCTGGCCGAGCACGACCAGATCGGCATAGCGCGCGTGCAGCGCGAGTGCGCTGACCGGATCGTCGGACGCGGAGCGCCACTCGACGTTGGTCATCCCGGCAGCCGCCATCGCGCGGCTGAAGATCGCTTCGGAGCGCGCGGCATGCTCGGCTTCGAGCCGCCTCTGGATCTCCCGGACCGAGGCGCCGAGTTCCACCGCGACGTAGCCGCGCGGCTCGAACGTCCTGAACACGCTCAGCCCGACCAGGTGGGCGTCATAGCGGCGCGCGAGCCCGATCGCGACCTCGATCCGCGCCGGGCAACGCCGGCTCTCATCGACATGCACCAGTATCGTTCTGTAGGTCATGCGGGTTCTCCCATGTGAAAAGTCGTCGCAGCCGACGTTTGCGACAGTTGCCCCACTTGCCGCACTCGCCGCACCTGCCGATGCGCCATCATTGCACATCCGCCGTCCCCGCGAAAGCGGCCGCAACCCGACGGTGGTCACGGCGAGCGCGGCCCGAACCGTGATATAAACGCCGTACCTGCAAGCAAGACAGGAGGAGGTCGATGATCCGACGCACGCTCGCCGCGGCGGCGCTCGCCGCGGGTTGGGTCGCGCAAGCCGGCGCCGCGCTCGCGCCGCCCGCCCCATCGCTCGACGCACCGCTGCTGACCACGTACGACGATCCCGCAAACCATGTCGTGACGGCCCCGAGCTGGCTCGACGGCGTCGCGAAGCTCCTCATCACGCGAAGCGACGGCACGTTCGGCTGTTCCGGAACGCTGCTCGGCGGCGGCGCCTGGGTGCTGACCGCGGCCCACTGCGTGACCAGCGGCACGGGCGCGCCGGTTGCGAGCGCGGCCAGCGTGACGTTCGCGGCCGCGAGCGGCGCGCCCAGCCTCGCTGCGAGCTCGTTCGTGGTCCATCCGTCGTGGACCGGCGACATCCTCGGCGGGGCCGACCTCGCGCTGGTCGGGCTCTCGCACAGCGCCCCGGCCAACGTGACCCGCTACGACATCCTTCGCGACGCAACCATCGACAGCGCCGGGCAAGCGACGATCGCGGGCTACGGCGTCTCGGGCACCGGCGCGTCCGGCTTCGTTGCCGGAAGTTTCGGCACGCTGCACAGCGGGCTGAACCGGCTCGACACCGTCTGGGATCTTCCGGGCAATCCGTTCGCCTTCGATTTCGACAACGGCACCGTCGCGCAGGACGCCATCGGCCTGCTCACGAGCGGATTGCCGCAGGACCTGGGCTTCGGCACGCAGGAGGTCATGACCGTGCCGGGCGACTCGGGCGGACCGAGCTTCATCGGGACGCTGCTCGCGGGCGTGCATTCGTTCGGCGCGACGTACGGCCCGCCGATCGACTACGGCGACAACTTCCTCAACGGCAACTTCGGCGAACTGGGCGGGGACACGCGCGTCGCGGTCTATGCCGGCTGGATCGACGGCGTCACCGCGGTGCCCGAGCCGTCGCACTATGCGATGTTCGCCGCCGGACTCGTGCTGATCGGCTTCGCCGCGCGCCGGCGCGCCCGCGGCTAGCCGCTGACGAGGTAGTCGAGCGCCAGCCCGGCGAAGATCGCCGCGCCGACCCAGTTGTTGTGCAGGAAGGCCCGGAAGCAGCGCATGCGGTCGCGGCCACGGATCAGCGTGTAGTGATAGCCCATCAGCGCGGCGGCGGCGGCGAGTCCGGCGAAATACCACGCGCCACGCCCGAGCACCACGCCGACCGCCGCGAGGATCGCCAGCGCCAGCGCGTAGCACAGCATGACCGCGGCGACGTCGAAGCGCCCGAAGGTGATCGCGGCGGTCCGGATGCCGAGCTTCAGGTCGTCGGGGCGGTCGCACATCGCATATTCGGTGTCGTAGCCGATCGCCCAGAAGATGTTGGCCGCGAGCAGCACCCAGGCGATCGGCGGCACCGTGCCGAGCTGCGCGGCGAATGCCATCGGAATGCCGAAGCCGAAAGCCACTCCGAGGTAGGCCTGCGGAAGCGCGAAGAACCGCTTCGTGAACGGATAGGTCAGCGCGAGGAACAGCGCGACCACCGCGAGCGCCCACACCAGCGCGCCCAGCGGCAGGATCAGCAGGAAGGCCAGCGCCGCGAGAAAGGCCGCCAGCGCCCAGGCCTCGCGCACGCTGACCGCGCCGGTCGCGAGCGGCCGGTCGCGGGTGCGCTCCACGTGCGGGTCGAAGTTGCGGTCGGCGTAATCATTGACGACGCAGCCCGCCGAACGCATCAGCACCGTGCCGAGCACGAAGATCGCGACGATCCACGGGCTGGGCCGGCCGCCGGCCGCGATCCACACCGCCCACAGCGTGGGCCACAGCAGCAGAAGGATGCCGATGGGCCGGTCGAGGCGCATCAGCCGCTCGTACAGCGTCAGTCTTTCGGTCAGCGTCGCCATGGTTCCGCCTGCGGGTTTGCGCAGCGCGATTGTGCCACGGCGCGTTTCATGCGGACAGCAGCTGCGCTCGATGCGCGAGCCAGCGTCGCAGATGCGCATCGGCGCATCGCGGATGCTGCGCATCGAGCTGCGCGGCCACTTCCCGTGCGCACTCCACCAGATCGGCATCGAGCACCAGATCGGCGAAGCGCAGCAGCGGGATGCCGCTCTGGCGCGCGCCGATGAACTCGCCCGGCCCGCGCAGCTCCAGGTCGCGGCGCGCGATCTCGAAACCGTCCTGATTCTCGTAGATGACCCTGAGCCGGCTGCGGGCGAGATCCGACAGCGGCGGCTGGTAGAGCAGGATGCACACCGACTGGTCGCGCCCGCGCCCGACGCGCCCGCGCAGCTGGTGCAGCTGGGCGAGCCCGAACCGCTCGGCATGCTCGATCACCATCAGCGACGCGTTGGGCACGTCGACCCCGACCTCGATGACCGTGGTCGCGACCAGCAGGTCGATGCGCCCGGCGGCGAATGCCGTCATGACACGGGTTTTTTCCTCGGCAGCCAGACGACCGTGGATCAGCGCGACGCGCAATTCGGCCAGCTCGGCGGCGAGCCGCGCATGGGTGTCGATCGCGGCCTGGAGTTCCAGCTTTTCGGATTCCTCGATCAGCGGGCACACCCAGTAGGCCTGCCTGCCCGCGCGGCAGTCCTCGCGGATGCGGCGAATCACCTCGTCGCGGCGCGCATCGGACACGAGCTTGGTGCGCACCGGCGTGCGTCCCGGCGGCAGCTCGTCGAGCACGGACACGTCGAGGTCCGCGTAGCAGCTCATCGCGAGCGTGCGCGGAATCGGGGTGGCGGACATCATCAGCTGGTGGGGCGTGCCGCCCTTTCGCCGCAGCGCGACGCGCTGGCGCACGCCGAAGCGGTGCTGTTCATCGACGATCGCCAGCGCGAGCCGATCGAACGCCACCGCGTCCTCGATCAGCGCATGGGTACCCACCGCGAGCAGGCAGCGGCGCCGTGCGAGCGCCTCCAGCAGCACCGCGCGTTCGCGCCGCTTGCGGCCGCCCGACAGCCAAACGATCTCGATGCCGAGCGGCTCCAGCCACTGCGCGAGCTTGCGGTAATGCTGTTCGGCGAGGATCTCGGTCGGCGCCATCAGCGCGGCCTGCCAGCCGTTCTCGGCCGCCTGCAGCATCGCGGCCGCGGCGATCACGGTCTTGCCCGAGCCCACGTCGCCGTGCAGCAGGCGCTGCATGGGATGCGGTTCGGCCAGATCGCGGCTCACTTCGTTCCAGGCGCGCTGCTGCGCGCCGGTGAGCCGGAACGGCAGGCTCGCGAGCAGCCTGCCGGTCAGAGTCCCGCGCGCGGCGAGCGCGGGTGCGCTGCGGGCGCGCCGGGCGAAATAGGCGCGGCGCAAACTCAGATGCTGCGCGAGCAGCTCGTCGAATTTCATGCGCCGCCAGGCCGCACCGGTGCGCGCGCCGAGCTCCCGCTCCGGCAGACCGGGCGCCGGGGCATGCAGCGTGCGCAGGCTCTCGGCGAAGCCCGGCAGATCGAGCCGCGCGAGGATCTGCGCGGGCAGCGTGTCCTCCAGCGGCAATTCCCCGAGCGCAGCGGTGATGAGCCGACGCAGCGTCGCCTGCGACAGCCCCGCGGTGGCCGGGTAGACCGGGGTCAGTCCCGCGGGCAGCGCCTCGCCCTCGGACACGAAGCGCACGCGCGGATGGATCATCTCGGGGCCGAAATGGCCCGAGCGCGCCTCGCCGAACGCGCGCAGCCGCGCACCCGGTTTCAGTTGCTTCGTCAGACCCGGATGGAAATTGAAGAAGCGCAGGACGATCGCGCCGCTGTCGTCGCGCACTCGCGCGACGAGCTGGCGGCGCGGGCGCGGTTCGACGCGCGCATCGAGCACCACGGCCTCGATCTGGCACGGCTGCCCATGCGCGCACTCGCGAACGGCGCTGATGCGGGTTTCGTCCTCGTAGCGCTGCGGCAGGTGCAGCACGAGATCGAAGCGCCGCTCGATCCCGAGCCTGGCGAGCCTCGCCGCGAGCGCCCTCGGAAACTCCTGCCCGGTGGCCGCCGCGCCGCCGCTCACCCCAGTACCAGCACCGCGTCGACCTCGACCAGCGCGCCCCTGGGCAGCGCGGCGACCTGCACCGTGGCGCGCGCCGGATAGGGCTCGGCGAACACCCGCGCCATGGCGTCATTGACGCGGGCGAAATGAGCGAGGTCGGTGAGGTAGATCGTCAGCCGCACGCAATCGGCCAGGCTCCCGCCGGCGGCCGCGGCGACCGCGCGCAGGTTGTCGAACACGCGCGCGACCTGCGCGTCGATGCCCTCGACGAGCGCGCCGCTCGCCGGGTCGAGCCCGATCTGCCCCGAGAGCCAGACGGTGTCGCCTGCCCGCACGGCCTGCGAATAGGTGCCGATCGCCGCCGGCGCTCCCGGCGTGGAGATGACCTTCTTGCCCATCGCTGCCTCCCGGTAGTATGTTCGCTGCGGCACGGCGCCGCCGCGTCATTGTATCGCCCGGCCCGATCTGCGACGGATCCCGCAGCGCAGGCTCGGCGCAAAGGACTCGCAGGTTCGATGGCGCAGTCGATGGTTCGGCGCCGCACACGGCGCGGCGGCATGCGCCGGACGCGCAAGAGCCCGTGGCGCAACGTCGACTGCGTTGCGCGCCCTGCGTGCCGTGCGTCCTTTGCGGCTCGGCCGGTCTTTCGAGAATGAACGCGATCATCGCGAATCTGCAGAAGCTGCTCGGCGGTCCGCGCGACGGCGCGCTGCTGCGCTATTCGCTCGGCGCGGAATACCTGAAGGCCGAGGAGTTCGAGAAAGCCGCCGCGTACCTGCGCGAGGCCATCGAGCGCGACGCGCACCAGTCCGCGGCCTGGAAGCTGCTTGGCAAGGCGCTGATGCACGCCGGGCATGACGCCGAAGCCCTCGAAGCCTGGAGGCGCGGCATCGAGGTCGCACGGGCCAGAGGCGACAAGCAAGCCGAGAAGGAGATGGCGGTATTCGCCCGCCGGATCGAACGGGCCCGCGGGCCCGAGGCCTAGCCCGCGGGACGATCCTCGCCGTCGCAGCCATGGCGGCGCAGCCATCTCGTTTCCGGTCCTTGCGCGCAGCGCTGCAAACCTCCGCTCATCGCGACGAGCGCTGCAATCCCCCCGTCATTGCGAGGAGCACAGCCAACCACAGTCATTGCGAGCAGCGCAGCACCCCCTCCCGTTG
>JBBIUI010000034.1:0-24017 GCA_037440385.1 Rhodocyclales bacterium | reverse complement strand
GCCAGCTCCACGATGACAGGCGCATGATCCGAGGGCCGCTCGGCGCCGCGCGGACCGGCATCGATCCGGCATCCCCGCGCGCGCGGGGCCAGCGCGCGCGACAGCAGGATGTGATCGATCCGCAACCCCATCTTGCGCCGGAACGCGCGCATGCGGTAGTCCCACCAGGTGTAGGAACGCTCCGGCTGATCGAACAGCCGGAAGGCGTCCGCGAGGCCCAGTTCCGTGAGCCGCCTGAATGCGGCGCGCTCGGGCTCCGAAAACAGCACCTGTCCCTCCCAGGCCTGCGGGTCGTAGACGTCGCGCGGCTCGGGCGCGATGTTCAGGTCGCCCGCGAGCACGAGCTCGGGATGACGATCGAGTTCGCCGCGCAGCCACTCGGTCAGTGCCGCGATCCATTCCAGCTTGTAGGCGAACTTGTCGCTGCCCACCGCCTGCCCGTTCGGAAAGTACGCGCATACGACCAGCATGGAATCGCAGCGCGCCGCCAGCAGGCGTTTCTGCTCGTCGGCAAAACCGGGGATGCCGGCCGCGACCGTCACCGGCTCGCGCCGCGCGAGCACCGCCACGCCGTTGTAGGTCTTCTGGCCGCAGGCGAGCGCCCGGTAGCCCGCCGCTTCGACCTGCGCGAACGGGAACGCGTCGTCCGCGGTCTTGGTTTCCTGCAGGCACATGACATCGGGCTGTTCCGCCGCGAGCCAGTCGAGCAGTTGCGGCAGGCGCACCTTCAGCGAGTTGACGTTCCAGGTGGCGAGCTTCATCGTGGGATGCGCGGCACGGGCTGCCGCACTCGGGCGGGTGCGCGACCGATTGCCTATTGCCGGACCGCGGGCGACGCGATCGCCGCCGGCCGCACGACGGTGCGCGGGTAGCCGGCATCGTCGAGCATCCGGTTCCACAGACCGGGTTCGAAACCGATCTGCTTCTGGCTCCCGACGAGCAGCGAGGGCACCGACACCTGCTTCGACCCGAACGCCTGTCGAAACGCCGCCTGGTCCTCTTCGCCCGCGATCGCGATTTCGGTGAAGGGCACGCCGCGGCGCGCGAGCAGCGCCCTGGCATCGGTGCAGGCGGCATCGCATTCGACGCCGCGATAGAACGTGACCGGGAAATCCTGCTGCGCCTTCCTCAGCGCGTAGTCGGGCGTCGATTCGATCACGCCGGGCCGCCCGGCGCGCAGCTCCCGCACCTCGCGCGCACCGGCGGGCGGGGGCTGGTCCGAATAGACCACGCGGCCATCCTTGTCGACCCAGCGGTAGGTCTGCTGCGCGAAGGCGCCGGCGGACACCAGCAGCGCGACACCCAGCATGCATGCGCTCGCTCTCATCGCTCGCTCCCCTCGGCGATCATACCATTGTGCCGCAGCAGCGCATCGACGCGCGGCGCGCGCCCGCGAAAGGCCGTGAAGGACTCGATCGCCGGCCGGCCGCCGCCTGCGGCGAGCACCTCGCGCCTGAAACGCTCGCCGGTCGCCGCATCGAGCACGGAGCCGCCCGCGCGGCCGGCTTCCTCGAACATCTCGTAGGCATCGGCCGACAACACTTCGGCCCACTTGTAGCTGTAATAGCCCGCCGCATAGCCGCCGGCGAAGATGTGGCCGAAGCCGTTCGCGAATCGGTGCCATTCTGGCGGCCGGATCACGGCCACCTCGTCGCGCACCTCTTCGAGCAGTTGTCGCACGCTCTTGCCGCCGCCGGGATCGAAGCCATGGTGCAGCCGCAGGTCGAACAGCGAGAACTCGATCTGACGCAGCATCTGCATGCCGCTGTGGAAGTTCTTCGCGGCGAGCATCCGGTCGAACAGCCCGCGCGGCAGCCGTTCGCCGGTGTCGACATGCTGCGTCATCTCGCTCAGCACCTCCCATTCCCAGCAGAAATTCTCCATGAACTGGGACGGCAGCTCGACCGCATCCCACTCGACGCCGTGGATGCCGCTCGCCGGCAGCTCGTCGACCTCGGTGAGCAGGTGGTGCAGGCAGTGCCCGGTCTCGTGAAACAGCGTGAGCACCTCGTCGTGGGTCAGCAGTGCGCTGCGGCCTTCCACCGGCGCCGGAAAATTGCAGTTCACGTAGGCGACCGGCGTCTGGATGCCGCCATCGATCCGGCGCCGCGAGCGCGCCTCGTCCATCCACGCACCACCGTGCTTCGTCGTGCGTGCATGCAGGTCGGCATAGAACTGGCCGATGAGCCGCCCTTCGCGCTCGATGCGGAACACGCGCACGTCCGGATGCCACACCGGCGCCGCATCGGGCAGGATGCGCACACCGTACAGCGATTCGATGGCGCGGAACAGCCCGGCGAGCACCTTCGGCTCGGGCAGATATCGTTTGACGTCCTCTTCGGAGAACGCATGGCGGGACTGGCGCAGCTTCTCCGACGCATAGGCGAGATCCCACGGCTGGAGGTCGGCGAGCGACAGCTCGGCGGCGGCGAACGCGCGAAGCTGCGCGACATCGCGCTCGGCGAACGGACGCGCCCGGGCCGCCAGCTCACGCAGAAAGTGCTCGATCTGACCTGTGGACTCGGCCATCTTCGGGACCAGCGACATCTCGGCATAATCCGCATAGCCGAGCGCCGCGGCCTGCTCTGCGCGCAGCGCGAGGATCTCGTCGATGATGGCCGTGTTGTCGCGCTGCGGCGGGCCGAATTCCGAGGCTCGCGTCGCGTGCGCACGGTAGAGCGCCTCGCGCAGGCTCCGGTCCGCGCAATGCTGCATGATGGGAACATAGCAGGGAGCATGCAGCGTGAATTTCCAGCCGGACTTGCCCTCGTCCTGCGCGGCCGCACGCGCGGCGCGCAGCACGTCTTCCGGGATGCCCGCGAGCGCGTCCTCGTCCTGCCGGTACAGCACGAAAGCATTGGTCGCGTCGAGCAGGTTCTCCTGGAACTTCGCCGCGAGCTGGGCGAGCCGCTGCTGGATCGAGCGGAATCGGGGCTTGCGTTCCTCCGGCAGCTCGGCCCCGGACAGGCGGAAGTCCCGGATCTCGTCCTCGACGATCTTCCTGCGCACCGCGCCGAGCGTGTCGAACTGCGGGTCGCTCGCGATCGACCGGAACTTGTCGAACAACCTCAGGTCCTGGCCAAGCTCGCTGTACAGGCGCGTGACCTCGGGCAGCATCGCGTTATAGGCTTCGCGCCATTCGGGAACGTCGAGCACCGAATGCAGATGGCCGACGACGCCCCAGGCGCGCGCGAGCGGCTCGCCGCCCTCGAAGAACGGCGCCGCGAAACCGTCCCAGGTCGCGGGCGCCGCGGTGGCGAGCTCTTCGACCAGCGCGCGCTCCCGTGCGATGAGCTGCCCGATCGCGTCCGCGACGTGTTCCGGCCGGATCGCGTCGAAGCGCGGCAGGCCGCCGAGATCAAGAAGTGGATTCATTGCGCGAGCCGGGAAACTGGAAACTGCGTATCCGAAGACGGTCGCGAATACCCGCCAACCTCTTCACCCTCTCGACCGCTGGTCCTTGCGTTCTTCGTCCTGCGAAAATCGCCGCCACGCCGACTGCGGCAGAAACGCGGACCCGGTTCGGGCCGCGCACTCGTGCCGTCGCCTTCCGGCGCGGCCTCTCGCGGCGCCCGCGCGGGGGCGCCGCTCATCGAAGCGGTTTTCCGGTCAGCCGTTCGAAGGCCTCGAGGTACTTGGCACGGGTCCTGGCGATGACCTCCGCAGGCAGCTTCGGCCCCGGCGCCTTCTTGTCCCAGTCGAGCGTCTCGAGATAGTCGCGCACGTACTGCTTGTCGAAGCTCGGCGGGCTGATTCCTTCGCGATATTCGTCCGCGGGCCAGAAGCGCGAGGAGTCCGGCGTGAGCGCCTCGTCGATCAGATGGACGACACCGTCGCCGTCCAGGCCGAACTCGAACTTGGTGTCGGCGATCAGCAGGCCGCGCGCGCGAGCGTAATCGGCCGCCTCGCAGTACAGGCGCAGCGTGAGATCGCGCACCTGCCGCGCGAGCGCATCGCCCAGCAGCCGCCGCGCCGTCTCGAAGTCGATGTTCTCGTCATGGCTGCCCGCCTCGGCCTTGGTCGCCGGCGTGAAGAGCGGCTGCGGCAGCCGCTGCGCCAGCGCGAGGCCCGCGGGCAGCGCGATGCCGCACAGCGTGCCGGTGCGCTGGTAATCCTTCCACCCGGAACCGATCAGATAGCCGCGCGCGACCGCCTCCACCGGCAGCGCCTTCAGGCGCCGCACGACGATCGCACGGCCGCGCACCTGGTCGCGTTCTTCGCCGCGCACGACCGATTCGGGGTCGATCCCGGTCAGATGGTTCGGGACGATGTGGGCGAGTCGGGCGAACCAGAAATTCGACACCGCGGTCAGCACGCGGCCCTTGTCCGGGATCGGGTCGGGCAGGATCACATCGAATGCCGAGAGCCGGTCGGTGGTCACGATCAGCAGGCGGTCGTCTCCCACCGCATAGATGTCGCGTACCTTGCCGCGGCCGAGCAGCGGCAGGCTGGTGATGCGGGTCTCGAAGACGGTCATGTCCATGGCGCTGTCCGGTCGGCGAACGAAACCGGATTATCCCGGAAACCTCACCGCGGCGATACGAAGTCGCAACAGCGACGCCGGAACCGGCCGCGAGCGCGCACGGTCGCACCGCCCTGCGCAGTCGATGCGCCGGCAGGCGATCCGCTCCCGGGAGCGTCCCGGGATCGTTGCGATCATTCGGGCGAGCCTTTGCCCGCGTGCAGCCGGCGCAGCGCCGCGACGCCCACGCCCGACAGGTCCGGCAGCACCGCGACTGCGCCGTCGAAGCACTGGCCGCGCGTGTAGCCTGAGGGGGTGACGAGCGTCGGGATGCCCGCGCCGAGCGCCGCGCGCAGGCCGTGTGCGGAATCCTCGAACGCGAGGCAGGCACCGGCCGGCAGCGAGAGCCGCTCGAGCACCCACGAGTAGATGTCGGGTGCCGGCTTCTTCTCCGGCACCACGTCGCCCGCTCCGATCACGTCGAACCAGGACATCGCGCCCGCGCCCAGCGCCGGCTCCAGCAGCGCGGTGACGTTCTCGGGCGTGGTGGTCGTGGCGATCGCGAGCCGCAGCCCTGCCGCGCGCGCCTCGTGCAACAGCGCCGCCACGCCCGGGCGCAGCGGAATCCGTCCGCTCGCGGCGAGCGCCGTGTAGTGGCGCGTCTTGGCCCGGTGCAGCGCGGCCACGCGTTCGGCGAAATCCGGCGCGCGGGCGAACTGCGGCCGGTAGTGCGCGACGTAATGGCGGATGCGCTCCTTGCCGCCCGTCACCGCGAGCAGCTCGCCGTACAGCGCCTCGTCCCAGCGCCAGTCCAGCCCCGCCTCGCGAAACGCCGCATTGAAGGCGACCCGGTGCGCGTCGCGCTCGGTGTCGGCGAGCGTGCCATCGACATCGAACACCAGCGCGCGCAGCGCGCGCCTACTCGCGGACATACGGCTTCTCGGCCCTGTCCGGCCTCGCATCCTCGGGATAGGGATAACGCACATGCCCGAAGCGCAGTACCAGCACCCCAAGCGTGATCAGCAGGATCGCCGCCGCGACGCTGAGCATGCGCCACTCGGTCAGGTTCTTGAGGTCGAGGATCAGGTAGCGCGCGAGCGCCACCATCGCGATGTACAGCGGATAGCGCACCGGCACGTGTCCCGACTTGAAGTACTGGCCGATCATCGCCAGCACCTCCAGGTACAGGAACAGCAGCAGCAGGTCGGCCAGCGTGACCCGATGCACCTCGATCATGCCGGACACTTCCTGGAAGCCCGCCACGGTGGTCGCGAAGGCGATCACCAGCAGTCCGAGGAACTCGACCACGTCGAGCCCACCGCTGAAGAACCTGCGGATGCGATCCAGCGAGTGCGAGCGGATGTCCATCGACGCCGTTGCGCAGACGCGCGGGGCCGGCCGGAATGCACGTGCCGGCCCGCTTCGCGTTCGGGCAGCTACCTGACGATCTGGTTCAGCTCACCCTTCCGGTAGCGCTCGGCCATTTTCTCGAGTGCGATGGGCTTGATCCTGGACGCCTGGCCGGCACTGCCGAAGGCCTCGTAGCGCGCCTTGCAGATTCCGCGGGCAGCCTTCTGCGCTTCGGCGAGGAACTTGCGCGGATCGAAATCGGAGGGCTTCTCGGCCAGATAGCGGCGCGTGGCGCCGGTCATGCTGAGCCGGATGTCGGTGTCGATGTTGACCTTGCGCACGCCGTGCTTGATCCCGGTGACGATCTCCTCGACCGGCACGCCGTAGGTCTCCTTCATCTGGCCGCCGTATTTGCGGATGACGTCCAGCCACTCCTGCGGCACGCTGCTCGAGCCGTGCATCACCAGATGCGTGTTCGGGATGCGCGCATGGATCTGTTTGATGCGCTCGATCGCCAGGATATCGCCGGTGGGCTTGCGCGTGAATTTGTAGGCGCCGTGCGAAGTGCCGATCGCGATGGCGAGCGCGTCGCACTGCGTCTTCTGCACGAAGTCGGCGGCCTGGTCGGGATCGGTCAGCAGTTGCTCGCGCGTCATCGTCCCTTCCGCGCCGTGGCCGTCCTCCTTGTCGCCCTTCATCGTTTCCAGCGAGCCGAGCACTCCCAGTTCGGCCTCGACGGTGACACCGATCGAGTGCGCCATGTCGACGACGCGGCGCGAGACCTCGACGTTGTATTCATAGGACGACGGCGTCTTCGCATCCTCCATCAGCGAGCCGTCCATCATGACGCTGGAGAAGCCGGAACGGATCGCCGCGACGCATACCGCCGGGCTCGCGCCGTGATCCTGGTGCATCACGACCGGGATGTGCGGATAGGCCTCGATCGCCGCCGCGATCAGATGCCGCAGAAAGGCTTCGCCGGCGTATTTGCGCGCGCCCGCCGAGCCCTGCATGATGACCGGGCTGTCGGTTTCGTCGGCCGCCTCCATGATGGCGCGCACCTGTTCCAGGTTGTTGACGTTGAACGCCGGCAGGCCGTAACCGTTTTCGGCGGCGTGGTCGAGCAGCTGTCGCATCGATACGAGAGGCATGGTGGTCTCCTTGGCTGGTGGGTTTCCGGCATCGCGCCGGGACACTCGTATCCCGGACCCGAGCCGTGGTCAGTGATGGTCGCCGACGGTGACGATCTTCATCGTATTGGTTCCGCCCGGCGTGCCGATCGGCTCGCCTATCGTCAGCACGATGGTGTCGCCCACATTCACCGCACCCGCGCCGATCAGCGCCTGTTCCGCCTCGCGCAGCAGGGCTTCGCGATCGTGGCCGATGTAGCGCATCATCAGCGGATACACGTCGCGGAACAGGCTGACCTTGTAGCGCGTGCGGATTTCCGGGGTCAGCGCGTAGATCGGCACGCCGCTGTGGATGCGCGACATCCACAGCGCGGTCGACCCCGACTGGGTCAGCGCCGCGATGGCCTTCACCTTCAGGTGATGGGCGGCGAACAGCGCGGCCATCGCGATCGACTGGTCGATGCGCGAGAACACGCGATCGAGGAAATGCCGGTCGAGCGTGACCTCCTGCGACTTCTCGGCCTCCATGCACACGCGCGCCATCGCCTCGACGGTCTCGACCGGATACCTGCCGGTGGCCGTCTCGGCCGAGAGCATCACCGCGTCGGTGCCGTCGAGCACCGCATTGGCGACGTCGGACACCTCGGCGCGGGTGGGGACCGGGCTGAGGATCATCGACTCCATCATCTGCGTCGCGGTGATGGCGATGCGGTTGTGTTCGCGCGCGAGCCGGATCATCCGCTTCTGCAGCGCCGGCACCGCCGCGTCGCCGACCTCGACCGCGAGATCGCCGCGCGCGACCATGATGCCGTCGCACGCATGCAGGATGTCCTCGAGCGCGGCGACCGCCTCCACCCGCTCGATCTTGGCGATGACGAAGGCATCGGATCCGGCGGCCCGCAGCAGCTCGCGCGCGAGCCGCACGTCGCCGCCGGACTTCGGGAAGGATACGGCGACGAAATCCGCATTCAACTGCGCGGCGATCCGGATGTCCTCCATGTCCTTCGCGGTGAGCGCCGGCGCCGACAGGCCGCCGCCCTTGCGGTTGATGCCCTTGTTGTTGGACAGCGCGCCGCCGGTGTGCACGCGACACCGGATCGAACCCGCGTCCACCTGCTCGACATCGAGCACGATGCGGCCGTCATCGAGCAGCAGAACCGCTCCGGGCTCGACGTCGTCGATCAGGTCGGGGTAGTCCAGCCCCACGCGCGTCGCATCGCCCGGGGTCGCCGACGTGTCGAGCACGAAACTCGCGCCGTTGGCCAGCTCGACCGATCCGCCGGCAAACCTGCCGATGCGGATCTTCGGCCCCTGCAGATCGACCATCAGGCCGACGGTGCGCCCGAGCGCACGCACGGCGTTGCGCAGTCCCTCCACCCGGGCGCGGTGATCGGCGGCCGTCCCATGGGAAAAATTCAGCCGCACGACATCGACTCCGGCGGCGATCATGCGCGCGAGCACCGCGGGGTCGGCACTCGCCGGCCCGAGCGTCGCGACGATCTTCGTCGAACGCTGCATCGGCATCGATTCCATGCCGCCGGCGCGTGCTGCGGCTCGCTCGGCGGAATCGGCGCGGTCCAATCCGCTCACCCGTTCGCCCGCTGTTCGAGGATCTCGACCGCAGGCAGCTTCTTGCCTTCGAGGAACTCGAGGAACGCGCCGCCCGCCGTCGAGATGTAGGACAGCCTGTCGTAGATGCCGTACTTCTGGATCGCGGCGATCGTGTCTCCGCCGCCCGCCAGCGTGAATGCCTCGGTCGAGGCGATCGCCATCGCGATCGTGCGCGTGCCTTCTCCGAACTGGTCGAACTCGAACACGCCGACCGGTCCGTTCCACACGACCGTGCCTGCCTTCAGGATGATGTCCGCGATCTGCCGCGCGCTCTTCGGGCCGATGTCGAAGATCATGTCGTCGTCGGCCACCTCGCCGGCGGCCTTCAGCACGGCGGGCTCCGAGGCGTCGAATTTCTTGCCGACCACCACATCCACGGCGATGGGGATGCCGGCGTTGCGCCGGGCCATCGTGTCGATCAGCGCGCGTGCGGTCGGAACGAGATCGTCCTCGCACAGCGACTTGCCCACCGGGTGCCCGGTGGCCTTCAGGAAGGTGTTGGCGATCCCGCCGCCGACGACGAGCTGATCGACCTTCTCGGACAGCGACTCGAGCACGGTCAGCTTGGTCGATACCTTGGAGCCGCCGACGATCGCCACCATCGGCCGCGCCGGCTTGTCCAGCGCCCGGGTCAGCGCCTGAAGTTCGCCCACGAGCAGCATGCCGGCGCAGGCCACCGGAGCGAACCGGGCGATGCCGTACGTGGAGGCCTCCGCGCGGTGCGCGGTGCCGAACGCGTCCATGACGAACACATCACACAGCGCCGCATACTTGCGCGCCGTAACCTCGACGTTCTTCTTCTCGCCCTCGTTGAAACGGCAGTTCTCCAGCAGGACCAGCTCGCCGGGGGCGACTTCGAATCCGCCATCGACCCAGTCGCGAATGACGCGCACCGGCTTGCCCAACTTTGCGCCGAGCACGTCCGCAACCGGCTGCAGCGAGTTTTCCTGCGACCACACGCCCTCCTGCGGCCGCCCGAGGTGGGAGGTGACCATCACCCGCGCACCGGCCTTCAGGCAATGTTCGATCGTCGGCAGGCTGGCCGTGATGCGCGCATCGGAGCTGACTTTGCCGTCCTTGACCGGCACGTTGAGATCGGCGCGGATGAACACGCGCTTGCCGGCCAGTTCGAGATCGGTGAGACGTCTGAGGTTCATGCCGGAATCCTTTCACGACCGACGCGCCGGCGCCACCGCCGAGCGCGGCAACGCCGATGCGCATCGCATGGACGGGAAGCGCGCACCAGGCCTCATCGGGCCACGACGCGCACCATCTCGACGACCTTGTTCGAGTAGCCCCATTCGTTGTCGTACCACGCCACCACCTTGATGAAGGTGGGGTCGAGCGCGATCCCGGCATCGACATCGAAGACCGACGTGCAGTTCTCGTCGCGGAAATCGGTCGAGACGACCTTGTCCTCCGTATAGCCCAGCACGC
This sequence comes from Rhodocyclales bacterium, assembly GCA_037440385.1. Lineage (GTDB taxonomy): Bacteria > Pseudomonadota > Gammaproteobacteria > Burkholderiales > Rhodocyclaceae > CG2-30-68-42. Next base: position 14,027 of record JBBIUI010000034.1, on the reverse strand, counting down.
CCTTCATGCTGCCTTGCGAGGCAGCCTTCATCGCGGCGCAGATCTCCGCGTAGCTCGCTTCCCGCACGAGCTCCGCCGTGAGGTCGACCACCGACACGTCGGAGGTGGGCACGCGGAACGCCATGCCCGTGAGCTTCTTGTTGAGCTCCGGGATGACCTTGCCGACCGCCTTGGCCGCGCCGGTCGACGACGGGATGATGTTCTCGAGGATGCCGCGGCCGCCGCGCCAATCCTTGTTCGAGGGGCCATCGACCGTTTTCTGCGTCGCGGTGGTCGCATGGATCGTCGTCATCAGGCCGCGCTTGATGCCCCAGGTATCGTTGAGCACCTTCGCGACCGGAGCCAGGCAGTTCGTCGTACAGGAAGCGTTGGAGATGATCGCCTGTCCGGCGTAGGTCTTGTCGTTGACACCGAACACGAACATCGGCGTGTCGTCCTTGGACGGCGCGGACAGGATGACCTTCTGCGCGCCCGCCGCGAGGTGCTTCTGCGCGGTTTCCTTGGTCAGGAACAGTCCGGTCGATTCGACGACGACCTGCGCGCCGACCTCCGACCATTTCAGTTCCGCGGGGTCCTTGACCGCGGTCAGGCGTATCCGCTTTCCGTCGACGATCAGCGTGCTGCCCTCGACCGAGACTGCGCCGGTGAAGCGACCGTGCACCGAATCGTACTTCAGCATGTAGGCCAGATAATCGGGTTCGAGCAGGTCGTTGATGCCGACGATCTCGACGTCAGGAAAGTTCTTCACCGCCGCACGGAACACCATGCGACCGATGCGGCCGAAGCCGTTGATGCCAACTTTGATGCTCATGTGCCCCGCTCCCTCCGTGGAAAAAATTACAGCACCGACTTGACCGTCTTCACGACATTGTCCACCGTGAAGCCGAACTCCTTGAACAGGACGCCGGCCGGAGCCGACTCGCCGAAGCGGTCCAGCCCGACGACCCTGCCCTCCAGCCCCACATACTTGTACCATCCATCGCGCACGCCGGCTTCGACCGCCACGCGCGGCAGGCCCATCGGCAGCACGCTCTCGCGGTAGGCCGCGTCCTGGCGATCGAACCGGTTCGTACAGGGCATCGAGACGACGCGCACCGGGATGCCTTCGGCCGAGAGCGCCTGCTGCGCCTTGACGGCGAGATCGACCTCGGAGCCGGTCGCCAGCAGCAGCGCGCGCGGGGCGCCGCCCGCGGCTTCCGACAGCACGTAGCCGCCGCGCGAGATCGCGCCGATCTGCGCCTCGTCGCGTTTCTGGAACGCGAGATTCTGCCGGGACAGGCACAGCGCGCTCGGGCCCGTGCGCTTTTCCACGGCGCAGATCCATGCGGCCATCGTCTCGACCGTGTCGCAGGGCCGCCAGACGTCCATGTTCGGGATCATGCGCAGCGTGGCGACCTGCTCGACCGGCTGGTGCGTCGGGCCGTCCTCGCCCAGGCCGATCGAGTCGTGCGTGAATACGTAGATCACGCGCTGCTTCATCAGCGCCGCCATGCGCAGTGCATTGCGCGCATATTCGGAGAACATCAGGAAGGTGCCGCCGAAGGGCAGGATGCCGCCGTGCAGCGCCATGCCGTTCATGATGGCCGACATGCCGAACTCGCGCACGCCATAGGAGATGTAGTTGCCGGTCGAACGGCCGGCGATGCGCGTGCAGCCGTTCCAGTTGGTCAGGTTGGAACCGGTCAGGTCCGCCGAACCGCCCACGAATTCCGGCAGCGCCGCCGCGAGTGCGTTGATCGCGATCTGCGAGGCCTTGCGCGTGGCCACGGTCTCGGCCTTCGCCGCCACCGCGGCCAGGGCCTGCTTCGCGTGCTGCGCCCAGGCTTCGGGCAGATCGCCTGCGGTGCGCCGCCTGAATTCGGCGGCGAGCTGCGGGTACGCTTTCGCATAATGATCGAACCGGCGCTGCCACTCGGATTCCCACTGCGCGCCCTTCTTGCGCGCATCCCACGCCTCATAGACTTCCTGCGGAATCTCGAACGGCGGGAACACCCAGCCGATGTGGGGTCGCGCCGCCGCGATCTCGGCCTCGCCGAGCGCCGCACCATGTACGTCGTGCGTGCCGGCCTTGTTGGGCGCTCCCAGACCGATGACCGTCTTGCAGCAGATCAGCGTCGGGCGCGCGGCGTCGGCTTTCGCCTGTTCGATCGCCCGCTGGATGGCCTGCGCGTCGTGGCCGTTGACGTTCGGGATCACCTGCCAGCCATAGGCCTCGAAGCGGCGCGGCGTGTCGTCTGTGAACCAGGCTTCGACGTGACCGTCGATCGAAATGCCATTGTCGTCATAGAACGCGATCAGCTTGCCCAGGCCCCAGGTGCCGGCGAGCGAACAGGCCTCGTGCGACACGCCTTCCATCAGGCAGCCGTCTCCGAGGAAGGCGTAGGTGTGATGGTTGACGATCTCGTGGCCGGGCCGGTTGAACTCGGCCGCCAGCAGCTTTTCCGCCATCGCCATGCCTACGGCATTGCTGATGCCCTGGCCGAGCGGTCCGGTCGTGGTCTCGACGCCCGGCGCGTAGCCGTATTCCGGATGCCCCGGCGTCTTCGAATGCAGTTGCCGGAACTGCTTGAGGTCCTCGATCGACAGATCGTAGCCGCTCAGATGCAGCAGCGCGTACAGCAGCATCGAGCCGTGGCCATTGGACAGCACGAAGCGGTCCCGGTCGGGCCACTTCGGATCGGCCGGGTTGTGTCGCAGGTGGTGATTCCACAGCACCTCGGCGATCTCGGCCATGCCCATCGGCATGCCCGGATGGCCGGACTTGGCCTTCTCGACCGCATCCATCGCCAGCGCGCGGATGGCGCTGGTCAGGTTGTTGAACACCGGCGGTTCGAAATCGGAAAATTGCGTCATCGCAGACCCCTGGCAGTCGTCGGCCCGGCGAAAGATCGCGAATTATCTTTCAATCCGGGTCCGTTGGATAGTTCGCTCGCGCGCATGTCCCTCACAGATCCAGCTTGCGCCGCTCGATGAGCTGCAGCACCAGCGGCGTGAGCACCAGCTGGATCGCCAGTTCCATCTTGCCGCCGGGCACCACGATGCAGTTCGGCCGCGACATGAACGAGTCGTGGATCATCGCCAGCAGATACGGAAAATCGACGCCTTTCGGATTGCGGTAGCGGATCACGACGAAGGATTCGTCGAGCGTCGGAATGTCGCGGGCGATGAAAGGGTTCGAGGTGTCCACCACCGGCACGCGCTGGAAATTGACGTGGGTGCGCGAGAACTGCGGCGTGATGTAATGGACGTAGTCGTGCATGCGCCGCAGGATCGTGTGCGTGACCGCCTCGACGGAATAGCCGCGCGCCTTGGTGTCGCGGTGGATCTTCTGGATCCACTCGAGATTGACGGTCGGCACCACGCCGACGAGCAGGTCGGCATAGCGACCGGCGTCGACGTTGTCGGTGCGCACCGCCCCGTGCAGGCCCTCGTAGTACAGCAGGTCGGTATCCCCGGACAGATCCTCCCACGGCGTGAAGGTGCCGGGTTTCTGGCCCCACGGCGCCGCCTCCTCGTCGTTGTGCAGGTAGTAGCGCCGACGGCCGCGTCCGGTCTCGCCATAGGTGCGGAACAGCGCTTCGAGCTCCTCGAGCAGGTTGCCTTCGGGGCCGAAGTGCGTCACCGGCCGGCGCCCGGCGGCTTCGTCATCCGCGATCGCCTGCTTCATCTGGTCGCGATCGTAGCGGTGGAAGCTGTCGCCCTCGATGACGGCAGCATTGATTTGCTCGCGCCGGAAAATGTGCTGGAACGAGTGCGTGACGGTGCTGGTGCCGGCACCGCTCGAGCCGGTCACGGCGATCACCGGATGTTTCATCGACATGGTTGCTGCCTCCCTGAGTCACTCAAGCGCGAACGAAACGCCCCCCGAAAGGCGTCCGAACGAAAAAAAATCCTCTCCGCGGCGAGCCGCGGAGAGGCGAACTGGCGGACATCTGCCAGAGGGAGTCGAAAATCCTGCATGCGGTCAGGCCAGCCCGAGCGCCTTCTTCCAGCCCGGGAAGAGCCGGTCGGCATCGCCCGGAAACGATTCGAAGGCTCGCGCCAGTTCGCGGTGGCCCCTCGCATACTCGACCAGGCCGACGCCGGCCTTCCAGGCTTCGTGCGCCTGGCGCAGCGAGGCGGCACCGGCGATCGGCCCGTCGATGTGGCCGAAGGCACCGCCGCCCGAGGTCTGGATGACGTTCGAATGACCGAGGTTGCTGAAGAATCCCGGCAGCCGCAGCGCATTCATGCCGCCCGAGATGATCGGGGTCGTCGCCTTCATGCCGAGCCATTCCTGATGATAGAACGGGCCGTCCGCGCTGTCGCGCTCGAGCATGTACGCGATCCGTTTGTCATCGGCCGCGCCTTCCATCTTGCCGTAACCCATGGTGCCGGTATGGATGCCCGAAGCACCCTGCAGCCGGCTCACCTTGCAATGCACGAAGGCCGTATAGCCGCGCCTGGCCGAAGGCGACGTGACCGCGCCGTGCCCGGCACGGTGATAGTGCAGGAACTGGCCGGGGAAGCGGCGGCGGCAGGTCGTGATCGCGGTCGGCCCGGCGACATAGCCGTCGACCAGGAAGGCGACGTGGTTGGCATTCTCGGCGAACGTTTCCAGGATGTACTCGCCACGCGCGATCATCTCGAAGGGATCGTCCGCGGTGATGTTGGCGGAGAACAGCTTGGCCTCGCCGGTCTCGTCCTGCGCGCGGCGCATCGCGTCGGCGACCAGGCGGACGGTTTCCTTCAGCGGCGAGAACACCTGGTTGCCCTGCGGCTCGTCGTTCTTGATGAAGTCCCCGCCCAGCCAGAACTGGTAGCACGCATCGGCGAAGGGTTGCGGCCGCAGGCCGAGCTTCGGCTTGATGATGGTTCCCACGATCATGCCGCCGTCGGACAGCGGGCGGCCGAGCACGCGCCACAGGTCCTGGATGTTCATCGCCGGGCCGTCGAACAGCTGCAGATAGGCGGGCGGAACGTAGAAGTCGTGCATCTTCGCGTACTCGACGTCGCCCATGCCCTGATTGTTGCCGATCGCCATCGTCAGGAACGATGCCAGCATCGCGCGTCCGTCGGTGATGTTGCGGTCGAACAGCTCGATCGGGAAGGCGATCTTCGTGATCTCGCGTGCCTCGTCGATCTCATAGACCAGCGCATCGACGCCGCGGGTGAAGTCGTCGGTCGTGCAGACCTCGACATTGGTCCCGGTCGAGGACTCCGCGGCGAAGTGCGCGGCGGTGGCCAGATAGCCATGACCGGCCTTCGGCTTCATGATGTAGGCGCACAGCACGTGCCGGCCGCCCTGGATGAGATCGGCTTCCTTGAGCGCCAGGTTGGCGTAACGGCTCGATTGATCCATGTTCGCTGCCTCTCGGTCGGTTGAACGTGACGGCAGCTTAATCCCCGCCTACCATAAAGTGAAGTCAGAGTTTTTGATGGTTATAATCAGCATTCCGTTATAGGTTAGAGTGCCGTCCGCCGGTCCAGGAAACGAACCGGACGAGGCCCGGCACCTCGTCGTCGCGAGGAGGGCGAAGGCGGACGAAGCCCGGGTACCCCGTCATTGCGAGCAGGCCGGGGGCCGACGAAGCGATCCCGCGCGAAACGCGTCGCGCCCGTGCGGCATGCGGCGAGATCGTTTCGTCGCGGCGCTGCTCGCAATGACGGGGAAACACCATGACGGGAAACGGAGTGCTTCGTCGCCATGCTTGTCGCAACGACCGGAAGGTTCGGCCTCGCCCGGCGACACGCCGCATCGTGCGGCTCATGCTCCGTATTGCGTTTCGCCCGCTCCCAGGAGGCCGGCCATGAAACACGTGACCTTCCGCGCACTCAAGGTATTCGAGGCGGTTGCACGCCTGTCGAGCTTCTCGCGCGCCTCCGAGGAGTTGCACCTGACGCAGCCCGCGGTGTCGATGCAGGTTCGCCAGCTCGAGGACAGCGTGGGACTCCCGCTGACCGAGCAGGTCGGGCGCAGGATCTTCCTGACCGCCGCGGGCGCCGAACTCGCCCGGCATGCGCGGGCGATCGCCCAGCAGCTCGCCGCGGCGCGCAGTGCGATGGACGAACTCAAGGGCATGCGCCGCGGACTGCTCAACATCGGCGTCGTCAGCACCGCGAAGTACTTCGCCCCTCATCTGCTCGCCCTGTTCCGGCGCGAACACCCGCAGATCGAGCTGAAGCTCGGCGTGCTCAACCGCGAACTCGTCATCCACCAGCTCGCCGAGAACCAGATCGACCTGGCCATCATGGGCCGTCCGCCCGAGCAATTCCAGACGGTCTCGCAACCGTTCGCCGATCATCCGTTGATCGTCATCGCGTCTGCCGAGCATCCGCTCGCGGGCCGCACGCGCATCGATCCGAGAGCGCTCCGGGACGACACCTTCCTGATCCGGGAGTCGGGCTCGGGCACCCGCATCGCGATGGAGCAATTCTTTGCCGGGCATGGCGTGGTACCCGCCTCGATCATCGAGATCAGCAGCAACGAGACGATCAAGCAGGCGGTGATGGCCGGCCTGGGCATCTCGTTCCTGTCCGCCCACGCCGTGGCACTGGAGACGGCGGCCGGAAAGCTGGTCCGGCTCAGGGTCGCGGGCACGCCGGTGATGCGCCGCTGGCATGTCGTGCGGCGCGCCGAAAAACGGCTGCTGCCGATCGCCGAGGCTTTCGCGGGCTTTCTCGTGGAGCGCGGCGCCGAGCTGATCGCGCAGATCGCCGCCTGCGAAGATCCACGCGCTTCCGTCAAGCGTTCACGCGCGGCGGTGCGGGCGCGCCGCCGCGCTACTGCGACCTCCACTTGATCGAGCAGCCGATACTGGGCGTCTGCTCGCTCGGACCCTCGCCGGTGGCCGCAATCCGGCACATCGCCTCGAACAGTTCGCGCCGCGCGTCCGGTACCGGCTCGCGCCGGGACGCGTCGAGCCGGCCGCGATACTGCAGTTCGAGGCGCGCATTGAACCCGAAGAAGTCCGGCGTGCACACGGCGCCGTAGCTCCTGGCGACCTCCTGCGTCTCGTCGACGACGTACGGGAACCCGAACGCATGCTCGCGTGCGAAACGCACCATGTTCTCGAAAGTATCCTCCGGATATTCGGACGGATCGTTGGACAGGATCGCGATCGCGCCGATGCCATGCGCCTTGAGCTCGTCGCAGTCGCGCACGATGCGATCGATCACCGCCCTGACGTAGGGACAGTGGTTGCACAGGAACATCACCAGCGTGCCGTTCGGACCTGCGACGTCGTGCAGGCCGTAGTAGCGGCCGTCGGTGCCCTTGAGCCGGAAATCCGGCGCCTTCCAGCCGAAATTGCAGACGGGGGTCGTGAGGCTCACCATCGCGTGTCGTCCGGTGACCGTGGAGACGGCCCCTATAATAGCAGCATGGTGCCGCGCTTTTTCTGCCCGCCTCCGCTCGCGCTCGGCGCGCTCGGCACGCTGCCGGAGACATCCGCGCACCATGCCAAACGGGTGCTCCGGCTGGAGCCGGGCGATGACGTCGTGCTGTTCGATGGACGCGGCGGACAATATGCGGGAAAAATCGAATTTCGAGGCGCGCAGGTTCGCGTGCGCGTGCTCGCGCACAGCGCCGTCGAGCGCGAGGCGCCGCTCGAGATCGTGCTCGCGCAGTCCGTCGCCTCCGGCGAGCGCATGGACTGGCTGGTCGGCAAGGCGGTCGAGCTGGGAGTGGCGCGCATCGTTCCGCTGCAATCCGAACGCTGTGTCGTTCGGCTGAGCGAGGAGCGCGCCGCACGGCGACAGCGGCACTGGCGGCAGATCGTCGAGAACGCCTGCGAGCAGTGCGGGCGCAACCGCCTGCCGGAGATCGGGCCGGTGATCGGACTGCGGCGGTTCCTGGCAGAATCGGCGCAGGCGAGCCAGGCGCGCGTGCTGCTCGATCCGCAGGCGGCCTCGGGGCTCGCGGCGCTGGAGCCGGGACCGCCGCCGGGAGTCGTGCTGCTCGCGGGCCCGGAGGGCGGATTCACGGACGAGGAGCGCCTGGCCGCGCTGGCCTGCGGTTTCCTCGGCGTGCGTCTGGGCGCACGGGTGCTGCGCGCGGAAACCGCGGGGCTGGCAGCCAGTGCGGCGCTGCTCGCGCGCTGGGGCGACTACTGAAGGCTGGAGCGTAGCCATGTTCGAATCGGCGGAGCTGGGACACACGATCGACAAAGCGAGATACGAGCGCATCGTGCCGCGGCTGCGCGCCGATCTGCTCGATGCCCAGTTCGATCTGGCGCAGCTCGGCAGATATGCCGTCATCGTGCTCGTCAATGGCGTGGACGGAGCGGGCAAGGGCGAGACCGTCAATGTCCTCAACGCCTGGATGGACCCGCGTCACATCCACACGCACGCATTCGGCGCGCCGTCCGACGAGGAAAGCGACCGCCCGCCGATGTGGCGCTACTGGCGCGCGCTGCCGCCCAGGGGAAAGATCGGCATCCTGTTCGGTAACTGGTACACGGAGCCCATCGTCGAGCGCGTCGAGCGGCGCTGCGACGATTCCCAGCTCGATCAGCGGCTCGAGCGGATCAACCGCTTCGAGGAGATGCTCACGCAGGAAGGCGCGCTGATCGTCAAGCTGTGGTTCCACCTCTCGCGCGACGCACAGCGCAGTCGGCTCAAGGCGCTCGAACGCGATCGCAAGACCCGTTGGCGGGTGACCGCGGCGGATTGGGATCACTTCAAGCGCTACGAGCGCTACCACAGGGTATCCGAGCACGTGCTGCGCCACACCAGCACCGGCAAGGCACCGTGGATGGTGATCGAGGGCGGCGACGAACGCTATCGCTACGTCACGGCCGGACGGGTGCTTCTCGCTGCGATGCGCAAGCGCCAGGAACAGGAGGCCAGGGGATGGCGAGCGCGTGTCAGCGCCGCGCCCCTGCCGCCGGCGAGCGACGAGCGCGATCTGCTCAACACGCTGGTGTTGCGCCAGCGGCTGTCCGGCAAGGAATTCGCTGCGCGGCTCGAACGCGAGCAGGGCAGGCTCGCGCTGCTCACGCGCAGGGCGGTCTTCCGGAAACGCGCACTGGTCGTGGTGTTCGAGGGCATGGATGCGGCAGGCAAGGGGGGCACGATCCGGCGGATCACCGGCGCCCTCGATGCGCGGCAGTACGACATCATCCCGATCGCCGCGCCGACCGAGGAGGAACGCGCACAGCCCTATCTGTGGCGATTCTGGCGCCACCTGCCGCGGCGCGGCCGCGTGACGATCTTCGATCGCTCCTGGTACGGGCGCGTGCTGGTCGAGCGCGTCGAGGGCTACTGCGCGGAAGCGGACTGGATGCGCGGCTATGCCGAGATCAACGATTTCGAGGACCAGCTGGTGCGCCACGGCATCGTGCTCGTCAAGTTCTGGCTCGCGATCAGCCAGGACGAGCAGCTCGCCCGGTTCAAGGAACGGGAAAAGGCCCGCTTCAAGCGCTTCAAGATCACGCCCGAGGACTGGCGCAACCGGAAGAAGTGGGCACAATACGAGCGCGCGGTCTGCGACATGGTCGATCGCACCAGTACCGAGATCGCGCCGTGGACGCTCGTCGAAGCCGATAACAAGTACTATGCGCGCATCAAGGTTCTGAAGACGCTGTGCGAGCGGATCGAGGGAGCGCTCGATTGAACGACGGGTCTGATTGTCCGCCGCGGCTGCCCGAGGCGGCCGCGGCGGCGAGCGGTGCGAACGAGGCGAGCGGCCGGTTCGTCTCCTGGATGCGCGCTGCCGCACCCTACATTCACGCGTTCGGCGGTCGCACCTTCGTGATCGGCTTCGGCGGCGAACTGCTGCGCGACGCGGTGCAGGCCAATGCCTTCGCCTGCGATTGCAACCTGCTCGCGGCGCTCGGTATCCGCCTGGTGCTGGTGCATGGCGCCCGCCCGCAGATCGACGCGGAGATGGCGCGCCGCGCGCAAACCGCGCGTTTCTACCGCGGGCTGCGCATCACCGACGCCGACGCGCTCGAGTGCGTCAAGTCGGCCACCAGCGTCGCGCGGCTCGAACTCGAAGCGCTGCTCTCGCAGGGCCTGCCCAACACACCGATGGCAGGCGCCTACATGCGCGTGACCGGCGGAAACTTCATCGTCGCCAGGCCGATCGGCGTCGTCGAGGGCGTCGATTACCAGTACACCGGGGCGGTACGCAAGGTGATCGCCTCGGAGATCGCTGCGGACCTCGACCAGGAAAACGTCGTGCTGATCTCCCCGCTCGGATTCTCCCCATCCGGAGAGGTGTTCAACCTGAGCATGGAGGAAGTGGCGGCAGCGGTCGCCGTGGCGCTGAAGGCCGACAAACTGGTCTATCTGTACGATGCCCCAGGCATCACCGATGCCGAGGGCACGCGGATCGGCGCGCTGACCGCCGAACAGGCCGACGAGCTGCTGCGCTCGCGCCGGGAGCTGTCCGAGGACATCTCGCTGTACCTGCCGTGCTGCGCGCGCGCGTGCCGCGACGGGGTCGGGCGCGCCCACCTGATCGAGCGCAGCGCCGACGGCGGACTGCTGCTCGAGTTCTTCACGCACGGCGGAGTCGGTACCGTCGTCACGCGCGATCCGCTCGCGAGGCTGCGCGAGGCGCTGCCCGAAGACGTCGGGGCGATCGTCGGCATCATCGCGCCGCTCGAAGACGACGGCACGCTCGTGCGCCGCGGGCGCGAACTGCTCGAGATGGAGATCGGGCGTTTTTCCGTGCTCGAGCACGACGGCGTCGTGCTCGGCTGCGCGGCGCTGTACCCGTTCAGCGACGAATCCTCGGCGGAGCTCGCCTGCCTCGCCGTGCTGCCCGGCTTCCGCCGAAGCGGGCACGGCGAGCAGCTGCTGCACTACATGGAGGAGCGCGCACGGCGCGCGGGACTCGATCGGCTGTTCGTGCTGACCACGCGCACGGCGCACTGGTTCGTCGAGCGCGGCTTCCTCGAAGCCGGCGTCGAGGCGCTGCCCGCCAGCAAGCGCGAGCTGTACAACTACCAGCGCCGCTCCAAGGTGCTGATCAAGAAGCTCCGGTGAGCATGGCGAGCGCGCACGAGCCGGATTTCAGGACGATCGCCGAGACCGCCTACGGCATCGAGGCGTGGTTCGACACGCAGGGCCGCCTGCAGTGGGTCAACCGGTCCCTGGAGCGGGTGACCGGCTACACGGCGGCCGAGTGCCTGCACAGCGCGGACCTTGCGCAGATGCTGATCTACGAGAAGGACCGCGGCTATGTCGTGGAACTCGCGCGCAAGGCCAGGAGCGGCGCCGGTGCGGGTAGCGCCGAGGTCAGACTGCGCCGCAAGGACGGAAGCCTGGTCTGGGTGGCGATGTTCTGGCGCACGCTGCACGACGGTTCGGGCACCGCAGGCATGCGGCTGTCCGCGATCGAGGTCCAGAGCCGCAAGGAAGCCGAGCTGCAGCTGCTCGACACCGTCGCGGAACTGCGGCGCACGCGGGCGCTGCAGGACCACTTCCTGAACCGGAGCAACGAGGAACGGGCGCGGCTGGAGGCGCTGCTCAACGTCATGGAGGTCGGCGTGCTGTTCATGGACAACGATCACCGCGTGCTGTTCTGCAACAGGCCGTTCCAGCGCATCTGGGGGCTGCCCGACTCCGAAAAGCTCAACGGCACACGTGACGCCGTGCTGCTCGAGAAGACCGCGGCGCTTCGCGTCGACGACGCAGGCTACCGCAGGCACATCCGCGGTTCGCTCACCGCGCGAGGGCTCACCGAGCCCTACGAATGCGAGCTCGCCGACGGCCGCACGATACGCGACCTGTCCACGCCGGTGCCCGGCGGCACGCGCGGCGAGATCATCGGGCGCATCTGGGTGTTCGAGGACATCACCGAGCGCAAACGGATCGAGGCGAGGCTCGTCGAACTGGCCGAGCGCGATCCGCTCACCCATCTGTACAACCGCCGCCGGTTCCTCGAGGAACTCGACCGCATGATCGCGGACGCGACGCGCCGCGGCTCGCCGCTCGGGCTGCTCGCGTTCGATCTCGATGGCTTCAAGCCGATCAACGACCGGTTCGGCCACCAGGCCGGCGACGAGGTGCTGACGAGCATCGCACGCCAGGTCGGCGCGGTGATCCGGCGCAACGAGATGTTCTTTCGCGTCGGCGGCGACGAGTTCTCCATCCTCGCGCCGGACGTCGGCGAGGAGAACCTGATCAAGCTGGCGCGGCGCATCTGCAACAAGATCGCCCATCTGCCGCTGCAGTTCGAGGGCCAGCCGAGCGGCATCACGGCCAGCCTCGGCATAGCGATCTATCCGACCCACGCCGGCAGCGCCGCGGAGCTCGTCGCGCGCGGCGACCAGGCGATGTATGAGGCCAAGGCGCAGGGCAAGAACACCTGGCGCGTCTACGACGAACCCGCCGCCACCGCCAGACCGTGAGCTTTTTTCGCTAGAATCCCGGCTCGGGCGGCGCGGCGTCGTGCCGCAGGCGGGTCAGCGAAAGGATCGGAAGATGGCGAGGATGATCAAGTGCATCAAGCTCGGGCGCGAAGCGGAAGGCCTCGATTTTCCGCCCATTCCCGGCCCGATGGGCAAGCGGATCTACGAGAACGTCTCGAAGGAAGCCTGGCAGCAGTGGCTGCGCTTCCAGACGATGCTGATCAACGAGAACCGCCTGAACATGGCCGACGCCCGCGCGCGCAGCTACCTCGCCGAGCAGATGGAGAAACACTTCTTCGGCAGCGGCGCGGACGACGTGGCCGGCTACGTCCCGCCAAGATCCTGACAGGCGTCCGGCTCAGGGCGCCCGGACTTCCTTCTCGATCTCCGCCAGACCGATGTGGCGCACGTCGCGCCCCTTGACCAGATAGACGACGTACTCCGAGATGTTCTTGGCATGGTCGCCCACGCGCTCGATCGCCTTGGCGATGAAGACGATCTCCAGTCCGCGCGAGATCGTGCGCGGGTCTTCCATCATGAAGGTGATGAGCTGGCGCATGATGCCCTTGAATTCGGCATCGACCTGCCGGTCCTGACGCACGACATCGGCCGCGGCGCCGACGTCGAGCCGCGCGAACGCATCGAGGGCCTGGCGCAGCATGGCCACCGCCAGGTCCGCCTCGTGCCGCAACTCGATGCGCGGCACGAAGGCGGATTCGGCCGTATGGATCTTGCGCGCCATCTTCGCGATCTTCTTCGCCTCGTCGCCGATGCGCTCCAGATCGGTGATCGTCTTGATCACCGTCATGATCATGCGCAGGTCGACCGCGGCCGGCTGGCGCCGCGCGATGATGTGGCTGCAGGTCTCGTCGAGATCGACTTCTGCGGCATTGACCCGAGTGTCGTCCGCGATCACCTGCTCGAGCAGCACCACGTCGGCCTCGGTCAGCCCGGCCATCGCCTTGACGATCTGCTGCTCGACCAGTCCGCCCATCTGCAGCACCCGGCTGCGGATGTCCTCGAGCTCGGCATCGAACTGCCTCAACGTGTGTTCGCTCATCGCATCGTCTCCGGACCACTCCCGCAGCGGGCATCGTAGCGCGCGATCATGACGGTTTCGTTGCGCCGGGCGCGCGCATCACCCGCACCCGATCGGGTGCGCCGAGCAGCAGCACGTCCGCACCGCGGCGCGCAAACAGCCCGTTGGTGACCACGCCGACGATGTCGTTGATCGCGGTCTCCAGCGCGACCGGGTCGTCGATCTCCAGTCCCCGGACATCCAGGATCACGTTGCCGTTGTCGGTCGTGAAGCCCGCGCGCAGCACCGGCTCTCCGCCCAGTTTCGCCAGCTCGCGGGCGACCTGCGCGCGCGCCATCGGGATCACCTCGACCGGCAGCGGAAACTTTCCCAGACGCTCGACCAGCTTCGACTGGTCGCAGATGCAGACGAACTTCCGCGCCACCGCCGCGACGATCTTCTCGCGCGTGAGCGCCCCGCCGCCACCCTTGATCATCGCGAGCCGCGCCGTCACCTCGTCGGCCCCATCCACGTAGACGGAAAGCGAGGCGACCTCGTTCAGATCGAGCACGTCGATGCCGACCGCGCCCGCCGTCTGGGAGGCGTCCAGGAGAAAGGCCACACCGCGGCGCCTGCAGATTTCGCCGACTGCGTGCGCGTCAATCAAG
>JBBIUI010000033.1:0-24031 GCA_037440385.1 Rhodocyclales bacterium | reverse complement strand
CCGGCGGCGCAGGCAGCGTCGTGGGCGACACCACGACGACGATGATGTGGATCGACGGCGTGAACCCGCTGGACGTGTTACACGGTTTCATCGGCTCAGCGGCCGCGCTGCTGGTGTTCGGGATCCTCGCCTCGATCCAGCAGGAGCGCTACTCGCCGATGGTGCGCGACTTGCGCGCCGGCGCGCACATCGACTGGGCCAGGGTCGGGATCGTGGCGGCGATCCTGGCCGGCGCGATTGCCACCAATGTCGCCGTCAATGTGAAATTCCCGCAGCTCTCGGACGGCTTTCCGTTCATCGGTTCGGCCGTGTGGGTGGTGCTGCTCGCCACTGCGGCGCTGCGCAAGCCCGAATGGAGCCTGTTGCCGGACGCGATCAAGGGCTCCGTGTTCCTGCTCTCGCTGGTGACCATCGCGTCGATGATGCCGGTGGAGAAACTGCCCGCGGCCTCGTGGGAAAGCGCGCTCGGGCTGGGCTTCATCTCGGCGGTGTTCGACAACATTCCGCTGACGGCGCTCGCGCTGAAGCAGGGCGGTTACGACTGGGGTGCGCTCGCGTATGCGGTCGGTTTCGGCGGCTCGATGATCTGGTTCGGTTCCTCGGCGGGCGTCGCGCTGTCGAACCTGTTTCCCGAGGCCAGGTCCGCGGCCTCGTGGCTGCGCCACGGCTGGCATGTCGCGCTCGGCTACGTCATCGGATTTCTCGTGCTGATGCTGGTCGCGGGCTGGCAGCCTCACGCGCCGCACAAGCAGGGCCCGTCCGCACCGCCGGCGCACGCCGCACCGGCCTAGACGGTGCGCGCCGCAATGGTCATGCACCGCAACAATTCGAAGCGGTATCGTTCGCGTATCGAATCGATGTTGCACATGGCGGGAAAAAGAGAATACGATTACGCGGTGACGTCCGGTTTCCGGGACCCGTGAGCCGCGTGGCGAGCCGACCCGGCCCGGCCGTCCGGTCCAGGGATTCCATCCATCCACCAGAGGAGGAGCACGAGCGATGAGCACTGCGAAAACCCCAACCGAACAAACCAACAAGGTCAGCCGGCGCAAGTTCCTGAGCACGGCAGCCGCCGGCACGGCCGGCGCGGCGATCACCGGCTTCCCGATGATCTCGGTCGCGCAATCGCCCGTCGTGCTGAAGATGCAGGGGGCCTGGGGCGCCAAGGACATCTTCAACGAGATGGCCGAAGAGTACGTCAAGCGTGTCAACGAGATGTCGGGCGGGCGCCTGCGCATCGATTATCTGGTCGCCGGCTCGGTCGTCAAGCCCTTCGAGGTGACCGATGCGGTGAACAAGGGTGTGCTCGACGCCGGCCACACGGTGCCGGTGTATTGGTACGGCAAGAGCAAGGTCGCCTCGCTGTTCGGTTCCGGGCCGATCAACGGCTGCGACGCGCAGCAGACGCTCGCCTGGATCTATCGCGGCGGCGGCCTCGAGCTGTACCACGAACTGCTCGGCAAGATCGGCCTGAACGTGGTCGGCTATTTCGCGATGCCGATGCCCACGCAGCCGCTGGGCTGGTTCAAGAAGCCGGTCAAGTCGGCCGCCGACATGAAGGGCCTGAAGTACCGCACGGTCGGACTGGCCGCGGACCTGATGCAGGAGATGGGCCTGAAGGTCACCCAGCTTCCCGGCGGCGAGATCATCCCGGCGATGGATCGCGGCGTCATCGAGGCGTTCGAGTTCAACAACCCGACCTCCGACATGCGCTTCGGCGCGCAGGACGTCGCCAAGAACTACATGATGGGCAGCTTCCACCAGGCGATGGAATTCTTCGAGATCGTCTTCAACAAGAAGCGCCACGACGCGCTGCCCAAGGACCTGCAGGCGATCCTGCGCTACGGCGTCGAGGCGGCCTCCTCGGCCAACTTCTGGACCGGACTGGACAACTACTCGCGCGACCTCGAGGTGCTGCAGACCAAACACAAGGTCAATGTGATCCGCACGCCGAAGTCGATCTTCGAGGCACAGCTCAAGGCGTGGGACGTGATCACGAAGCGGCTGTCCGATGCCGATCCCTTCTTCAAGAAGGTCGTCGACAGCCAGCGCGCCTGGTCCAAACGGGTCGCCAAATACTGGTTCCTCAACGATGCCGAGTACAAGATGGGCTACGAGCACATCCACGGCAAACTGGGCTTCTGAGCGTCAGGGTTTCGAGTATGTCGTGGTGACGTAGCACGCGGGGCGGCCAGGCGCCGCCCCGCTTTTCGTTGCGACCGGACACGCAGCCATGATCAACCGCATCCTTCACGGCGTCGACCAGCTGAGCAAGTCGGTGGGCCACGCGTTCGCGTGGTGCATCGTCATCCTGACGTTCGGCACCTCGTACGAGGTGTTCGTGCGCTACGTGCTCAACGACCCGACGAGCTGGGCGTTCGACATGAGCTACATGCTGTACGGGGCGCTGTTCATCATGGGGGGTGCCTACACGCTGTCGTGCAACGCCCACGTGCGCGGCGATTTCGTCTATCGGATGTGGCCGCCCCGGGTGCAGGGCAGCGTCGAGCTCGTCCTGTTCATCTTTTTCTTCTTTCCGGGCGTCGTGTCGCTGATGGTGGCCGGCGCCGGCTATGCCTACGATGCGTTCCGTATCCGCGAGGTCAGCGTCAACAGCCCGATCGGCGTGCCGGTTTGGCCGCTGAAGATGCTGATTCCGGCGGCCGGCGCGCTGCTGACCGTGCAGGGTGTCGCGGAGCTGATCCGCTGCGTGCTGTGCATCCGCGACGGCCGCTGGCCGCAGCGCCTGCATGACGTCGAGGAACTCGAGGTCGCGCTGCGCAAACAGGAACGCGAGGAGCGCGAAGGCGGCGCGGCGGCGGGAGGCGCGCAATGACCGATCCGCAGATCGCGCTGATGATGCTGGGGATGTTCATCTTCATCATCCTGCTCGGCTTTCCGATCGCCTTCACGCTGATGGCGATGGGGGTCGGATTCGGCTACTACGCCTATTTCCAGCCCGACCAGGCGTTCTTCGACAACCGGGTGTTCTACCTGCTGTCGCAGAACACGTTCAGCATCATGAACAACGACACGCTGGTCGCGGTGCCCTTGTTCCTGTTCATGGGCTACGTGATCGAGCGTGCCAACGTGCTCGACCGCCTGTTCCACAGCCTGCAGGTGGCATTTCGTGCGATCCCCGGTGCGATGGCGGTGGCCGCGCTGATCACCTGCGCGCTGTTCGCGACCGCGACCGGCATCGTCGGCGCGGTGGTGACGCTGATGGGCCTGCTGGCGTTTCCGGCGATGCTCAAGGCCGGCTACGACCAGAGGCTGTCGGCCGGTGTCATCTGCGCCGGCGGC
Source organism: Rhodocyclales bacterium (assembly GCA_037440385.1). Lineage (GTDB taxonomy): Bacteria > Pseudomonadota > Gammaproteobacteria > Burkholderiales > Rhodocyclaceae > CG2-30-68-42. The sequence continues at coordinate 20,728 of JBBIUI010000033.1, read as the reverse complement.
ACGCTGGGCATCCTGATCCCGCCCTCGATCATGCTGATCGTCTATGGAGCGACCGCCGCGGTGTCGGTCGTCCAGTTATATGCGGCAGCGATGGTGCCCGGCTTCCTGCTGGCCGGGCTGTACATGATCTATGTCGTGGGGCGCGTGATGCTCAAGCCTTCGCTGGCACCCAGGCTTCCCAAGGAACAGACCGACATCCCGTGGGCCAGGGTCGTGCTGATGCTCGTGCAATCGTTCCTGCCGCTGGCGATCCTGATCGCGGCGGTGCTCGGTGCGATCCTGTTCGGGCTGGCCACGCCGACCGAGGCGGCGGCGATGGGCTCGATGGGTGCGCTGCTGATCGCAACCGGGTACCGCGCGCTGACCTGGCAGCGGCTGAAGGAGGCCGTGTTCCTGACCTCGCGGACCTCGGCGATGGTCTGTTATCTGTTCGTGGGCTCCTGGACGTTCTCGTCGATCTTCTCGTACCTCGGCGGGGAGGGACTGATCAAGGAGTTCGTGCTGGGCCTGAACCTGAATACCGTGACCTTCCTGCTGCTGTCGCAGGCGATCATTTTCCTGCTCGGCTGGCCGCTCGAATGGAGCGAGATCATCATCATCTTCGTGCCGATCTTTCTGCCGCTGCTGCCGCACTTCAACGTGGATCCGATGTTTTTCGGCATCCTCGTGGCGCTGAACCTGCAGACTTCGTTCCTGACGCCGCCGATGGCGATGTCGGCCTACTACCTCAAGGGCATCGCGCCGCCGCACGTGCAGTTGTGGACGATCTTCCGGGGCTGTTTTCCGTTCCTGGCGAACGTGTTCATCGCGATGGGCCTCGTGTATGCGTTCCCGCAGCTCGTGTATTGGCTGCCGAGCCTGTTCTACACGAAATGACGCGGCGCATGGACCCGCCGGCGCTCATCGAGCTTTCCGCGTGCGACGCGGCGCGGCTCCTCGAGGAAGGTGCGATCGGTGCGCAGGAATACGTGCGCGCCTGCATCGACCGCATCGAGGCGGAGGAGCCGCGCGTGATGGCCTGGGCTCATTTCGACGCGCAGCACGCGCTCGAACAGGCGCGCGAGGCGGACGATCGCCACCGCGAGGGCCGCCCGAGCGGGCCGCTGCATGGCATCCCGGTCGGGATCAAGGACATCATCGACGTGCGCGGCATGCCGACCGAGGATGGCACGGTGCTGCATGCCGGACGCATTCCGCTGGAGGATGCCGCGCTGGTCGCGCGGCTGCGCGCAGCCGGCGCGATCCTGCCGGGCAAGACGGTGACGACCGAACTGGCGACCTATGCGCCGGGCAAGACGCGCAATCCGCACGACCCGCGGCACACGCCCGGCGGTTCGTCGAGCGGCTCGGCCGCGGCGGTCGCCGACCTCATGGTGCCGCTCGCGGTGGGCACGCAGACCAACGGCTCGGTGATCCGGCCCGCGTCCTACTGCGGTGTGGTCGGCTTCAAGCCCGGCTTCGGGCTGATCCCGCGCAGTGGCATCCTGACCGAGTCGCCGCCGCTCGATCAGGTGGGCGTGTTCGCGCGCAGCGTCGAGGATGCCGCGCTGATCGCGCAGGTGCTGATCGGCTACGATCCGGCGGATGCCGCGACGCGGTCACAGCCGACGCCGCCGCTGCGGCGGATCTGCGCGGCCGAGCCGCCGCTGCCGCCGCTGCTCGCCTTCGTGCGCACCCCCATCTGGGATCAGACCGAGCCCGATACCCGGGACGCGTTCGCGGAACTCGTCGGGCACCTGGGCAGCCGGGTTCGAAGCTTCGATCTGCCGGACAAGGCGCGCGAGGCGCTCGACTGGCATCGCACGATCATGGAGGCGGATCTGGCCGGGTCGTTCGAACTGGAGTACGACGAGGGGCGGGACCGGCTCTCGGAATCGCTGCGCGCGCAGATCGAGCGCGGCCGGCGGGTCAGCGCCGTAGACTACCGGCGGGCGCTGGCGCGCATTCCGGTCCTCAACGCCGGATTCGACGAGCTGTTCGACAACTTCGACGCGATCCTGACGCCGGCGACCGCGGGCACGGCGCCGCTCGGACTCGGCTCGACCGGCAGCCCCGCGTTCTGCACGCTGTGGACGCTGTGCGGCATGCCTTGCGTCAGCGTGCCGCTGCTGCATGGCGCGAACGGCCTGCCGCTGGGCGTGCAGCTCGTCGGGCGTCGCGGCGACGATGCGCGGCTGCTGCGCACGGCGAACTGGCTGTGCAGGCAGGTGTCGGAAGCAGAAACGCCGGCGGCGACCGCCGGCTGAACCCGGAGGCGAACGGCCATGGGCACGAGACTCGTATTCGGACTGGTTGGCATCGCGCTGGTACTGGGGTTCCTCGGTCCCATCATCTTCAAGCTGAAGAGCATCGCGCTGGGCATCGTGATGCTGATCGGGGTGGCGATGATGATCTACGATTTCATCGAGACGATCGGGGGACGCGAGGACCGTTGAACCATTCGCGAGCGCGCCGTCGGGCGCCGGCCGCGACTGCGGAGGATATCAATGACTGATCGCATCCTGGTCACCCGGCGCGTCTTTCCGGAGGTGACCGAGAGGCTGCGCCGCCACTTCGAGGTCGAGGACAATCCGCACGACCGCATCCTCGATGCCGACACGCTTGCGGCGCGCATCGCCGACAAGGACGGCCTGTTCTCGATGGCGACCGACCGCATCGATGCGGCCCTCGTCGCGGCCGCACCGAAGCTGCGCGCGGTCGCGAACTGCGCGGTGGGTTACAACAACATCGACGTGGCCGCTTGCAGCGCGCGCGGCATCCTCGTCACGAACACGCCCGGCGTGCTCGACGACACGACCGCCGATCAGGGCTTCGCGCTGATGCTCGCGGCGGCGCGTCGCGTCGCGGAATCCGACCGCTGGGTGCGCGAGGGGCGGTGGCCGGTCGCGGCGTCGATCTCCTGGCTGGGCACCGACGTACATGGCGCCGCGCTCGGCATCCTCGGCATGGGACGCATCGGACAGGCGGTCGCGCGCCGCGCGGCCGGGTTCTCGATGCGCGTGTCGTATCACAACCGCAACCGGCTGCCGGCGTCCATCGAGGATGCCTGTCGCGCGAGCCTGGTCGACATGGACACGCTGCTGCGCGAGTCGGACTTCGTGATGCTGACGCTGCCCTATACGCCGAACACGCACCACCTGATCGGCGCGGCGCAGCTCGCGCGGATGAAACCCGGCGCGATCCTGATCAACATCGCGCGCGGCGGCGTCGTCGATGATTGCGCGCTGATCGACGCATTGCGCTCCGGGACGATCGCGGCCGCCGGGCTGGACGTGTTCGAGCACGAACCCGCGCTCGATGCGCGCTTCCTCGAACTGCCCAATGCGGTGTTGACCCCGCACACCGGGTCGGCCACGCGCGCGACCCGTATGAAGATGGCGATGCTCGCCGCGGACAACCTGATCGCGGCGCTCTCGGGCGCCACGCCGCCCAGCCTGGTCAACCCGGACGTGCCGAAGGCGCGCTGACATGGATGCCGGCGATGCTACCGGCATCGTCCTGTTCGCACACGGCGCACGCGATCGGGCGTGGGCCGCGCCCATCGAGGCGATCCGCGACGCGCTGCTCGCCGAGGATCGCCTCGCGCGCGTCGAGACGGCGTATCTGGAATTCCTGTCGCCGGGCCTGCCCGAGGCGATCGACCGGCTCGCCGCGCGCCACGCGGCCCGCATCGTCGTCGTGCCGGTGTTCATGGCGCACAGCGGCCACACCAAGCGCGACCTGCCGGCGCTGCTCGACGCGGCGCGCGCTCGCCATCCCGGCCTGGAGATACGCGTCGCCACACCGATCGGCGAGGCGACGGAGATCGTCCGCGCCATCGCCCGCTACGCGCTCGCCGCGCGCTAGGCGCGACGACACTACGAACCCTGCGCGCCGGCCTCGCGGGCGTGGCGAATCTCGTAGGTCTGCAGGTGGCAGTAGGCGGCCTTCAGCCACGGCGCGTCGACTCCGACCACCTCGGCGCGCCGGAGCATGTCTCCGATCACGTGTTCGCATTCGATGCGCGAGCCGTGCTCCAGGTCGCGCAGCATGGAGGCCGTCATCGGCGATCCGGGGCGGATCAGCGTGACCAGCGTGCGTTCGCGCCATGCCTCGTCGATCTGCGCGCCGCGCCGGCGCGCCACCGCGATGCACGCATCCAGCGTCTCGGCCATGAACTTGACGCCGTCGCGGGTGGCGACGATGTCCCCGATCGAACCGCGCATCAGGCAGGTGATCGCCGCCAGCGTGGCGAGGAAGCAGAATTTCTGCCACAGTTCGCGTTCGATCGCATCCGAGATCCGCAGGTTGAAATCGGCGCCGCGGAACGCCTCCTCGATCATGCGAACCGCCTGATTCTGGCTCGGCAGCCGGGCACCGATGGTCATCAGGTGGAGGTCGTTCAGATGCACGATCTCGCCCTGTGCATTCAACGTCGCCGCGATGTGGCACAGGCCGCCCAGCACGCGGTCGGCGCCGAAACGCTCGTCGAGCATCGCGATGTGGCGCAATCCGTTGAGCAGCGGCACGATCGCCGTGCGCGGGCCCATCGCCGGCTTCAGGCTGTTCATCGCCGCGTCCAGGTCGTAGGCCTTGCACGTGAGCACAATGACGTTGTATTCCGGCTGCAGTTCGGATTCGACCACCGTCCTCGGCCTGATCCGCAGGTCGCCGAAGGGACTGCGGATCGACAGGCCGTCGCGCTCGATCTGCGCCCGCCGATCGGGTCGCACGAGAAAGGTCACGTCCGCCCCGGCCGCGGCCAGCCGCGCCCCGAAATACCCGCCGGTCGCGCCTGCGCCCAGTACCAGGATTTTCATCGCATCGTCCCTGTGGTGAGAACGCCGGCATTATCGCACCGGTGCGAGGGCAGGCATCCGTCGCATCGTAGCCAAATGGTGTCTGACCTCATTGCGTCCTTCTTGATTACGTTGCCGCCCTGCCGTTGCGGCCCCTGTGGCCGGCGAGCAGGCGAGGATCGGGTTAGGGTGCTGCCGGGATGGACGGTGTCGAGGCCGGCGGCACGGCGTTCACGGCCGCAGATACTCGCCCAGGTTTTCCCACCTGCCGTTTCGGATCTGCACGATACGCGCGACGCGCATGCCCAGGTGGTCGGTCGGCGAAAAGACGAAGCCGGGGCTGCCGAAGAAATCGCGCGGCGTCGCGATCGTTTCGAGCGCTGCGGAGAACCGCTTCGCGTCGAGTCGCGGTCCGGCCTTGCGCGCCGCCTGGATGAACAACTCGGCGCTCAGCCACGCCTGCACGCTCCAGGTGTTCGGCTCGACCCCGAAGCGGCTCGCATAGCGCTCGATCCATTGCGCGAGCTGCGGGCTCGCGTTCTCGCGGTAGGGATGCGGCACCTGCGCGACGCCGTACAGGCCCTCCATGTCGCGACCGCCGAGCTGGTGGATCTGCGCGCTGTAGGCGGCCGTCGTGACGAGCATCGGCACGTTCCAGTCCATCCGGCGCGCGGTCGAGACCGCCGCGACGGTCTCGCGCACCACGGTCGCCAGCGTCACGAAATCGCAGCCGGCGGCCTTGAGCCGCGCGATCTGTGACGAGAAATCGGTGGCGCCGCGCTTGTAGCTCGTCTTCTCGCACACCGGAACGCCCAGTTCGCGCAGTGTCGCCTCGAAGCCCTTGAGCACCTCGTGACCGAAGTCGTCGTCCTGAAACAGGATGCCCGGCTTGCGGTAGCCCTTGCTGCGGATCAGGTGGCGGATCGCCAGCGGCGTCGTGGTCGAATAGGGCGCGAAGATCTGGAACTTGTACGGGTCGACCGGCTCGTAGGTCGCCGCCAGCGGCGCGCCGGGGAACAGGTGCAGCACGCCGTGCTCGAGTGCGATCGGCATCGTCGCCATGACGACCGGCGAGCCGAGGTCGTTGATCAGCGCGAACACGCGATCGCGCTGGATCAGCTTGCGCGCCGCGAGCACCGCGCGCTTCGGGTCGTAGCCGGAGTCCTCGACGATCAGGCGAAGACGCCGGCCGTGAATGCCGCCGCGCGCGTTCTCCTCGTCGACGCGCATCTCGAGGCCGTTGCGGAAATGCACGCCGAGCGCGGCGATCGGTCCGGACAGATCCTGGATCGAACCGATGACGACCTCCTCGCGGGTGACGCCCTGGTCCTGCGCGCGGGCGCCGGCGCCGATCAGGGCGGTCGTCGCCAACAGCGATGCGGCGAGCCGGCGCAATGCCGCGCGCGCGGCGCGTGCATGAGGATCGAGTGCGGCGCGTGCGCCGGATGCGTTCTCCCGCTTCATGTACCGTGTTCCTCCGTCGTTGGTCGCGGTCCGTTGGGTGCGTGCGCCGGATCGCGCCGCGCACCGAGTGTATCGCCGAGATGGAACTCGCGCAGGAAGTCCTCGCCGAGCAGCCGTGCCGAGCTCGCGTACGCGGCGACGCGGCCCAGCTCGAGCACGCAGGTCCACGCCGAGTGCGCGAGCGCGACGCGGGCGTTCTGCTCGGCGACGAGCACCGACAGCCCTTCTTCGCGGCAGATGCGCGCGACGGTTTCGAACAGGGCGCGTGTGAGCCGCGGCGCGAGCCCGAGGCTGGGCTCGTCCATCAGCAGCAGGCGCGGCCGGGCCATCAGCGCGCGGCCGATCGCGAGCATCTGCTGCTCCCCGCCCGACAGGCAGCCCGCGGGCTGGCGCGCGCGCTCACCGAGCACGGGGAAGATGCCGCAGATGCGCTCGAGGTCGGCGGCGATGCCGGCGGCATCGCGTCGCGTGTACGCGCCCATCATCAGGTTCTCGCGCACGCCGAGCAGCGGAAACAGTTCGCGGCCTTCCGGCACGTGCGAGATGCCCGCGCGCACGACGCGCTCGGGCGCCCAGCCGGCGATCTGCACGCCCCGGTACAGGATCGAGCCCGCGTCGGGCGCGAGCACGCCACTGAGCGCGCGCAGCAGCGTCGTCTTGCCCGCGCCGTTCGCACCGAGCAGCGCGACGATCGCGCCCTCGGGCACATCGAGGCTCACCCCGCGCAGCGCCTGCAGCGCGCCGTGACGCACCTCGAGCCCGGATACCCGCAGGATCGCCCGGGCGGTCTCAGGCACCGAGGTAGGCCTCGATGACGACGGGATCGCTGCGGATGCGCTCGGGCGTGCCCTGCGCGATGACACGCCCCGCGTCGAGCGCGACGACGCGCTGCGACACGCGCGCGACGAGCTCCATGTCGTGCTCGACCATCAGCACGGCCGCGGCGCTCGCCTCGCGCAACGTCCGGATCCATTGCGCCATCTGCGCGGTTTCCTGCGCGGACAGACCCGAGGAGGGCTCGTCGAGCAGCAGCAGCCGCGGTTCGCACGCAGCCGCGCGCGCCAGTTCCACGAGCTTGCGCACTCCGTAGGGAAGCTGCGCGATCATGAGCTGCGCATGCGTCTCGAGTCCGAAGCGCGCGAGCGCCACCCGGGCGCGCTCGCGTGCCCGGCGCTCGGCGAGCCGTACCGCGGGCAGGCCCAGCAGCTCGGCGGCGAACCCGTGGCGGCGATGCCGGTGGCCGCCGGTGAGCACGTTCTCCAGCACGCTGGCACCCTCGAACAGCGCCGGGTTCTGGAACGTGCGCGCGATGCCCAGCGCGGCGATGCGGTGCGGCGCGAGCCGCGTCAGCTCGCGTTCGCCGAAGCGCACGCGGCCGGTGTCGGGCCGGCGCAGGCCCGAGACGACGTCGAGGATCGTGGTCTTGCCCGCGCCGTTCGGGCCGATCAGGCTGACCAGCTCGCCGGGCTCGACCGCGAAGCATACGTCCTGCGCGGCGTGCACGCCGCCGAAGGCGACCGACAGGTGCTCGACGCAAAGACGGCTCATCGCGTGCGCCCGGATTTCATGTAGCTGCGCTGTCTCGCGCGCGGCCGCCGCACGGGCCCGCCCGCGAGGCGCGAGCGGATCCTCAACCACGATCCGTACAGCCCCTGCGGCTCGAACATCACGACGAGCACGACGGCCAGTCCGAACGCGGCCGGCTGCAAGCCGGCCTGGCGGGCGATCGCCTCGGGCAGCACGTCGCGCGCGGCGACCAGGGCCTGGGGCAGCGCGACGATGAACCCGGCCCCGAGCACGATGCCCGGCAGCGTGCCCAGGCCCCCGATCAGGATCATCGCCAGCAGCTCGATCGAGGCGAGGATGCCGAAGGCCTCCGGGCTGACGAAACCGATTCCATGCGCGTACAACGCGCCGGCCAGTCCCGCCGCGCCCGCCGACAGCGCGAAGGACAGCGTCTTGTAACGGGCGCAATCGATGCCGAGGCTGCGCGCCGCGAACGGTGCGTCGCGGATCGCGACGAACGCGCGGCCGGTGGGCGCGCGCAGCAGATTCGATACCGCCTTCAGCACCAGCGCGGCCAGCACCAGGGACAGGAAGTAGAACTCCCATTCGTCATCGAGCCGGTGTCCGAACAGCTCCACCGGTGCGACCGGCATGCCGGCCGCCCCTCCCGTCACTGCGGTCCAGCGCGTGAACAGTTCCTCGCCGATGAAGCCGAACGCGAGCGTGGCGATCGCCAGATAGATGCCCTCGAGTCGCAGCGCGGGCAGCCCGACCACGATTCCGGTCGCCGCCGCGACGAGTGCGGCGGCCGGCAGCGACACCGCGAACGGCAGCCCGTGCGTCTGCGCGATCGCCTCGACGTATGCGCCCGTTCCGAGGAAGGCGGCGTGTCCGAGCGAGATCTGGCCGGTGTAGCCTGCAAGCAGCATCAGGCCTGCGCCGGCGATCGCATAGATGCAGATGAAGCTCAACTGCGCGAGGTAGTACTCGGGCAACACGAGCGGCGCACCGGCCAGTGCGAGCGCGAGCGCCGCGCGGCGCAGCCACCGGACGCACGCGCGAGGCCCGCCCGTCACGCCGCCCTCGTGGCAGGCTCGCCGAACAGGCCCGAGGGGCGCACCATCAGCACCAGCAGCACGGCGACATAGGCGGCGACGTCCTTCGCGCCCTCGGGCAGATAAAAGCCGGCGAGCGACTCGACCACGCCGATGACCAGTCCGCCGGCGAGCGCGCCGGGCAGGCTGCCGAAGCCGCCGATCACCGCCGCCGGGAACGCCTTGAGCCCGATCAGCCCCATGTTGACATGCACGAACGTGATCGGCGCGAGCAGCACGCCGGCCGCCGCAGCGAGCCCCGCGCTCAGTGCCCAGACGAGCGAATGCATCCGCGCGAGCGGCACTCCCGCGTAGCAGGCGCCGAGCTGGTTCTGCGAGGCCGCGCGCAGTGCGAGCCCCAGCCGGGTGCGGTGGAAGAACAGGTACAGGAGCGCGCACAGCGCGGCGGTCGTCGCGATGATCAGCACCTGCTCGGCCGGCACGACCAGTCCGGCGAGCCGCAGCCGCTCGCCCGCGAAGGGGCTCGCGAGCGTGTGGGTCTGCGCGGCCCAGGCGGGCACCATCGCGGCGAGCCCGCGCGCCATCAGCCCGATGCCCAGCGTCAGCATGACGATCGCGAATTGCGGCCGGCCCAGCACCGCGCGCAGCACCACGCGCTCGATCGCGGCACCGGCGAGCGCCATCAGCGCGATCGCGCCCGCCAGCGCGCTCCAGTACGACAGCCCGGCCTGCGCGAGCGCGAGCGCGCAGAATGCGCCGAGCATCATCAGCTCGCCCTGCGCGAAATTGACCGTTCCGGTCGCCTTGTAGACGAGCACGAAGCCCAGTGCGATCAGCGCATACACGCAGCCGGTCGCGATGCCGGAGAGCACGAGCTGCGCGAGCTCGGTCATGCTCGCCGCGTCCCGCCGCACGGCGCGCCGGAACGCCCACAGGCTGCTAGACTTCCCCGGCCGCCGTCCAGCCGGCCCAGCCGAGAATGCCGATGAGCGATCCCGCTGCTCCCCTTCATACGCACGACGTCTTCAACCAGTCCTCCCCGCTCGAGGACTATAACCTGTATGCGACGAATGCGGCGCTGCGCGAGGCGGTCTCGCGCGAGGGCGCGCACTGGGCCGAGGCGTGGCTCGCGCAGCGCGGCGCCGAGCTGGGCAGCCGCGAGTGGATCGAGCGCGGCGCAGCCGCCAACCGCAATCCCCCGATCGCGAAGCCGTTCGATCGCTGGGGCCGGCGCCGCGACGAGATCGAGTTCCATCCGGCCTGGCACGAATGCCTCGCCTATCTGAAGCGCCACGGCGCGGCGGCCGGGCCGTGGGCCGATCCGCGCCCCGGCGCCCATGTCGCGCGCGCCGCGCTGTTCATGATGTTTGCCGAGATCGAGCAGGGCAGCCTGTGCCCGACGACGATGACCTACGGTGCGGTGCCGGTCGTGCGGCGCGATCCGGCGCTCGCGCGACAGTGGCTCGCGCCGCTGCTCTCGCCGGAATATGACGGACGATTCGCTCCGGCGGACGCCAAGCGCGGCGTCATGATGGGCATGGGGCTCACCGAGAAGCAGGGCGGCTCGGACGTGCGCGCGAACACCACGCGCGCCGAGCCGGCCGGCGACGGCGAGTACCGGATCGTCGGCCACAAGTGGTTCCTGTCCGCGCCGATGTGCGATGCCTTCCTCGTCACCGCGCACGCGCCCGGCGGACTGAGCTGCTTCCTCGTTCCGCGCTGGACGCCCGACGGGCGCATCAATGCGATCCGCATCCAGCGTCTGAAGGACAAGCTCGGCGACCGCTCGAACGCCAGCGCCGAGGTCGAGTTCCACGGTGCCTGGGCGCGGCGCGCCGGCGAGGAGGGCCGCGGCGTGCCGACCGTGCTCGAGATGGGCAACTACACGCGACTCGACTGCGCGCTCGCGGCCGCGGGCATCATGCGACAGTGCGTGTCGCAGGCGCTCGATCACGTCCGGCAGCGCGAGGCGTTCGGTGCCGTGCTCGCGCGTGCGCCGCTGATGAAAAACGTCGTCGCCGACCTGGCGATCGAATCCGAGGCGGCCACGGCGCTGGCGATGCGTCTCGCCCGGGCCTTCGACGAGCAGGACGACGAGGAGCAGACGCTGTTCCGGCGCATGGTGACGCCGATGGCGAAGTTCTGGCTGTGCAAGCGCACCCCGGCCGTCGCGGCCGAGGCGATGGAGGTGCTCGGAGGCAACGGCTACGTCGAGGAGAGCGTGATGCCGAGGCTGTTCCGGCAGAGCCCGCTCAACTCGATCTGGGAGGGCTCGGGCAATGTCATGTGCCTCGACGTGCTGCGCGCGATGTCGAAGAGCCCGCGTGCGCTCGAGGCATTCGCCGCGCAGATCGAACCAGCGGCCGGGCGCAGCGCCGTGTTCGACCGCTACGTCGACTGGCTGAAGGCCGACTGGAACCAGGCGCGAGCCGACGAGGGACAGGCCCGCCGGCTGGTGCAGGACATGGCGCTCGCCTTGCAGGGCGCGCTGCTGCTGCGTTTCGCGCCGGAACCGTTCGCGCAGGCTTTCTGCGCGACGCGGCTCGCCGGAGACTGGGGCTACAGCTTCGGCACGCTGCCGAAGAACATCGCGTTCGACGCCATCCTCGCGCGCGCGCGCCCGCAGTGAGGGCGAGGCGCCGATGCGCTCCGCGATCGCCTGGCTGACGCTCGCGATGCTGCTGCCCGCGGCCGCGGCGACGCTGTGGGCCTACTTTCGGCTCGCCCCGAAGCACGTCGCGCCGCGCGTGCTGCGCACCTACAACCGCGCGGTGCTCGCGGTCGGGGCGGCGGTCGCGCTGTGGTCGCTCGATCACGTGCTGGGCACGCTCGCGGATGCACGCGACTACGCGTTCGGGGCGCTCGTCGCGGGCTATTACCTCGTCTTCGTCGTCGTCGTGTGCACGGCGGTGGCGGCCGCACTGCGGCGCATGCTGTACGGGCCGCCACCCGCCGATTCGCAGCCGCCGGCGGAGTAGACTCGCGGCTCGTGCATCCCGTCACCGGAGGAAGTCCGCGATGAAACTGAACGACGCCACGCTGTTTCGCACGCAGTGCTACATCGACGGCCGTTGGGTCGGTGATGCCGGCTTTGCCGTCACCGATCCGGCCAACGGCGAGGAGATCGCGCGGGTGCCCGACGTGGGCGCCGAGGGCACGCGCGAGGCGATCCGCGCGGCCGAGCGCGCCTGGCCGGCCTGGCGGGCACTGACCGCGAGCCATCGTGCCGCGCGGCTGCGGCGCTGGTACGAGCTGATGCTCGCCCATGCCGACGACATCGCCCGGCTGATGACCGCCGAGCAGGGCAAACCGCTCGCCGAGGCGAAGGGAGAGGTCGTCTATGGCGCGAGCTTCGTCGAATGGTTCGCCGAGGAAGCCAAGCGCATCTACGGCGACACGATTCCGAGCCCGGCCGCCGACAAGCGGCTGATCGTCATCAAGCAGCCGATCGGGGTGTGCGCGGCGATCACGCCGTGGAACTTCCCGGCCGCGATGATCACGCGCAAGGTCGCGCCCGCGCTCGCCGCCGGCTGCACGGTCGTCATCAAGCCGGCCGAACAGACCCCGTTGACCGCGCTGGCGCTGGCGGAGCTCGCGCACCGCGCCGGCTTTCCGGCCGGCGTGTTCAACGTCGTCACCGGCGATCCGGTCGCGATCGGCGCGGAACTGACCTCCAACGCGGCCGTGCGCAAGCTCTCCTTCACCGGCTCGACCGAGGTGGGCCGGCTGCTGATGGCGCAGTGCGCGCCCACGGTCAAGAAGATCTCGCTCGAGATGGGCGGCAACGCACCGTTCATCGTCTTCGACGACGCCGATCTCGACGCCGCGATCGAGGGCGCGATGGCGTCCAAGTATCGCAACACCGGCCAGACCTGCGTGTGCGCGAACCGGATGCTGGTGCAGGAGGGCATCCACGATGCCTTCGCCGCGAAGCTCGCCGAACGGGTCAAGGCGCTGAAGGTCGGCGCGGGCACCGAGCAAGGCGTGCTTCAGGGTCCGCTGATCGACGAACAGGCGCTGCGCAAGGTCGAGGAGCACGTCGCGGATGCGCTGGCCAAGGGTGCGCGCGTCGTCACCGGCGGCAGGCGGCACGCGCTGGGCGGCACGTTCTACGAGCCCACCGTGCTGGCAGGCGTGACGAGCGCGATGAAGTGCGCGCGCGAGGAAACCTTCGGCCCGGTCGCGGCGCTGTACCGCTTCCGCGACGAGGCCGAGGCGATCCGCATGGCCAACGACACCGAGTACGGACTGGCCGCCTACTTCTATTCGCGCGACGTCGCTCGCTGCTTTCGCGTCGGCGAAGCGCTCGAGTACGGTATGGTCGGCATCAATACCGGCATCCTCTCGAACGAGGTGGCGCCGTTCGGAGGCGTCAAGAACTCGGGGATCGGGCGCGAAGGCTCGAAGTACGGCATCGAGGAATTCGTCGAGATCAAGTACCTGTGCCTCGGCGGCATCGCCTGAGGCACGGTACGCGCCGGGCCGCGAAAGCCCCCGGGACGGCTCAGGCCTGGCTCGCCCACAGGCGGCTCAGGCCGTCTCCGAGCGGTTCGAAATCCGATACACGCAGCGCGTCGGTCAGCCGGCGGTTTGCTGCGGCGGAATGGCGGATGTCGCCCGCGCGCGGCTCGCGGTAGCGGATGAGCGGGCGCCGGCCGGACACCGCGCACAGCGCCTGGATCAGCGTGCGCAGCGTCACGCTCTCGCCGGTGGCGACGTTGCACACGCCGGTCAGTTCCCCGTCGATCGCCGCGGCGTTCGCCCGCGCGACGTCGCCGACGTAGATGAAGTCGCGCGTCTGCAATCCGTCGCCGAACACCGCCAGCGCCTTCGACTCGCGCAGGCGCTGGCAGAAGATGCTGATGACGCCGGAGTAGGGCGAAGCGGGGTCCTGTCTCGGCCCGTAGACGTTGAAATAGCGCATGCCGAGCGTGGGCAGGCCGTAGAGCTCGCGGTACAACGCGGCGTAGCGGTCGTTGAGTTCCTTCTCCAGACCGTAGGGGGAGATCGGCGCGACCGGCGCCTCCTCGTCGACCGGCAGTCGCGCGGGCATGCCATAGACCGCCGCGCTCGACGCATACACGAACCGGCGCACGCGGTGGCGACGCGCGGCGTCGAGCACGTTCAGAAAGCCGGTCACGTTGATCGACGCCGAGGCGAGCGGAGCCTCGACCGAGGCCGCCACCGAGACCTGCGCGGCGAGATGCAGCACGTGGGTCACCCCTTGCATCGCATCCTCGACCACCGCCGGGTCGCGGATGTCGCCCGTCACGATGGCGAGCCGCGAGTGATGCGGGAGGTTGTCGAGGCGGCCGGAACTGAAGTCGTCGAGCACGCGTACCGGGATGCCCTGCGCGAGCAGCAGTTCGACCGTGTGGGAGCCGATGAAGCCGGCACCGCCGGTGACCAGGATGTACATGGACGAGCCCTCGCTTGTTCGTGTTTGCCGGCTAGCTTAGCGGGACGGTGCCGCGCGCACCGTGACGTTTGACGCGCACGATCCGTTTGCGCGCTCCCGCGCGTCAGTGCGGGAACAGCGCGCCGGCGATGGCGAGCACCGCGGCATAGCGCGCGAACTTGCCGAGCGCCATCCACGATGCGCACGCGAGCCACGGCAGCCGAAGCCAGCCGGCGGCCGCGCACAGCGCATCGCCCGCCACCGGCGCCCATGCGAGCAGCAGCACCGGAGCGCCCCAGCGGCGCACGGCGTCGAGCCTGGCCGGGACGATGCGGTTGGGCGCGCACCGCGCCAGCGCGTAGGTGCTCATGCCGCCCAGCGTGTTGCCGAGGCTCGCCAGGGCGAGCGCGGCGGCGGTCTCGCCGGGGTGTGCTCGCACGAGTGCGAACAGCACCGCCTCGGACCCGCCCGGCAGCAGCGTCGCCGACAGGAAACTCGCGGCGAACAGCCCGGCGAGCCCGGCCTGCACGCCCGGATCGAGCCACGCGATCAGTTCCATGCCCGCGCGCCGCCTCGTTCGCGCGCCGGCTCGCGCTCGTCTATCATCCCCGTTTTTCCCCGACCACCGGCCGATGCGCCCTCTTCGCGAAATGCCGGCCGCGCGCCTGCGCGCCGTGCGCGGCGTGTTCTGCGACATCGACGACACGCTGACCGACGGCGGCCGGCTCACCGCGCGAGCCTACCGGGCCCTGGAACGGCTTCATGACGCCGGCAAGCTCGTCGTGCCGATCACCGGGCGGCCGGCAGGCTGGTGCGACCACATCGCCCGCTTCTGGCCCGTGGATGCGGTGGTCGGCGAGAACGGCGCCTTCTACTTCCGCTACGAACGCGCGAAGCGGCGCATGATACGCCGCTTCCTCGACGACGCGGCCACGCGCGCGGCGCACCGCGCGCGCATGGGCGAGATCGCCCGTCGCATCCTCGTCGAGGTACCCGGCTGCGACCTCGCCGCCGATCAGCCCTATCGGGAGACCGATCTCGCGATCGACTGGTGCGAGGACGTCGCGCCGCTCGCGCCGCAGGCCGTCGCACGCATCGCGCAGAAGATGCACGCGGCCGGCATGACCGCCAAGGTCAGCTCGATCCATGTCAATGGCTGGTTCGGCAAGTACGACAAGCTCGGCATGACCCGGCTCGCGGCGCGCGAGTGCTTCGACATCGCACTCGATCGCGAGCGCGCGCGATTCGTCTTCATCGGCGACTCGCCCAACGACGAGCCGATGTTCGAGTACTTCGGCGATTCGGTCGGGGTGGCCAACGTCAGGCGATTCGCGCACGCGATCGACCATCTGCCGGCCTGGGTCACGCGTGCGCGCGGCGGCGCCGGCTTCGCGGAACTGGCACGCGCGATCCTGCGCGCGGGCGCGCCCGGTCGGGCCGTCGCCCGGATCCGGCCCTGAATCGCGCCGGCATGTTTCAGCCGCGCTCGCGGCATGCGACCTTATAATGCGTGCCGGGAAAAGCACGACGATGATGAAATCCGAAGATCCCGGCGAGCCGCCGCTCACCGCCGGTGGCGTACACGATCCGGCGCGCGCGCGCCGCGAGCCGGGCGGGTCGACCGACTATCTCGAGCGCATCCTGAACGCGCGCGTCTATGATGTCGCCATCGAGACGCCGCTCGAGCACGCGCCCATCCTGTCCGCGCGCACGCACAACCGCGTGCTGCTCAAGCGCGAGGACATGCAGCCGGTGTTCTCGTTCAAGCTGCGCGGCGCCTACAACCGGATGGTGAGGCTGTCGGGCGCGGCGCTCAAGCGCGGCGTGATCGCCGCCTCGGCGGGCAATCACGCGCAGGGGGTGGCGCTCGCCGCGCAGCGGCTGGGCTGCCCGGCGCTGATCGTCATGCCGGTGACCACCCCGCAGATCAAGATCGATGCGGTGCGCGCGCGCGGCGCCGAGGTCGAGCTCGCGGGCGACACCTACGATGAAGCCTATGCGCACGCGCTGGAACTCGAGCGCACGCGCAAGCTCACCTTCGTGCACCCCTATGACGATCCCGATGTCATCGCGGGGCAAGGCACGATCGGTATGGAGATCCTGCGCGCGCACCCCGATCCGGTCCATGCGATTTTCGTGGCCATCGGTGGTGGCGGCCTGATTTCCGGTATCGCGGCCTGCGTCAAGCGGCTTCGCCCCGAGATCCGCATCGTCGGGGTCGAGTCCCCGGATGCCGACGCGATGGCGCGCAGCCTGGCGGCGGGCCATCGCGTGCGGCTCGATCAGGTCGGGCTGTTCGCCGACGGCACCGCGGTCAAGGAGGTCGGCGAGGAGACCTTCCGGCTGTGCCGCGAATACGTCGACGAGATGGTGCTGGCCGACACCGACGCGATCTGCGCAGCGATCAAGGATGTGTTCGAGGACACCCGCGCGATCCTGGAGCCGGCCGGTGCGCTCGCCATCGCCGGCGCGAAGGCCTATCTCGCGCGTCACAAGCTGCGCGACAAGACCGTGGTCGCCGTCGCCTCGGGGGCGAACATCAACTTCGACCGGCTGCGTTTCGTCGCCGAGCGTGCGGAAGTCGGCGAGCAGCGCGAGGCGGTGCTCGCGGTGACGATCCCGGAGCGGCCGGGCAGCTTCAAGAAGTTCTGCAGCCTGCTCGGCCCGCGCAGCGTCACCGAATTCAACTATCGCTACGACGACCCGGCCGAGGCCCACGTCTTCGTCGGCGTGCAGGTCCGCAACCGCGCGGAGTCGCTCAAGCTCGTCGACAGCCTGCGCAGGCACGGACTGGCCACGCTGGACCTGACCGACGACGAGATGGCCAAGCTGCACATCCGTCACATGGTCGGCGGGCGTGCGCGGCAGGTCGCCCACGAGCTGATCTACCGGTTCGAATTTCCGGAGCGGCCCGGCGCGCTGATGCGCTTCCTGAACAGCATGAGCGCCTCGTGGAACATCTCGCTGTTCCACTACCGCAACCACGGTGCGGACGTCGGGCGCGTGCTGGTCGGCATCCAGGTGCCGCCCGACGACATGGAGACGTTTCGCGCGTTCCTCGACCGGGTCGGCTACGCCTGCGCGGACGAAACCGCCAACCCCGCCTACCGGCTATTCCTCGCGTAGCGTCGCCCCAGCCCTCGCGCCCGCGCCGACGGAGAACAGACCGGCCTCGGTCACGATCCAGTCCATCTGCATGTCATGGGGCTGCGGATGGATGGACGCGATGCGGCCCAGCTCGAAGCCCGCACCCACGGCGATCGGGCGAGGATCGAGCGCGGCCATGGTGCGGTCGAAATAGCCTCCGCCGTAGCCGAGCCGATAGCCGGCCGCATCGAAGCCGACCACCGGAATGACGATCACCTCGGGGTGCAGCCACTCGCCTTCCTGTGGGTACGGGATGCCGTAGCGGTCGCTCGCCATCGGCGCGCGCGGGCGCCATTCGCGAAATGCGAGCGGCGCGCGCTCGGCGACCAGCACCGGCAGCGCGGCGCGGGCTCCGCCGCACACGAGCCGTGTCATCAGCGCGCGCGGATCGTACTCGCCGCGGATCGGCCAGCAGAAGCCGGTGACCGCCGGAGCGAGACGCGCGAGCAGTGCCTCGAGCCGCCGTTCGATGGCCAGGTTCAGCCGCTCTCGCTCGGCCGGATCGAGCGCTTCGCGCGCGGCGATCAGCCGCATCCTCAGTTCGCGGCGAAATGCCTGCACTTGTCCGCGCTTCTGCCCCCTTCGCGACGGTTCCAACGATGCTATCCTCGCAGCCGGTTCGACGTCGGCGACTATATATGATCCTCAGGACGAGGAAGTCGTGGTTCGCCTCGCTGCTGATGTGCGTGGCCGCGCTCGTTCATGGATCGGCGCCCGACGAGCCGGTCCTGCGCGCGCGCGAGGCGTTCGCGGCGGGCGACCGAGTCTCGCTCGCGCGCTCGCTCGAAGCCTCGCGCGGCCACGTCCTCGAGCCCTACGTCGAGTACTGGTATCTGCGCCAGCGGCTGGACGAAGTCGACGCCACGCAGATCGAGGCTTTCCTCGGACGCTACGAAGGCGACCTGCTCGCCGAGAGACTGCGTGGGGACTGGCTCAAGCTGCTCGCCGGACGCGGCCAGTGGGAGCGCTTCGATCGCGAGTTCCCGAAACTGGTGCAGCCGGATCGCGAGCTCGACTGCCACCGGCTCGAGCGTGCCTTGTCGCTCGACGAGCCCGGCGCGCTCGAGCAGGCCCGCATGGCGTGGCTCGACGAGGTGGATTTTCCGGCGAGCTGCAACCCGGTGCTCGACCGGCTCGTGGGCGCGGGTCGGGTCGGGCGCGAAGAACTGTGGCAGCGGCTGCGCCGCCTGCTGGAGAACCGTCGCGTGGCGGCCGCGGGCGAGCTCGCCGCGCGGCTGCCCGCGGGCGAAGCGCCCGATCTGCGAACGCTGAAGGCGATCGCCGCGGATCCGCGCCAGTACCTCAGGCATGTCAAGCCCAATTTCGCCGCGAACCGGCGGGGGCGCGAGATGGTGATGGATGCGCTCGCGCGGCTCGCCGCAGCCGATCCGCGTGCCGCGGCGGTGGTGTTCGAGCCGTTCAAGGCGCGCCTGTCGCCCGCCGAGCGTGCGTATGTGTACGGGCAGCTCGGCTGGCAGGGTGCGCTGCGCCATCTGCCCGAGGCACTCGCCTGGTACAAGGCCGCCGATGACGTCGAGATGGGCGAGGAGCAGCTCGCCTGGAAGGCGCGCGCCGCGCTGCGGGCGTCCGACTGGCGCGCATTGCGCGCGATCCTCGAGGCGATGCCGCAGCGGCTCGCCGTGCAGCCGGTGTGGATCTACTGGCTTGGCCGCGCGCAGCTCGCGCTCGGCCGGCGCAACGAAGCGCAGCGGCTGTTCGAGGGCATCGCCGGGAGTCCCGATTTCTATGGCAACCTCGCCGACGAGGAACTCGGCCGGCCGCTCGCCGTTCCGGTGCACGCGGCCGCCGCGGGAGCCGGCGAGATCGAGGCGGTGGCCGAGCTGCCCGGCATGCGACGCGCGCTCGAGTTGTTCCGGCTCGACCTGCGCATCGAGGCGGTCCGGCAATGGAACTGGATGCTGCGAGGCCGCGGCGACCGTTTCCTGCTGGCCGCCGCGGAACTCGCGCGCAGCCGCGAGCTGTTCGATCGCGCGATCTTCACCGCCGAGCGCACCACCGCGGAACACGACTACCGGCTGCGTTTCCTGGCGCCGTTCCGGGAGTACGTCGAGCCGCAGTTGAAGAGCCTCGACCTCGACGATGCCTGGGTCTATGGACTGATGCGGCAGGAAAGCCGCTTCGTGATGAGTGCCCGCTCCTCGTCGGGGGCGCGCGGGCTGATGCAGTTGATGCCGTCGACGGCGAAGTGGGTCGCGCGCAGGATCGGCCTCAAGGACTTCACGATGGCGCAGGCGAACGATACGGGCGTCAATGTCCTGCTCGGCACGAGTTATCTGAGAATGGTGCTCGACGGCCTGGAGAACCACCCGGTGCTCGCCTCGGCCGCCTACAACGCCGGTCCGGGGCGGGCGCGCCGCTGGCGGGATGCGCAGCCGATCGAGGGCGCGATCTGGGTCGAGACGATCCCGATCACCGAGACCCGCCGGTATGTCAAGAAGGTGATGAGCAACTCGCTGTATTACGACGCGCTGTTCAACGGCCGGCCGCGTTCGCTGAAACAGCGGCTCGGCGTCATCCCTGCCGCGAGCGCGAACGGCGGTGCGGGATGAGCGCGCACGACACGACACGATACGGGAACGCAGCGGCGAAAGGCGCACGATGACCGCAGGCAGCGTCTTGCTGATCGGAGGCTCGGGTTTTCTCGGCAGCGAGCTCGCGCGCTCGCTCACCGCGCGTGGCGTGCGTGTCACGATCCCGACCCGACGCGCGGCTCGTGCGAAGCACCTGAAGGTGCTGCCGACCGCCGAGATCGTCGAGGCGAATGTCCATGACCGCGCGGTGCTCGCGGCGCTGATGCGCGGCCAGGACGCGGTGATCAACCTGGTCGGCATCCTGTACAGTCCGCCGGGCTCGCCGTACGGGCGCGAATTCGCGCGCGCACACGTCGAGCTGCCGCGCGCGATCGTGGCCGCATGCCGCGGCGCCGGCGTGCGCAGGCTGCTGCATGTCGGCGCGCTCGCCGCCGCGGCGCACGCACCGTCGCAGTACCTGCGTTCGAAGGCCGCCGGCGAAGAGGCGGTGCGCGAGGCGCCTGCCCCGATCGAGTGGACGATCTTCCGTCCCTCCGTGATCTTCGGCCGCGGAGACAGCTTTCTCAACCGGTTCGAGCGGCTGCTGCGGATTGCGCCGCTGTTGCCGCTCGCCTGCCCGGGAGCGCGCTTCCAGCCGGTATGGGTGGGCGACGTCGCCGCCGTCATGCTGGAGGCGCTCGATCGTCCGGAATCGTACGCAGCGACCCATGAGCTGTGCGGCCCGAACGTTTATTCGCTGCGGCAGCTCGTCGAGACGGTCGGCGCGCTGACCGGCCATCGCCGACCGGTCGTCGGACTGCCGGGCGGACCAGACGCTGCGCCACCGTG
>JBBIUI010000032.1:0-24454 GCA_037440385.1 Rhodocyclales bacterium | reverse complement strand
GGTGACATGGCGCTCGAGCGCCTCGCGCCGGCGAGTACGGGTGGCGCAGTCGACCCTTTCGCCCGCGGGAGCCCTACGATGTGCCTGCATGCCACGGACGTAGCGCCGCTTCGTCCGCGCCAAGGTCAGGCCGGCTTCCGGTTGCGAAAATGACTGCGCGATTCCGGCGCGCGCGGAAGGGGCAATGCCTCGAAAGATCACGCGGCTCGTGCGCCCCGGCGAACGCGATACGCGGCGGCGCCCCGTAGCCGGGTCGCGTCCGGACTTCGTGCTTCGCCCGACCCGTTTCGCCTCGACGCGGCTCGATCGGGCGCAACGATCGTCGGGCGACAAGCGCGACGCGATGAGCCGAACCCATGGGCCGCGGCCGACGAACTGCGTGTCACCGGCACGCGCCCGTCACCGGCAGGCGTCCTGACAGGTTGCGCCCGTTGCGATATATTGGGGCCGTTCGATCGGCCATCCGGTCGAATGTCCAGGGTTCAACCGGCGGGGAATGTCCGACACACTGCGCGAAACGACGCTCGACAGCACCCGCGTGTTCTCGGGGCGGCTGCTCGAGGTTCGGGTCGATCGCGTCCGGCTCCCCGGCGGCGGCGAGCATGTGCGCGAGTATATCGAACACCCCGGCGCGGTGATGGTGATTGCGGTGGTCGATGGCGATACGCTGGTGTTCGAACGGCAGTATCGCCATCCGCTGCGCCGCGTCATGCTCGAGCTGCCCGCCGGCAAGATCGATCCGGGCGAGGCCATCGAGCGCACCGCCCGCCGCGAGCTGCGGGAGGAAACCGGGTACGAGGCGGGCCAGTGGCGCCACCTCGCGACGATCCATCCGTGCATCGGCTATTCCGACGAGCGCATCGAGATCTTTCTCGCGCGCGGGCTCGTCCAGGCGGGCGCGGCGCTCGAACGCGGCGAGCTCATCGAAC
The DNA here is from genome assembly GCA_037440385.1 of Rhodocyclales bacterium. Taxonomy (GTDB): domain Bacteria; phylum Pseudomonadota; class Gammaproteobacteria; order Burkholderiales; family Rhodocyclaceae; genus CG2-30-68-42. The sequence goes on along the minus strand of JBBIUI010000032.1, from coordinate 23,525 downwards.
CGTGCGAGCTGACGCTCGACGAGGCGATCGCCGGCGTGGCGAGCGGGGCGATCACCGATGGCAAGACCGTCGCCGGGCTGTTCTGGGCCGAGAAGGTGCTGCGCGGCGGCTGGTAGGGCACGCCGGCGCCGCGGGGCGGTCGAACGGACGAATGGACGGCGGGGCCGGGCGCTCCGCCGGAGGATCGAGGAGAGCGTAGGGTGCGCGTCGACGCGGATGTGCTGCAGGTGGGCGGTGCCTCCAGCCCGGAGAACTCGGGGCAGCGGCTCCAGGCGCTGCGCGTGCTCTCCGAGGTCGCCACCAGCCTCGCGGCGGACAGCGACATCGAGGCGTTGCTCCGGCGTTTCCTCGGCACGATGATCCGGCTGGCCGGCGCCGCGGCCGGCGCCGTGCGCATCCTGACCTCGGATGGCATGCATCTGCGGCTCGTGGGTGCGATGGGCCTGCCCGCCGACGTCGTCGAGCACGAGCAGATGGTCAGCCTGGAGTGCAGCCTGTGCGGCAGCGCGGTGATGCACGACCGCGTCCATCATCTCGTACCGGTCAGATCCTGCGCCGAGCACACCGGTCTGTCCTTCTTCCGGCACGAGTGCCAGGCGATGGTGGTCGTGCCGCTGATGTTCCGAGGAAAGGTGCATGGCACCTACAACCTGTATTTCACGCAGTCGCGGGAAGTGCCCGAGGAAGTCAGCCTCGTGTTCCGTTCGATCAGCGAGCATCTCGGGGCGGCGCTGGAGAATGCGAGGCTCACGCGCGAGAACCTGCGCATCACGCTGATGAACGAGCGCCAGATGATGGCGAACGAGGTGCACGATTCGCTCGCGCAAACGCTCGCCTACATGAAGATGCGGCTCGCGCTGATGCAGGATGCGTTGCGCGAGGACGATGCGAGGCGAGCGCTCAAGTTCGCCGCCGACACGAAGGACGCACTCGATGCGGCCTATGCCGGGCTGCGCGAGCTGCTGTCGCAGTTCCGCAACCGGATGGATCCGCTCGGACTGCTGCACGCGCTGGAGAGCCTCGCGCGCGACTTCTTCGATCGCACCGGCATCCAGCTCGAATACGACAATCGGGTCACCGACCTGAACCTCAGCGTCGAGGACGAGGCGCAGGTCTTCCACATCGTGCAGGAAGCGCTCGCGAACGTGGTGCGCCATGCCGGGGCGACGACCGCCCGGCTGACCGTTGCCGTGCATGACGGAAACTACGAATTCACCGTCGAGGACGACGGCAAGGGCTTCTTCGCGCTCGGCAATCCGCTTGGCAGCTTCGACGAGCACCCCGGACTGCGCCAGCACCTGGGCATCAACATCATGCGCGAACGCGCGCAGCGCATCGACGGGCGCATCGAACTGGCCAACCTGCGAGCGGGCGGGGCCCGCATGCGGCTGATCGTCCCGGTGCCCGAAGTCGCGGTGAAGCCGCAATGAGCGAGCCGATCCGGGTTCTGCTGGCCGATGACCACACGCTGTTCCGCAAGGGTCTCGCGGAACTGCTGGAACGCAACGCCAACATCGACGTCGTGGGCATCAGCGGAAACGGCGACGATGCGCGGTGGCTGGTGCAGGACCGCGCACCCGATGCCATCATCATCGATCTCAACATGCCGCCGCACGGCGGCCTCGGCCTGCTGCGGCGGCTGCGCGCGGACGGCTGGAGCAAACCCGCACTGATCCTGACGGTCAGTGACGAGCAGGAGGATCTCGAAGCCGCGCTGCGCGCGGGCGCCCAGGGCTACCTGCTCAAGGACATGGAGCCGGACGAGGTCGTCGATGCGGTGCGCCGCGCGTGTGCCGGGGAGATGGTCGTCGCACCCGCGATGACGATGAAGCTCGTGCGCATGCTGCAATCCGATGGCGGCCGCGATGCCAAGCCCGATCCGCTGGCGAGCCTCACCCCGCGCGAGCGGGAAATCCTCCAGCACCTCGCGCAGGGCATGTCGAACAAGGCGATCGCGCGGGAGCTCGCGATCAGCCATGACACGGTCAAGCTGCACGTTCGCCACATCCTGACGAAATTGAACCTGAGCTCGCGCGTCGAGGCGGCGGTCCTTGCAGTCGAACAGAAGGTGGCGCCCGCAGCGCGAGGCAGAAATCCGTGACCGGCAGGGCTGCCGTCGCCCACGGCGTGCCGTCGCACGGGTTCCGGATTCACGCGAAATGGTGTAAGTTTGCCCTGTGCGGCGGTTCGTCGCACCGCGGATGCGGTCTGCGGCAAACCGGCGCGTACACCGATGCACACCGATGATGAGGCAACCACTGGTGGTGAAGGGTCAGGCGATCCGTTTCCATGAACGCGGTGCGCTGCGCGACCAGGCGCAGCCTTACATCGCTCGCGCCCGCTTCGTCCGTGCGGCGCAGCGGCTCGGATTCACCCCGGAGGAGATCGCCCGGCTGCTGCGGTTCGAGGAAGACGGCCACTGCGCCGAGGCGCGCGCGCTGGTCGAAGACAAGCTCGCCACGATCCGCGGGCGAAATGCCGACATCGGGCGCATGGTGGAGGCGATCTCGCGGCTCGTCGAGCAGTGCGAGGTCCGGCGCGGTGCCGTCGTGTCCTGCCCGCTGATCGAGGCGCTGATCGCCGGCGAGCGCGTGCCCGAGTGAGATAGAATGCCGGCTTTTCGTCACGGCGGAGCGTTCCGGTAGGCTGCGCCGCGTCTGACCGGTGTGCGATGCGCCCCCTTCGGCGCGACGCGGCCGGTGCCATCCTCGAATCACCGTTCCGATGAACGATCCATCCCGAGAAGTCTCGCGCCGGCGCACGTTCGCGATCATCTCCCACCCCGACGCGGGCAAGACGACGCTCACGGAGAAGCTGCTGCTGTTCGCCGGGGCGATCCACATCGCGGGCAGCGTGAAGGCACGCAAGGCGAGCCGCCACGCGACCTCGGACTGGATGGAGATCGAAAAGCAGCGGGGCATCTCGGTGGCCAGTTCCGTGATGCAGATGGAATCGCGAGGATGCGTCATCAACCTGCTCGACACGCCCGGCCACCAGGACTTCTCGGAGGATACCTACCGGGTGCTCACCGCGGTCGATTGCGCGCTGATGGTCATCGACGCGGTGAAGGGCGTCGAGCCGCAGACGCTGCGGCTGCTCGAAGTATGCCGTGCCCGCGGCACGCCGATCCTCACGTTCATCAACAAGCTGGACCGGGAGGTGCGCGATCCGCTCGACCTGCTCGACGAGATCGAGCGCACGCTCGGCATGGACGCCGCGCCCTTCACGTGGCCGGTGGGCATGGGCAAACGCTTCCACGGCGTATTCGACATCCGCGCGGGCCGCATGCGCGTGTTCCGCGCGGGCGGTGACCGGCGTGAGGACGGCGACGAGGTCCTCGCCGGCCTGGACGATCCGGTCTGCCTGCAGCGCTTCGGCGCGCAGTTCGCGCAGGCGCGTCAGGAGATCGAGCTCGTCGCCGCCGCGGCGCCGCGCTTCGACCGCGAGGCGTTCCTGCAGGGCCGGCAGACACCGGTTTTCTTCGGTTCGGCGATCAACAATTTCGGCGTGCGCGAGGTGCTCGATGCGCTGGTCGAACTGGCGCCTGCGCCCGGCCCGAGAACGGCGCGCGAACGCGAAGTGCGCCCGGACGAGACGGCGTTCAGCGGAGTCGTCTTCAAGATCCAGGCGAACATGGATCCGGCGCACCGGGACCGCATCGCCTTCGTGCGGGTGTGCTCCGGGCGCTTCGAACGCGGCATGCGGATCGTGATCTGCCGCAACGGCAAGGAGATCCGGCCGAACAGCGTCGTGTCGTTCCTGTCGCAGCGGCGCGAGCTGCTCGACGAAGCCTATGCCGGAGACATCATCGGGATCCCGAACCACGGCACGCTGCAACTGGGCGACACGCTGACCGATGGCGAGGCGCTGCGCTTCACCGGGCTGCCGTTCTTCGCCCCGGAGATGTTCCGCAGCGTGGAAGTCGCCGATCCGCTGCGCACCAAACAGTTGAAGAGCGGCCTGATGCAGCTCGGCGAGGAAGGCGCGATCCAGGTGTTCCGCCCGCACGCAGGCGGCCCGCTGCTGCTCGGTGCCGTGGGCACGCTGCAGTTCGAGGTCGTGGCGCACCGGCTCGCGCACGAGTACGGCGTCCAGGCGCGTTACGTCGACGCGAAATACGTGTCGGCGCGCTGGGTCAGCGCGCAGGAGCCGCGGGAACTGAAGCGCTTCATCGAGGCCAATGCCCACAGGATCGCGTACGACGCGGTCGGCGCCCCGGCATTCCTGGTCTCCTACCGGGCGGAACTGGACGTCGCGCGGGAGCGCTGGCCGGGCGTGCGCTTCCACGCGCTGCGCGAACATGCCGGACTGGAAGCGCACGATCCCGTGGCCGCGTGAGCAGCGTCCGGGTCTTCCCGGCGTTCGATCATTTCGATGCCTGCTGCGCCGGCTGGCATGCGCTCAGGATCGGCAACCGCTTTGCCGACCCCGAGCCCATCGCGCACGGACCGAGCCGCCAATTCGAACCGACGCGCGCGAGCGAGTCATTGACAACGCGATACCCCATGCGATGTTCGTCTGCGATCCTCCGAGACTCTTTCATTGCACCCGGTTTGCCGCATCACCGCACGGTGCGCCGATGAAAACGATTCTGCTACGGCTTCGTTGGCGGTCGGAATCGATTCCATCAGTCGCCGTAAGTCGCCGTAACGAATGAAACGAACCAGCCACTCGATACGCACCCACCAGCCGTTTCACTAAGAAGGAAATACAGATGGAACTCCCGGACATCATCACTCGACTGCCGGAAGTGGAACTTCCGATCCCCTCGACTACGGTGCGCACCAGTTTGCTGCAGTCCGATCAGGGTCAACTCGTCTTCTTTCAGATCCTGAAGGACATCGACCTCCCGGCCCACAGCCACAAGGGTCAGTGGGGCACGGTCCTCGAAGGGACGGTCGAGCTCACGGTCGGCGGATCGACGCGGGTCCACACGGCGGGAAGCTCTTACTACATTCCGGCGGGCGCCGTTCACAGCGCGAGGCTCGCGGCGGGCACCAAGATCATCGAGTTCTTCGAAGAGCCCGATCGCTACAAACGGAAGTAGCGGCGGGGCCGCGCACGCCCGGCCCTGCGCGCATCGACCCCCGGAAATCAGGGCTGACCGGTGATAGACGACGAAGGGGGCGGCCTGCGGTTCGTTGCGGCTTCGCGTCCAACCCGACGACCGGACACGCCGATGCCCCGCCGCCCGGCTCCGGCGGTGCGCGGCGAGACGTCGTCGTACCTTGTCCAGCGTCGTAACGGCCGTCTGGCGTGAAAACCGTGGTCTGTCCCCATTCGCGCCCGATTCGCGGAGCCGGTGTTCCGGAAACGCTCGGCGGCGTCCTCGTCCGAGAGGACGTGGGAGCGGTCTTCGGTCCGCCGTCCCGAGACTACCGGTTCGCCTCGGCCGCCGGGGCAGTGAACCAGGCTAGCTTTTCGCGCAGTCGGACGACCTCGCCGATGAGGATCAGCGTGGGCGGTTTCAGCCCCGCCGCGGCGGTGAGCCCGGGCAGGGCCGCGATCGTTCCCGTCACGACGCGCTGGTGATCGGTGGTGCCCTGCTGCACGATCGCGGCAGGCGTGTCGGGCGGCATGCCGTGCTCGATCAGCTTTGCGGCCACCACCGGCAGGCCGTGCAACCCCATGTAGATGACGACGGTCTGGCGCGCACGCGCGAGCCCCTCCCAGTCCAGCTCGACGGTGCCGTCGCGCAGGTAACCCGCGGCGAGCACGCACGCGCTGACGTAGGCGCGATGGGTGAGCGGGATACCGGCATAGGCGGATACGCCGGCCGCCGCGGTGATGCCGGGCACGACCTCGAACGGTATCCCGTGAGCATGAAGCGCCTCGGCCTCCTCGCCGCCGCGGCCGAACAGATAGGGGTCTCCGCCCTTGAGCCGCACGACGATGCGCCGTTGCCGGGCGAGGCTGACCAGCAGCAGGTTCAATTCGTCCTGGGGCACGCTGTGATTGCCGCGCTGCTTGCCGGCGTAGACGCGCTCGGCGGCCGGGTTGGCGAGCGCCAGGATCGCATCGGCGACGAGATGGTCATGCACGATGACCTCGGCGGCGTCGAGCAGCCGGGCCGCACGCACCGTCAGCAGCTCGGGGTCGCCCGGTCCGGCCCCGACGAGGTAGACCGTGCCGCGCTGCACGCCGCGCGTGTCGGCGGGCAGCCGCTCGAGCAGGCGCAGCGACGCGTTCGCGCTCATGGGCCGGGTGCGGTCGCGCCCGCACCGGGATCGTTCGGATTGATGAAGACGAACTGGAATTCGCCCGGCTCGACTTCGACGAAATCGAGCGTCGCGCCGTTCAGCAGCTCCTTCGAGAACGGAGCGATCAGCACCGTGAGCGTTCCGAAGTCGATGGCGAGATCGTTCTCCCTCGCTTCGTCGAAGCCCACGCCGTAGACGATGGAGCCGTCCCCGGCGCGCTTGGCCGCCACGCGCAGCCCCGGCTTGCCCTGCGACGGGTTCGCGTTGCGGCCGATCTCGTCGAGCGCCGCCGCGGTGACCTCGAAGATGCGTTCCATGTCCGTTCAGCAGTTCGTCGCGTTCGCTGCGGCACCAAGCATACCCGAGCGCGTTTTCGAACGCACGAACGCGACGAAGCGCCCCGCCCAGTCGTAACGCGCGGTGCTGCGCAGGTGGGTGTAGGAGGCGAGCAGGTTATTCACCACGATGCCGTCATGGCGTCCGTCGCAGCCGTAGCCGCGCAGCACGCGATAGGCAAAACGGGTGTCCGCGGGCAGATTCTCCAGGCTCGAGTAGTGGAACTCGTGGGCGGCGATCGCTTCCGGCACGCCCGCCGCGTCCGGCCACGGTCCGAGGCCGGTCTCGGCGAGCCGCACATAGCCGCGCCCGACCGGCTTGTCGTGCATCCGCACGTCCGCCGGGATCACGTCGACCATGGCGTGCGTGCGTCCTTTCCAGGTGAGACTGCGCGCCAGATACATCAGGCCGCCGCATTCCGCATAGGCGGGCAGGCCGGATCGAATCGCATCGCGGATATCCGATTTCAGCCCCGCGTTGGCGGCGAGCTCGGCGCCGAAGCATTCGGGAAAGCCGCCGCCGATGAACAGCCCGTCGACGTCCGGAAGCCGCCGGGTATGCAAGGCATCGAAGGCGACGAGCTGCGCGCCGGCCGCGCACAGCGCATCGAGATCGTCGCTGTAATAGAAGCCGAACGCGCGGTCGCGCGCGATGCCGATGCGCACGCTCGCCGGCTCGGGCCGGCGCAACTCGGGCACCCGGGCCGGTGCGGCGTGGGTCGCGGTCAGCGCGAGCAGCCGATCGAGATCGACCTGCGCGCCGATCGCCTCGCCGATCGCGGCGATCGCGGGCTGCGCCGCGCCCGACTCGTTGGCGGGCTGCAAGCCGAGATGCCGTTCGGCGATGACCATCTGCGGGGCTTCATGCACCGCACCGAGCACCTCGGCGTCCGTGTAGTGCTCGATCACCGCACGCAGTTTCGACTCGTGCCGGCTGCCGCCCAGCCGGTTGAGCACGACTCCGGCGATGCGGATGCCGGGATCGAACGCCTGATAGCCGAGGATCAGCGGGGCGATGCCGCGTGTCATGCCACGCGCATCGAGCACGAGGATCACCGGCAGGTCGAGCAGGCGCGCGAGCGCGGCATTGCTGTTGCGGCCGTCGAGCGCGAGCCCGTCGTACAGGCCCTTGTTGCCTTCGACCAGGCACACGTGCGCGCCTGCCCCGTGGCGGGCGAACTGCGTGCGCAATTCGTCCGGTTCCGACAGGAAGAAATCGAGATTGCGGCACGCATGACCGGTCGCCCGGGCGAGCCACAGCGGGTCGATGTAGTCCGGCCCCTTCTTGAACGCGCGCACCGACAGGCCGCGCGCGGCGAGCGCCGCGGCGATGCCCACCGATACGGTGGTCTTGCCCGAGGACTTGTGGGCCGCCGAGATCAGGAAGCGGTGCATCGCTCGTCCGGACGGGGCGGGACCGTCGCGCGCGCGCAGCGCCGGGACCGGACCGGGGCCGGTCAGTGCGCTTCCCACGCGCCGACCGACTCGTCGTCGAGGCGCTCGGGAAGCAGCCGCAGCATCCGCACGGCGATGACGACGATGGCGGCCGCCACGGCGAAGCCGCCCACGCCCAGCATCAGTTCCCAGATGCTCGGCGCATAGCGATGGACCTCCCCGTCGAAGAAGCTGCTCGTCGCCTCGAAGCCCGGAAACAGCTCGAGCGGGTAGGCCTGGGCGCCGACGATGGTCACATACATCTGCGCGAGCCCGCCGGCGACGATGAGCGCCGACGCGGTGATCACGCGCGCCTTCGACATCACGCCCGGCGAGAAGATCAGGATCAGCGGCAGCACGTAGCCGAGCCCGACCTGGCCGATCCAGAACAGCGCCGTGTGGATGCCGCCATCGAGCAGCAGGAAGCGCTCGATGCCGTGGCTCCTGGTCACGTAGAGGTTGGTCAGGTGGAACACGGCGGTGAAATAGAACGATCCCGCGACGAACACACCCAGCAGGTGCGTGAGCCGCTCGAGCAGCCGGCCGCCGAGCGCCCTGCCGTCGGCCGCGCAGGCCGCGATCAGCGCGATCAGGTAGATCGCGGTGCCGTAGGCGAAGGAAAACACGATGAACATCGGCGCCAGCAGCGCGCTGTCATACGCCTCGCGCGCGACCAGGAAACCGAAGATCGAGCCGGTACCGGTGGTGAGCGTCAGCCGCCAGATGAAGGCGGTCACGCCCGCCGTGTGCGAGTACGGCTGCATGCGCCGCTCGAGCATCAGCCACAGGTAGGCGCCGACGATCACGAAGAATCCCGAGTACAGGAAGATGTTCATCGCGAAGATCGACTTGAAGTTGTAGGTGGTCGCGGCGACGATCAGGCGCTCCGGCCGGCCCAGATCGAGCACCAGCACGGCGAGCCCGCCGGCGAGCAGTGCCAGCGACAGCAGCGCGGACAGCGGCGCGAGCGGCTTGTAGATCTTCTTTCCGAACACCGAGGCCGTCGAGGCGACATTGAGCGCGCCGGAAGCCGCGACGATCAGGAACACGGCGAACACGTGCGGCAGGCCCCACACCGTCTGGTTGTCCATGCCGGTGATCCAGTGGCCGGCGTGTTCCATCGTGAAGAAGGCCAGCGCGCCGAGTGCGAGGAACACGCCGATCAGCGCGAGCGCCCCCCAGTAACCCTGACGGCCCTCGACTTCGCGGAAAACGATTGCCGCTGCCATGATTCAGATTCCTTGATAGCGCACGGCGGTGCCGAGCTTGAGATCGGCGCGGATGGCCGCAGAAGGCTGCGAGGCGAGCCGCTGCGCGATCGCCGAGGCGGGATCGTTGAGATCGCCGAACACGAGCGCGCCGCCGCCGTCCTTGGCGCAGGCCTCGACGCAGGCCGGCGTCTGGCCGCGATCGACGCGGTGCACGCAGAACGTGCAGCCCTCGACGCAGCCCTTGCCGCGCGGCACGTCGGGATTCTGCCCGGTGGTTTCCTCATGCACGAACGAGCGCGCCTTGTACGGGCAGGCCATCATGCAGTAGCGGCAGCCGATGCAGATGTGGCGGTCGACCAGCACGATGCCGTCGGCGCGTCTGAACGAGGCACCGGTCGGACACACGTCCACACACGGCGGCTGCGCGCAATGCTGGCACAGTACCGGCGCCGCGAACGTGCGTCCCGATTGCTTGTCCTTGAGCTCGACCTTGCGGATCCATTGCGCATCGCTGCGCGGCCGGCCGTGCGATTGCAGGGCGTTTTCCTTCGCGCAGGCGGACACGCACGCGCTGCAGCCGTCGGCGCACTTCGACGTGTCGACCAGCATGCCCCAGCGGTTCTTCGCGCTCGCGGCCTCTTCGGGAGCGCGCGCGCTGGACAGTTCGACGAGCCGCACGCCGGGCGCGAGCGCGAGGCCCGCCAGCGCACCCGCCGACGCGGTGAGGAAGGTGCGGCGCCGGTTCGGTGGATAGTCGTCGCTCATGGCTTGCTCGTTCCCTTGTCGGCCTGCTCGCCGCCGCGGCCGCGCAGCATCGACGCGAGCAGGTCGGCGTTCGAGGGCCCGTCGCGACCCTGTAGCGCAGGCGCGTTCTTCGGGCTGGCTGCGTGGCAGCCGAAGCAGTCCAGCTTGACGCCGGCATAGGCGTGGCAGCTCGCGCAGAAATCGTCCTTCGAGGCGATCACCGAGCCGGTCTTGCTGCCGGCATGGCAATCGACGCACCCCTTCAGGCTGGCGCGCACCTTTCGGATGCCCTGATGCACGGTCGTGTCGCGATCATGCTGGAGCATGAGCATGTGGTTGCGCCGCATCTCGTCGACCGGTGCGACGCATTCGCCCTTCTTCTCGATCGAGATCGTCGGCCTGGGGGTGCGGCCGGGATCGGCGGCAGCGGCCGGGCCGGCGCCCAACGGGATGAGTCCGGCTGCCGCGAACAGTGCCGCGGCCGCGATGCGGACCGCGCCGCAGCGATGTCGCTTGCTCACGCCCGCCTCCTCGCGCCTCACTCGCCCAGGCCCATCTGGATGTAGCCGGTCGGGCAGACGTCGCGGCAGATGTGGCAGCCGATGCACTTGTCGTAGTCGGTCGCGACATAGCGGCCCAGCGTCGCCTTGGCCTTGGGCACCCGGTAGACGGCGGTCTGCGGGCAATACACGACGCAGTTGTCGCACTCGAAGCACATGCCGCAGCTCATGCAGCGCTTGGCCTCGGCGATGGTTTCGGCCTCGGACAGCGGCTCGAGGCGTTCCTGGAAATTTCCCAGCGCCTGTTCGGCGGTCAGCGTGATGGTGCGGCGGCGATTGCGCGCGACGTAGCCGAAATGGCCGAGGAACAGCTCGGTGGAGGGGATCACGTAGCGCTCGGCGCGGCTGTCGAAGTTGTGCACGCCGGCCTCATCGGTCGCCGAGGTTCCGCGGATAGGTTCCTCCACGCGCTTGAACGTGTAACCCTTCTCGACCATCTTGCGGGTCAGGTCGAAGTGGTGCACGTCGACCTTGGGCCGCTTGCCGGGCTCTTCGCCATGCAGATACGCGTCGATCCCCTCGGCGGCGATCGCGCCGTGGCCGATCGCGGTGGTGAGCAGGTGCGGGCGGATCACGTCGCCGCCGGCGAACACGCCGGCCTTGCCCTGCACCTGATAGATCTTGTCGGTCGCAATCGCGCCGCGGCCGTTGTCGAATTCCTCCAGCCCCGCGAAGTCGACCGCCTGGCCGATCGCCGAGACGATCAGGTCGGCCTCGATCAATCGCTCGGTGCCGGCCTTCACGTTGACCTCGAGTTTCGGTCCGACGAATTTCGCTTCGCACTGCGCAACGCGCAGGCCCGTCGCCTGTCCCGTCCTGGGGTCGAGCACGACCTCGACCGGAGCCCAGCCGTCGAGCAGCGTGATGCCCTCCGCCTTGGCCTGCTCGATCTCGTGCGGATTGGCCTGCATCTTCTCGACCGAGAACACCGAGGTCAGCGTGACCTCCGCACCCTGGCGCGCGGAGACCTGCGCGACGTCATGGGCGACCTGGCCCGCGATCGCGTGCTCGGGCCGGTCCTTCTCGCTGACGTGCTCGATGTGGCCGAGCCGGCGCGCGACGGTGGCGACGTCGATCGAGGTGTCGCCGCCTCCGATCACCGCCACGCGCTTGCCCACGTGGCGCAGCCGGCCGTCGTTGAACGCTTTCAGGAAAGCCGTCGCGGTGACGCAGTTCGGCGCCTGCGCGCCGGGAACCGGCAGCGGCCGCCCCGATTGCGCGCCGAGCCCGAAGAAGATCGCGTCGAACTGCGCGCGCAGTTCGTCCATCGTGATGTCCTTGCCGACGTGGCAGTTCATCCGCGCCTTCACGCCCAGATCGAGGATGCGGCCGATTTCGGCATCGAGCGTCTCGCGCGGTGTGCGAAACCCCGGGATGCCGTAGCGCATCATGCCGCCGAGGTGCTCGTGCTCGTCGAAGAGCGTCACGTCGTGGCCCTTGCGCGCGAGCTGGTAGGCGCACGACAGGCCGGCGGGACCGCCTCCGATCACCGCGACCTTCTTGCCCGTCCTGACCGCCGGCGCCTGATACTTCAGAGCGTTTCGGATCGCCCAGTCGCCCAGATAGTGCTCGACCGAGTTGATCCCGACGTGCTCCTCGACCGCATTGCGGTTGCAGCCCGTCTCGCACGGCGCGGGGCACACGCGTCCCATCACCGCCGGGAACGGATTGGCTTCTGTGAGCCGCCGCCACGCATATTCCTGCCACGGCATGCCTGCCGCCGGCTTCTCGATGCCGCGCACGATCTGCAGGTAGCCGCGGATGTCCTCGCCCGACGGACAGCTTCCCTGGCAAGGCGGTGCCGACTGGATGTAGGTCGGGCATTTGTACGACCAGCTCGCCTGAAAGATCTTCTGGTGGAAATCCTTGTAGCGGTTGTCGCCTTCCTTGAAGCGGCGGTAGGTCAGCGTGGTGCCCTTGTTTTCGGTCGTGACCGACATTGTCGTCTCCTCGAACAGATGCCTATTGCTTCGCGCCGAGCCGGATCGCGTCGCCCACCAGCTGGTGGACGCCGCCGACCATGCCCATCTTGAACCCGTAGTACGGGAAGACCTTCGTGAATTGCGCCTTGCAGATCGCGCAGATCATCGCCATGAAATTCACCCCCTGATCGTCGACCACGCGCTTGAGCGCCTGCATGCGCGGCATCGCGCCCTTGACGCGGACTTCGATCAGTTCGTCGGACAGCAGGCCGCCGCCGCCGCCGCAGCAGAACGTCCGCTCGCCTATCGTGTCCGGCGCCATGTCGACGAAGTGGTTCGCGACCGCGCGGATGATGTTGCGCGGGATCGTGAATTGCCCGCCGGGCTCGTCGCCCATGCGCGAGGCGCGCGCGACGTTGCAGGAATCATGGAAGGTCACGACGCGGTGATCGTTCGCCTGCGGGTCGAGCGTCAGCGCGCCGCGCCGGATCAGGTCCCAGGTCAGCTCGCAGATGTGCGAGGGCTGCTTGTAGCGCGAATCGAGCTGCTTCTGCAGCAGGCTCGCGAAGTGATCCTCGCCGCCCGCACCCACGCCGGTCAGCGTGTTCCAGAAGCTGTAGGCGATCCGCCAGGCGTGGCCGCATTCGCCGACGACGATGCGCTTGACGCCCAGTTCGAGCGCCGCCTCGCGTATGCGCATCGCAACCTTGCGCATCTGCTCGTAGTTGCCGATGAACATGCCGAAGTTGCCCGCTTCGGATGCCCGGGTCGAGAGCGTCCAACGAATTCCGGCGGCATGGAAGACCTTGGCGTAGCCGGTCAGGCTATAGACGTGCGGCTCGGCGAAGAAGTCGGCCGAAGGCGTCACCAGCAGCACCTCGGCGCCGGCCTCGTCGACCGGCATGCGCACGTCGACGCCGGTCTCTTCCTTCATGTCCTCTTCCAGACCCTCGACGGTGTTGTGCAGCGCCGGTCCGGGCAGGCCCAGGTTGTTGCCGATCTTGTGGACCTTGCCGATGATCTCGTTGACGTACTTGTGACCGACGCCGACCGAATCGAGGATCTCCTTGGCGGCCATCGTGATCTCCGCGGTGTCGATGCCGTAGGGGCAGAACACCGAGCAGCGGCGGCATTCGGAGCATTCGTTGAAGTAGCGGAACCAGTCGTCGAGCACGTCGCGCGTGAGCTCGCGCGCCCCGACCAGGCCGGGAAACAGTTTCCCCGCCACGGTGAAGTAGCGGCGATAGACGCTGCGCAGCAGATCCTGGCGCGCGACCGGCATGTTCTTTGGATCGCCGGTGCCGAGGAAATAATGGCACTTGTCCGTGCAGGCCCCGCAATGCACGCAGGCGTCGAGGAACACCCGCAGCGAACGGTACTTGCCGAGCAGTTCGCCCATCCTGCCGATGGCCTTCTTCTCCCAGTCGGGGACGAGCGCCCCCGGAAAGCCGAGCGCCTCGTTCATCGGCGCCGAGGCGACGTAAGGCTTGTTGTGCGCCATGGCCCCGGGCTGCAGGGCCGGCACTTCTGGAAACTCCTTCAGCTCGGGTACGGCAAATTCCGGGGCGGCCACGGGGACTCCTTCGTACCGGTCAGGCTTCGGCGTCGAGCTTGGCGGCCCACGGCGCGAGGTGACGCCGCTCGCGCGGATCGTCGGCCTGGTTGCGGGTCGGGCTGAAAAACACGCCGGGCGCATGCAGCAGCTTGCTATACGGGAACACGATCATCAGCGCGGCGACCAGCGTCAGATGCACGTACAGCGGCGGGTCTGCGGGCAGCGCCTGCCAGTCGAATCGCATCAGGCCGAGGAAGAACGCCTTGACCTGGACGATGTCGGTGCGACGGACGAACTTCATGACGAGCCCGCTGGCGCCGATGCCGATCAGCAGCGCGATCATCAGGTGGTCGGAAGGCGTCGAGATGTAGCGGACGCGATCGACGAGCAAGCGGCGCGCCCACAGGCAGGCGAGCGCGCCCGCCATCGCGAATCCGGCGTAGATGCCGAAGGGCTGGATCCAGACGACCCACGCCCACACCGGCTCGGTGAAGTAGCGCAGATGGCGCAGCAGCACCAGCGCCAGCGCGAGATGGAAGGCCCAGCCGAACACCCAGATCCACAGGTTCGACTTGAACAGGCTCTCGAAGAGGGCGACTTCGCGCGCCATCCGCAGCACCACGCCGAAGGTCGTCGTCGGTGCAGGCGTGGTGGGGATCTTCAGCGGTGCGGGCACGCGCGCGAATTCGTAGATGCGAAACGCGACCCCGCCCGCCAGCACCAGCGTGGCGAAGTAGAACAGCAGGGCGAAGACGATGGTTGCAGCGCTCATGCCTTGAGTCGGACGGAAGCTTCCGGTTTGCCGTGCGTCGATGCCGCGCGTGCCGTGCGGGCGCGCGACCCCTCGGGCCGCGGAACCGGCGGCGGTGAATGTCCGGCCGCGGGTTCCGGATCGCCGATCAGACGCAGCCGGTCGGCTTGGGCAGGCCGGCGATCTTGCACGCCTGCTTGGCCGGGCCGTACGGGAACAGCTCGTACAGGTACTGGCTGTTGCCCTTCTCGGGTCCGAGTTTCTTGCCGATCGCCTTGGTCAGCACGCGCACGGCCGGGGCGATCTGGAACTCGTTGTAGTAGTCGCGCAGAAAATTGACGACTTCCCAGTGATTCTGGGACATCTCGATGCCTTCGACCTTCGCGATCGCGTTGGCGACGTCTTCCGACCAGTCGGACAGGGAGACCAGATACCCCTCTTCGTCGGTCTCGATGGATTTTCCGCCTACTTCGATTGCCATGTGTGTCTCCTCATCGGTAGCCATTACAACCAGGATTGGCAGGTGCTGTGTTCGGTCACCAGGTCGACGAACCCGCCGTAATCGACCAGCCGGACACCCTCGATCAGGGCGTCCGACATTCCGCGTGCCGCCAGATCCGGCTCGAGCACGTAGACCGTGAGCCGGGACAGCGCCTGAGTCAGTTTCGCGGCAGCCGCGTTGCCACGGGTCGCCGCATAGACGCCATCCTCGATCAGCAGCAGCGCACCGCCGGGCTGGGCCGCGCCCAGGCAGGTGTCCAGACTGTTGCGCTCGAGCGGCGACTTGTTGACGATATGCAGCATGCGGCCCCCTAGAAGCTGAGCAGGACGTCCTGCTCTTCCATCAGTTTTCCGATCTCGTTGCGCGTCATTACCGAGACGGGCACGCACATGTCGTCCGCCGTGAGGCCGCGCGCTTCGAGGGACTCCCGCTCGACATACAGCTTGTTGACGTCGTAATCGTCGAGCGCGCGGTAGGTGGGCTGAAAGTTCTTGGCCTCGATGGCCTTGGGGTTGAAACCCTTCTTGAGCTGATAGACGCCGTCGTCCATGAAGGCCAGGCTGACATCCTGGTCGAAGGCCGCCGCGATCAGCACCACCTCGAGCGATTCCAGCGCGTAGATGGTGCCGTAGGGCGCCTTCCGATTGACGTACATGAATTTCTTGATGTCCCCCATCGCGCTTCGCCCCTTCAGTCGCCGAACGTGACCAGCCGGTCGGCCTTGATGCCGGCCTCGATGAGCTGACCCAGACCCGAGATGCGGAAGCCGGGCGCGAGATTCTCGTCCTTGATTCCCCGGCGCAGCGCCGCAGCCACACAGACCACGAGATCGAGCTGGTGCTCTTCGGCCAGTTTCGACCAGCGGTTGACGATGTTGCGGTCGTCCTGCGGCGGCTCGGTGAGCCGGGTCGAGTTGTTGACCCCGTCGTGATAGAAGAACACCCGCGAGATCTCGTGACCCTTGGCGATCGCCGCGCGTGCGAACAGGTACGCGGAATCCGATGCCTCGTGGGTGTAGGGGCCCTCGTTGACCAGGATGCCGATCTTCATCGCTCTTCCCCGGCCGGGATCAGAACCGCACGTGAGCCGACGCGTTCAGGCTGGTGCGCGCACCGCGCCAATCGTCGATCAGGTACTTGGTGAAGGGCAGCCCGGTCTTCTCGAAGAAGCGCGGCCAGCCGATGCGCTCGACCCAGTCCGACAGGCGCTCCCAGGGACGGGCATCCGCCTTGTACGTGTAGAGGATCTTCTTCACGACGGCAGCCACTTCGGGCCAGCGCGGCGGATGGTTGGGCAGATTGGCCGTCACCATCTTCATGAACGTCGGCCGCCCGCGGGCATTCGAATTCTTGCCGCCGACCCAGACGGCGAACCTGGAGTACTCGGGGTCGTTGATCTGCATCGGCGGGCAGGGTGGGTAGCAGGCGCCGCAGCAGATGCATTTCTTCTCGTCGACTTCGAGCGAAGGCTTGCCGTTGACCAGCGCGGGCCGGATCGCCGCCACCGGGCAGCGTGCCACCACGGCGGGCCGCTCGCAGACGTTGGCCACCAGGTCGTGGTTGATCTTCGGTGGCTTGGTGTGCTGGATGATGATGGCGATGTCGGCCTGTCCGCCGCAGTTGATCTCGCAGCACGACGTCGACATGTGGACGCGGTTGGGCATGTCCTCGCGCTTGAACTCTTCGTAGAGTTCGTCCATCAGCGCCTTCACGACGCCCGAGGCGTCGGTGCCGGGAATGTCGCAGTGCAGCCATCCCTGCGTGTGGGAGATCATCGAGACCGAATTGCCCGTGCCGCCGACCGGGAACCCGCCGTGTTCGAGCGCCGTGATCAGCGGCGCGACCTTGTTGCCGTCGGCGACCGAAATTTCGACGTTGCTGCGGATCGTGAAGCGCATGTAGCCCTCGCCGTACCGGTCGGCGATGTCGCACAACTTGCGTATGGTGCCCACATCCATCTGGCGCTGGGTGCCGCACTTGACCGTCCACAGTTCGTCGCCGCTGCGCGCGACGTGGTGCAGCACGCCGGGACGGGGCCGGTCGTGGTACTTCCAGTTGCCATAGTTCTTGATCATCAGCGGGTGCAGGAACCGATCCGCGTCCGGCACTCCGCACTCGACCGCTTTACGCGGTGTTGCTGCTGCTTGCGCCATGTCGTGTCTCCAGCCGGGTTGCTCGATGTGTGGGTCCGTGGTCAGGCTGCCGCCTTCTTGGTCGCTTCGACCTTGGCGACTTCCTCTTCCCAGGCGTCCATGCGCACATACGGGTTGGTGCGCGGGGTCGTGACCATGTTCGGATCGACGTCGATCCCCACGCCTTCGAGGAAGTTCACCAGTCCGATGCGCTCGATCATCTCGCCGGTGCGCTCGTGCTCGAGCGCGTTCTCGGCGAAGAAATCGATCGTGCGCTGGGCCAGATCGACCAGCTTCTCGCGGTCCTCGTCGGTGTCCAGCTTCATGAAGGGCACCACCAGCGTACCCATCAGGTCGCCGATCTTCAGCGTGCGCTTGCCGCCCACCAGCACGCTGGCGCCGCGATCCTTGCCCGGGGCGAGCGCGCCGGTCATCACGTTGATGCAGTGCACGCAGCGCACGCAGTCCTTGTTATCGATCTCCAGGGCCTGCGTGCCGTCGAGCGCGACGCTCGAAATGTGCGCGTCCTTGCGCAGATCCTTGATCGCCTTGACCTGGATCGCCTTGGTCGGACAGCGCGTGACGACGTCATTGACCAGTTCGTTCATGCCGTGCTTGGCGAACCACTTCTTCGCCAGCACCTCGTCGGTCTGGATGTTGTCGCGCCAGGTGCCGATCACGGCCATGTCGGCGCGCTGGATCGCGTTCATGCAGTCGTTGCCGCATCCGGAGAACTTGAACTTGAACTTGTAGGGCAGGGCCGGGCGGTGGATGTCGTCGAGGAAGGTGTTGAGCACCGCGCGGTGCGCGCGGGGCTCGTCGTAGCACGACTGCTCGCAGCGCGCATGACCGACGCACGACATCGAGGTGCGCACCGCCGGGCCGGCACCGCCCATGTCGAAGCCCATCTCGTTGATCTCGTCGAAGGATTTCTGCACGTTCTCGGAGGTCGCCCCCTGGAACATGATGTCGCCGCTCTGCCCGTGGAAGGCGATGAGCCCGGAGCCGTGACGCTCCCAGATGTCGCACATCTTGCGCAGCGTGGCGGTGTCATAGTGCATGCCGGGCGCCGGCATCACGCGCAGCGTATGGAATTCCGCGGCATCCTTGAACACCGGCTGGCCCTTGTCGTCCTTGATCTCGGTGAAACGCGGAATGACGCCGCCGCCATACCCGTAGACGCTGACCGTGCCGCCCTTCCAGTAGCCGCGGCGGGTCTTGTAGCTGTGCTCCAGATGCCCGAGGATATCGACCGCGTAATCCTTCTGTTTCGCCAGTTCCTTCAGGCCGCTGACGAAACTGGGCCACGGGCCTTTTTCCAGTTCGTCTAGCATCGGCGTCGGGTGCAACGGTTTGGCCATGTCGTGTCTCCTCGCCAGGCTGTTTGACAGATGTGCGACGATGGTAGCCGTGCGTGCGCAGCCTCGCCATTCCCCCGGCAGGTAGTACCGCCGCTCCTAAGGGGGTAGTGGGTATCCCCCGAACGGGTGATGTGCCAGCAGCCCAAGCCGGTGATAGGCGCGGGCGCGGCTACGGTGAGATAGTTGCATACCCGGGAAGAGCGGATCGCACGGTTCGCGCGCCCGCGCATTTGCAGCACTCGACCACGGCGACATGGACAAGACGACGGAGCTGGACAAGTTTGTCTGTCCCTTCGGGGGGCAGGAAGTGACCCTGTCGCAGATCGAATACGAGGCGGGCGGGATGCCGCTGCTGCGGATGCGGCTGCGGGAGAAGCATCGCTTCACGATCTTCGAGGTCGATGCCGCCACGGCCGAGCACTGGGGCGACGTGCTGCTTCGCTGGGCGCGCGAACAGCGCGCGCAGGTGCCGCGATCATGAGTGGGGAACCGGGCCGCCGTTTCGCCGATCTGTCGTTCCCGGTGCGCGGCGAGGCGATCGCGCGCGACTACGCGCGTTCGCTCGACCGTGCCCTGTGTCTCGCGCTCGACTGGCTCGAAGCAGAGGATGAGGCGGGCGTGCATCCGATCAAGGGGCTCGCGGAAACGGCCGGCCGGATGCTGGTGTCGCGGCGCACCCGGATCGTGCTGCGCCTTCCGGCTCACCGGCTGGAAGCCGCCGCGCGGCTGGCCGGCGCGCGGTTCGATCTCGGCGCTCCGGTCGAACTCGGCGAACCGGTCGTGCGCGAGCTCGTGCCCTATCCCGTGGTCTATGCGCGGCTGGTCAGCGTCGGGTGCGAGGACGAACTGATGTTCCAGGCCGAAGCGTGCCGGCAGGTGACGCAGGCCGGCGTGAAATGCGAGATGATCGTAGGCCGCCGCCGCGAACTCGGAGCCGGGGAATCCCGTTGCATGGGGTTCGGCCTGATGCTGCACGGCCTGAGCCCGGAACATTCCCTCAGCATACAGGCGCGCGGACTGGGAGCAAACCGCAGGCTGGGCTGCGGCATCTTCGTTCCCCACAAGACGATCGCGGCGGTCTCGGCCTGAAGCGGCGAGCCGCGTCCAACCGGTCCAGCCCGACACGAAGGAGCACCGATGGCAACCTCCAAACCGACCGTCACACTGGACATGAGCGGGATGACCTGCCCGGCGCCGCTGCTCGGCGCCAAGAAGGTCGTCGACGACCTGCCCGCGGGCCAGAGCATGCGGCTGATCTCCGACTGCCCCGGCACGTCGGATGATCTGTACGCGTGGGCGCGCTACACCGGAAACGAGATCGTTTCGAGCGAGCGGCTCGATGGCAACCGGGTCGCCTATACGATCCGCAAGGCAGGCGGGAGCGCGGCGCGATTGACGGCCAACGTCACGCTCGATATGTCCGGCGTGTCCTGTCCCGGACCGATCCTGGAGGCCAAGAAGCTGCTCGACGGCATGAAGCCGGGGGAGATCCTGCTGCTGGTGAGCAACTGTCCGGGATCGCCTGCCGACGTCGCATCCTGGACCCAGGCGACCTCGGTGGAACTGGTCTCGCAGCGCGAATCCGCGCGCGGGGTTCATGAATTCTTTCTGCGCAAGAGATAGGAGGATCGGATGGCCTACACGCTCGATGGTGTCGAGCTGGAAACCGATGAGGACGGCTACCTGCTGGAGCCCAACTACGGCGACGAGATCTGCCGGGTGATCGCGGATGCCGAGGGAATCTCGCTCACCGATGCGCATTGGAAGGTGATCGGCTACCTGCGCGACCAGTACCGCGAACATGGACACACGCCGAACTTTCGCGCGATGCTCAAGGACATCGAGGCGATGCTGCCCGGCGCCGACAGCAAGGCGCTGTACGACCTGTTCCCGGGCGGCCCGGCCAAGCAGGGCGCGAAGATCGCAGGCCTGACCAAGCCGTTCGGAAAGGCCGGCTACTGATCCCGTTGCGCGACGAGGCGCGGTTGGCGGTTCGGTGGCCCGATGCGCGCGGGCTGCCGCGCTGCGGGCGCGCCGTGTGCGGGTGAGCGCGGTGCGTGCCAAGAGCAGGTTCTTCGCGAAGGGCAGGGAACACTCGCCGCAGACGCTCGCCGGTGTCGTCGCGGTGACGCTGTGGAAGCTCGCGCTCGCGACGATCCGCAACATGCGCAAGGCCAGGTTCGAGATCGAGGCCGGACCGCGCTATTTCGAGTTCCTGCGCGAGTACCTGGTATTCCTGCTGCATGTGGCCGACCGCCATGCCCACGCCGGCTTCGACGAGGCGGGGCGCATCGCCTTTTCACGACCGCACTGGCGCCGGCTGGGGGAGCTCGCGGCCGAGAATCAGGCCGAGCTGCTCGGCGGGGATGCGGGTGCGCTCTCGCGCAGCTTCATCGACCTCGCGAACGAACGCGGTGCCGATTATGCGGTGTTCGGGTTCGACCGGAAGGACGGGCCGGACTTCGGTTTCGTGCGCTATCTCGGCAACAAGCTGCTGGAGCTCGTGCCGCCGCAGGACCGCTCCTGGGTGATCGACCAGGTCATGGCGATCGAGGCACCCGATGCGATCCGCACGTTGAACGGCGTGTTCGCCGGCCTTCGCGCGAGTTCGGCCCCGTCCGTGAAAACCCGCTGATGCGCCGGTCGGGGCCTTTCGATCTCGTAGACCGCGACGCGTATCTGCGCTGGCGGCAGGACAAGCTCGAACGCCATCCGCAGCGACTCGAGGAGCTGATCGTCGAGGTGCGCGATCCGCGCCGGCCCGCGCCCGCAGAACGCGATGCGATCCTCGCCGCGTGTGCGCGGGCCAACCTGGCGATCTACGCGAGTGCCTGCGGAACCGACCCGGACAAGGACATCCCGCGCCGGCTGGCGGCGGCGATCGGCCTGAAGCATCTCGACGCGAACCACCTCGCCGATGACGACGGGATTACACCGCTGGCGGTCGCGTCGGACGGCACGCGCAGCGCCTACATCCCCTACACCAATCGCGGCATCAAGTGGCACACCGACGGCTATTACAACGAGCCGGACCGGCTCGTCCGCGGCATGGTGCTGCATTGCGTGTGCAGCGCCGCGAGCGGCGGCGAGAACCGGCTGCTCGACCACGAGATCGCCTACCTGCTGCTGCGCGATGCGAATCCGGATTTCATCGCGGCGCTGAGCGCGCCCGATGCGATGACGATCCCCGCGCGCGTGGAGGAGGACGGCATCGCGCGCCCCGCGCAGACCGGCCCCGTCTTCTCGATCGATCGCCTCGGCCATCTGCACATGCGCTACACGGCGCGCACGCGCAGCATCGCATGGAAGGACGACGAGCGCACGCGCGAGGCGGTGCGCGCGCTGGAAGCGGTGCTCGAGCGAGATTCCCCGTGGATGTTCCGCGCGCGGCTCGAGCCGGGAATGGGCCTGGCGTGCAACAACGTGCTGCACGACCGGGCGGCTTTCACCGATGCGCCCGATCGGCCGCGGCTGCTCTACCGGGCGCGCTATTTCGAGCGGATCGCGCCGCCCGGCGGCTGAGCGGGCGCCTGTCTCACTGCGCGCGAGCCGACGCGCGCACGATGTAGCCGCCGGACTTGTCGTCGTGCTCGAGACTCACCAGACCGCGGGCCTGCGCCTCTTCGAGCATCTCGCTGAACGTGCGGAAGCCGTAATAGGATTCGCTGAAACCGGGCTTGCGCCGCTTGAGCGCCTGCTTGATCATCGAGCCCCAGATCTTGTCCTCGTCGCTGCGCTCCGCGGCCAGCGCCTCGCGCGTTTCGGCGATCAGCTCCACCGCCTCCTGCTTGCGATCGTCCTCGGCGGCGGCCGGCTTCGCGTTGTCCGCGCCCTCGGCGGGCTTGGCCGGCCTGCGCGAGGGCTTCCTGGGCTTCTTGCGGGCCTCCTCGCGGACGAGGTCGTCGTAGTAGATGAACTCGTCGCAGTTCGCGATCAGCAGGTCGGAGGTCGATTTCTTGACGCCGACCCCGATCACCGTCTTGTCGTTCTCGCGCAGCTTGGAGACCAGCGGGGAAAAGTCGGAGTCGCCGCTGATGATGACGAAGGCATCCACGTGCGATTTCGTGTAGCACAGGTCGAGCGCATCGACGACCATGCGGATGTCGGCCGAGTTCTTGCCCGACTGGCGCACGTGGGGAATCTCGATCAGCTCGAAGTTCGCCTCGTGCATCGCCGCCTTGAACTCCTTGTAGCGTTCCCAGTCGCAGTAGGCTTTCTTGACCACGATGCTGCCCTTGAGCAGCAGCCGCTCGAGCACGCGCCCGATTTCGAATTTCGGATATTTCGCTTCGCGAACGCCGAGTGCGACGTTCTCGAAGTCGCAAAACAGTGCCATGTTCTGTATTTCGGCCTGGCCGGGCATCGGTGGTCCTTTCGGGTGCGGGTTGGTCCGCCGCGCAGTGTACCCGACATACCCGACCTGCTCATGCGAAAGCGCCCGTGCCGTGCCGGTACGGGAGCGCTATCATCGGTTCCGGATGCGGCGCGAATGCGCCGGGGCGATCGGACGAGGAGGGAACATGGAAAATGCGCTGATGTGGATCGGAAGGCTGGCCGGGCTGGCCGGGGTGCTCGCGACGGCGGCGGCGATCGTGTCGCGCGCGACCGGCAGTTATTACGTCGGCGGCTTTCAGGTCGGTACGCTGCTGCAGGCCGGCACCGCGGCGATGGTCCTGGCCTGCCTCGCCTTCCTCGCGGTGATCGCCGCGCGCGTGACGCGCGACAATTGAACCCAGATTGTCCATTGGAACGCGAGCGGATTGGGCAGCCGAGGGCGAGCAGGGCTGCGTTCGCGCGACGAGCCGATCACCGTGTCTAT
>JBBIUI010000031.1:0-24458 GCA_037440385.1 Rhodocyclales bacterium | reverse complement strand
TGTTGAGTCGGCTGGAGATCGAGTATCCGGGAAGCGAGGCCGCCGTCCTCCGTTCGCATACCGCACACGTGTTGGCGTCTTCCGGCCTGGTGGAGGCGGCCGCGGATCTGCTCGTCGATGCCCACGACTGGCCGGCGCTTGCCGAACTGATTGGTTCCCACGCGGGCAGCCTCATGGAGGCCGGCCGGGTCGCACCGGTGCGCCGGTGGCTCGAAAGCCTGCCGGAAACGGTGCGCGCCGCCAATCCGTGGCTGCTGTACTGGTACGGTAGCGTGCTGCGGATGTTCGATCCATTGGCCGCGCGCCGCGCACTTGAACGAGCATACGGTCTGTTCTCGAGTGCCAACGACGCGGACGGTGCTTACCTGGCGTGGGCCGGGGTCGTCGAAACCTTTGCGGCGCCATGGGACGATTTCGGGCCAGTCGAGGGTTGGCTCGATGAATTGCAGAAGTTGCGGGAGCGATATCCCGTGGTCGTCAATCCGGAAGTCGAGCTGAGCGTATTGCACGCCGGCGTAACGACCGTCGTGGGCGCTCCGCTGCATCCCATGGCAAGCGATTTTGTCACGGAGGCGCGGGCACTCGTTTCCGAATTGCCCACGAGTCGCCACGTCGGGCCGCTGGTATGGCCCATCGCCCTGACCGCTGCTTGGCGTGGCGACGAAATCGGCGAGACGAAGGCGTTGCTTTCCCGCATTGCGTTCAGCCAGAGTCAGCGCGACGCCCATCCGCTCGCCTTCATTCTTTTCGCATTAGCGAATGCTTACCTCGACGCGTCTGATCTCGATCCCGACGGTGCGCGTGTCTGGGTAGCGCGTGGGCGGGAGGCCGCGGACAGAAGCGGCGTTCACGTGCTCGACTTTCTGTTGGGGACCGGCGAGGCCTATGCAGCCACCATCAATGGGAACCTTGCTGCGGCTCAAGTCGCATTCAACCGAGTCGAGCAAACACTCAATCCGGCGTTTCGTCTCGACGTAGACCATCTACGCTACCTGCGCGCGGGCATCCAATTGATGCACGGCGACGCGTCGGCGACGCTGAGGGCATTGAGCGGCCTGGCGGATAGCGTCAAACGCAGTCACGCCACCGGCCCCATGATGTTCGAGCGGCTGCTGTTCGCCCAGGCGCTGGCACTTGACGGTCAAGGCGCACCGGCCCGCGCCCTCTTGGCCGCTCTACGTGATTTCGCGGAACGCTTCCCCAGCGTTATGACGGAATTTCAAGTTGAACTCATCGAGGCCTATTCCTGGTACCGCGAGGGGGAGACGGATCGAGAACTCTCGGCCCTGCGTCGGGCCATGCGAATCGGCAGTGCCGCAAACTGTTTGGGCACGCACCCTTTCTGGCTGCCGGCCATGTTGACGCCGCTTTGTCAGCACGCCATGGATTCCGGAATCGAGACCACGTACGTCTCCCGCCTCATTCGTCGGCGACATCTGTGTCCCGCTTCGCCCGCCACCGAAAACTGGCCGTGGCCGATCCGA
This sequence comes from Rhodocyclales bacterium, assembly GCA_037440385.1. GTDB lineage: Bacteria > Pseudomonadota > Gammaproteobacteria > Burkholderiales > Rhodocyclaceae > CG2-30-68-42. Next base: position 22,974 of record JBBIUI010000031.1, on the reverse strand, counting down.
ATCCTCACATTGGGCCGGTTCGAAGTCATCAAGGACAATCAGCCCCTGCGGGTACCGGGCAAGGCGCAGAAGAAGCCGCTGGAGCTGCTGCGTTTTCTGGTGGCGGCGGGAGGTCGAGAGGTGCCGATCGCGCGGATCGCCGATGCGCTGTGGCCCGATTCCGATGGCGATGCGGCGCGGAACGCGGCGGACGCCACCGTGCTGCGCCTGCGCCGCTTGCTCGGCCGGGATGACGTTGTCGAGGTCCATGAAGGCTGTCTGACCCTCTCCGATGCCGTCTGCTCGGTGGACGTGTGGGCGCTTGAGCATCTGACGTCCGCGCCCGATGCCGAGATTGCCATTACGCCGGATCTGGCGAACCGCATTCTCGACCTCTATGGTGGAGACTTTCTCGTCGATGGCGACGCGCAATGGGCCGTTGTACCGCGTGAGCGCTTGCGCGCGAGAATGCGGCGGGCCGTGATGCGCGCCGCAGACGCCGCCAGGGTGGCCGGTGACCGGGACAATGCCGAACATCTGCTGGAACGTTTGCTGGAAAGAGATCCACTCGCCGAGGAGGCTTACCGTCGGTTGATGTCGCTGCACGCCGGCGCGGGGCGTGTGAACGACGCGATTCGCGTATATGAGCGCTGCCGGGCCGTGTTTGCCGCGTTGCGCAACTGGACGCCGTCCGTCGAAACGCTCCGGCTGCGCGAATCTCTTCTGGACTGAAAAGATCCGACGGGGTATCCGTCAGTCATCCGTCAGACCGCTGGCGCTAACGTGGTCGTCGGTCGAATCGACCGATGACCCGGGAGCCGGCCATGCGCGATCTTGGCATTCAAGAAAATTGCCATCGGGAATCCTCGATGGCGCCCGAACCCGCGGTGCTACGGGCTCTACCGGCAAGCAGTGTTTTGTTTCTGGTGGTCGGTATCGGCGGGCTGATTTTCGCCGCCAGTACCGACTGGACGATACCGATCGACTGCATTGCGCTGGCTCGATCCGTGGCCGCCCGTAACTACTCCATCCTTGATGGAGAACCGTTCCGAAAGGTGCAGCGCCAAGCTTACCGGACATGTCTTGGCGATCCGGTCGCGTTCGCCCGCCTGATGCGCCGGGGGTCGACATGACCGGCACTGCGTCGGAATGGGCCGAGATTCTGAGCTGGGTCTTCCTGGTCGCCAACAGTGGCCGCATCCTCGCGTACCTGCCGCAGATGATCGCGGCCTGGCGTTGCCCCATCGGTGCCAGAAGCGTGTCCGTCTCGACCTGGAGTTACTTCGCATTCGCGCACCTGACCGCTCTGCTTTATGCCGTTTATGTGTTACGGGACTTCCGCTCGGCGTGGATCTTCGCCGGAAATCTTGCCGCCACCACATTCCTGGTCGTCCTGATCGTGTGGAGGCGCAGACAACATCGGCGCCGTTTCGCGGCTGAGCCATCAGTAATCCCCCTCCACGGATTACAACACCCGGCGGCGCAGACAACAACATCGGCGCCGTTTCGCGGCTGAGCCCCACCGGATGGCCCCTGGGCCGTCGATCATCCACCTGCCGCAAGGAGAAACGCCATGATGCGCTTATCAGATATCCTCAGGTACCAGACCGCCGCCCGTCGGACACACCGGGTCCCGGACGGCCGTTACCACCTGCTGCGCCGTGCCGGTTGCGCCATTCTGTTGACCGCCGGGATGTTGCTTGCGTCGGCGGCGTCGGCGGCCCCTGCCGCCTACGACGAGGCGGTCGAGCTGCTGGAAGACCATCGCGACAGTGCGGCCATCGTGCTGATGCGTCAAGCCGCCGAAGGCGGGTATGTGCCGGCCCAGCGCACGCTGGCGTTCATGTTGCTAACGGGTGAGCCGACCTTCGGTCCGGGCATCGCCGCCGACCGCTACGAAGCATTGCAGTGGTTCAGGCGGGCACAGGCCGAGTGTCCGATATGCGCTTACATGGTGAAGCGCCTTGAGCATACGCTGCATCCTCGGCCCGCCACTGACGGAGCACGGCCGCGTTGAGCAGCCGTCGGGTGTCGTTCTGGCCTACCGGGCGGGCGGACAAGCGGGATTCGGTTGATCCGGCCACTGCGCGCGACTTGACCGACCGCTGCCCAGTCATCGGCTGCGAGTACCGTCGTCGTGCGGTGTCCCGTTCGACGCGGCCCTTCCGATAAAAATCGAAAGCTTTTCCGGACAGCCATGCCGTCGGAGCCCGCCATGCCCTAATGCCGCTCCCGCACCCCCACCCATGGCATCACGGCCCGCCGTTTTGAGCAAAGCCCGGAAACCGACGGCAATACCGAAAGGATAGCCGTCCGTTACGCCTCGCTTCCGCCGGCGAGGATGACTGACGCCGACCGGTCGAGATCGTCGACGCCGGGCACACGTGCTGCAAATTTCGCAATCTGCGGAATCGGTGCGAGCCGTTTCGGCATGGCGCTGCAAGAATTTTCGACAGCAAAGCGCCCGCCGCCGGACGGTCCCCGTTTGGGCTTCCCGACGATCATCCCGCACTCCCGGGTGTCCCGCCCGCACGGGCCGCTTGCGATGCATCGCCGAGAATCGTAACGTTGCGCGGCGCACTGCGCGGTCAGCGTCCGGTGAGGTCGATTTCCGTCCGATGGCCGAAACCGACCGAGTTGTCGATCAGATAGAGTCGGTCCGGCACGATCTTGTACCAGCGCACTTTCGCCATGGCCTCGACGAGCGCGGCCGGTGCGTGCGCCAGATTGTCGACGGCCGGGTATTTCGCCGCATAAAGGCCGCGCGCCCGCTCGCGTTCCTCGCCGCGGATCTCGCAGGCGGTACCCTCGAGCTGAATCCCCCTGATCTCCGGCCAGTCGGCGTAATCGCGCTGGATCGTGGCGGATACGCGCGGTTGTTTCGAAATGTTCGTGCAGTGGCGGCTCGAGGGCGACGAAAGGAACCACAGCGCGAAGCCGTCATTGGCGTAGAAGACCGCCGCGGCCCACGGACCCGCAGGCCCGTGCGTGGCGATCGTCATGACGTGATGCTCCCGCAGGTAGCGAAGCACCGTTTCGCGCGCAATCTCTGGCATCGGGAGGATCCGCCGTTCGGTCGATGGGAGCAGGTGACCCCGGACGGCCGCATTCTGCACGAATTCCCGAGCCCGTGCGCCGGCGCCGCAAGGCAGTTGGCATCGTGCGCGAGGCTCGGGCCGGCGCGACCGTGCGACGGACCGCGCGATCCGCCGGCTCAAGGTGAGCGCACCGGTGCCGTAAACGTCTTCTGGATCATCCGGGAAGGCGAATGGCACTCGCAGAACGCAACGACGACGCACCTCGGGCAGCCGGGACGCCGAGGAATGCCGAGGTGCTCGCAGAGTGCCGCGATCTCGTGCTCGACCGGCTGTGCGGCGCCATCGCAGCGTCGATCGCGGATATCGAGGCCGACCTGCTCGGCCGGTTCGACGCAGCCATCAGCAGCGATCAGGTCAAGCTCTACACCGAGGCGCAGCGCCAGCTCGCGCTCGTGAAGTCGGACATCGATCGCCAGTTTCGCAGCACCTTTCAGCGCAGTTTCCAGCAGAAGTCGGAAGTGCCCACGCACGCCGATGGCGTCTACGGCGCGGACGATGGTACGGTGCTCGAACTGTCGCTGGTTGCCAGGGAGGAGGTCGCCGACGAAGTGACCGTCCGAAACCTCGCCAACCGGATGGGCGGGGCCTGCGAGGCGGAGCTTGCCGAACTCAAGCCGCGGCTCGCGCATCTGTTCGGCCGTCCCGAAGTACGTGCCGAAAACGACCCGTTCGCGCCGGAAACCGTCTGTCAGGTGCTCAAGGATGTGTGCTGGAAGATGGACAGCCCGCGATCGGTCAGAACGCTGCTGCTGGAACAGTTTGCGAACCGGCTGGCGGCCGAGATGGCGGCGCTGTACCGCGAAATCAATCGGCATCTGGTCTCCCGGCGCGTGCTGCCGCGGGTGCGCCATGTGTTTCGCCGCAATCGCCCGACAGGCATGAGCGGCAGCCGCGTGTCCGCGGCCGGCGAAACCGTGGGTGGCGCCGCCGCAGCGGCACCGGAGAACGATCTTCTCGGCGTGTTGCGCCAGTTGCTCGCCGCCGGCGAGACCAACCGGGGGACCGGCGGCACGTGCGCTGACGGACTCGATGCGGCATCCGGCGTGAGCGGGGAGCTGATCGGCCTGCTCGATCGGCTGCAACGCGGCGAGTCCGGTCTGACCATCGGTGGCGAGCCGCTCGATCTGCATCCGGCGGCCGGCGACACCTCCAACCTGTTGCATGCGCTGCTCGACAGCGGGCTGGGCAAGCACGTGGGCGAATTCGATTCGGCCCTCATCGACGTCGTTGCGACGCTCTTCGATTACATCTTCGACGATCCGCGCGTGCCTGCGTTGATGAAGGGTCTGATCGGCCGGCTGCAGATACCGCTGCTGAAACTCGCCCTGCTCGAACGAGAATTTTTCTCCAATCGGCATCATCCGGCGCGACGGCTGGTCAATACCCTCGCGCAGGCGGCGGCCGACTGGGAGGGCACGCTCTCGGCCGATGCGAGCCTGTATCGGATCGCCGAATCGATCGTCGAGCGCATCCAGAGCGAGTTCTCGGATGACGCCGGCCTGTTCTCGGCCTGCCTCGCGGAGCTCGACGCCTTTCTCGCAGAGACGGAACGCCGCGCGGACGCGCGCACGGCGGATCTGACCACGCAACTGGAGAATCGCGAACGGTTCGAGATCGCATCCGCCGTCGCAAAGGACGCCGTGGCCGCGCATGTGAATGACGGCGGACTGCCCGAGTCGGTGCGTCAGTTTCTGGCCGGAGCGTGGCTGCAGGTGTTGACGAATGCCGCGCTGACCGGCGGGCAGGACGGCGCGCTATGGCAGTGCGCCGCCGCGACGATGCAGGATCTGGTCTGGAGCGTGGCGCCGAAACAGGGCGCCGAAGAACGCCGCAGGCTGGTGCGCATCATCCCGGCACTGTTGCGCGGCCTGCGCGAGGGGCTTGATGACGCCGGCATCGACCGGCCGATCCAGGAGGAGTTCTTCTCCGGACTCGTCAAGCTGCACGCTGCGGCGGTCAAGGCGGGCATGGGCGCGGGGGTGTCGCGGCCGGCAGCCGTCGCGGCGGACTCACCGGGGATCGCCGCGCCGCTCGCCGATCCGGCGCCCGCCGTTCCCGTCGCGGACGGAGCCGACGAGTGCGAGCGTTCCGAATTCGAGCGCCTGAAGCGCGGCTGCTGGCTCAACGTGCGCGACGAGGCAGGCATCCTTCGCCGGGTGCGCCTGTCGTGGATCAGTCCGGCGCGCACGATGTATCTGTTCACGAACCGGCAGGGCGAGCGCGCGATGGCGCTCAGCCGCCCGGAGCTTGCACGCAGGTTCGGCGACGGCAGCGCGGCGCTCGCCGAGGATCGCCCGCTGCTCGATCGCATCGTCGATGACGTGCTGGTGAGCCTGCAGGAACAGGAGTAGCACATGAGCCTCATGCATGCATCCGTCGTACCACGTGAGCATTCGGTCCGGGACATCCGCACGTTCGTGCTGGCGGGCGGCGACTTGCCGAGCCCGCGCGGCGTGGCCATGCAGTTGATGGAGCTCGCGCAGGATCCCGATGCCGGGATCGCCGAGGCGGTGCGTCTCGTGAAATCGGACCCCGCGCTGACCGCCTTCATCATCCGCTGCGCCAATGCGGCCCGCTTCACGGGTATGGCTCGGATCTTCGACGTGCAGCGCGCGGTGTCTCGACTGGGCATGAACATGGTGCGGGTCTATGCCATCGCGCATTCCCTCATGAACCGGTATCGCGAAGGCCGCTGCATCGGGTTCGACTACGACCGATACTGGGCGCGCTCTCTGTATGCGGGCGTCGCGATGCAGAAGGTGTCGCACTACTGTGACGGCTTTCCCGGCGACGAAGCCTTCGTGCTGGGGCTGCTCGGGCGCATCGGGCGGCTGGCCTTCGCGACCGGTGCGCCGGGCGAATACGGAGAACTGCTGCGCGGCTGCAACGGCACGTGTGAGGATCTCGACGCTCGAGAGCGCGCAGCGTTCGGTTTCGATCAGAACGAGCTCGCCGCAGTGCTGCTCGCGCAGTGGGGCGTGCCGACCACGATCGCAGAGGTCGCCTACTGGCAACAGGATCCGGAGGCAGGCGGATTCGCGCCCGATTCGACCGCTTACCGGCTCGCCGGTGCGCTCCAGTTCTGCAGCCAGCTCGCGGAGATCACCTTCTCGTCGGGCGATGTCTCGCAGCCGCTGGCTTGCGCATATCTGCGCGCGCAGATCCTCGAACTCGACCCGGCCACGGTACACCGTTACGCCGCAGCGGTGCTGGAAGAGTGGGCGGACTGGTCCGCGCTGACCGGCACCGCGCGCATTTCCGCCCGGCCGCTGCCGGAGTACGTGGCCGCGTGAGGGCACTCAGCCGGCGCAGCTTCGGTCCGTTACGACAAAGTCCCGCAACGCATCCAGTACCCGATCGGGCTGTTCGGCGAGCATGGCGTGCCCGGCACCCTCGAGGAGGACTAACCGCGCGTCGGGGAGCGTCGCGGCCAATGCTCGGGCCGATCGCGGCGACGTCATCTGATCCCGGCTGCCGCACAGGATCGATACCGGGCACGTGACCGATGCCGCGTCGTCGGCGCCGAAGGCGAAGTCGTTGCAGGCTGCCAGATCATCGTGCAGCACGCCGGGCGCCGCGCGTTCCATCAGCCGCCGGTTGGTTCCGAGCATCCACATGCCGGGCACGGTGTTGCCGCCCAGATGCGCGCGCGGAGCATGCGACCAGACGTTGATCATCCCGATCGCACGCCTTTCGTCCGTGCGTGCGGCATCGAGCAGGACGCGGCTCACGGGCATCGGCACCGCGGTGCCGCACAGCGCGACGCGCGAAACGCGCCGTGGATGGCGCACCGCCGTTGCCAGCGCGGCCAGCGATCCCATGCTGTGGCCGACCAACGCCGCCCGTTCGACTCCCGCGGCATCGAGCGCGGCGACGATCCAGTCGGCGATCGCCGCGACCGTGCGCAGGGCAGCCCCGCCCGAACGGCCGTGTCCGGGAAGGTCGAACGCCAGCACGCCGAAACCGTGATGCGCGAAGTAACGGCTCTGCAGGACCCATACGCTGTGGTCGTGCTGTGCGCCGTGCACGAATGCGACGCATGGCAGCGCCGCGTCGAACGGTTTGCCGCCGGTATAGGCATACGTCATCGAGTCCTGAACGCGCAGCAGCATCGGGCTCAGTCCTTGCCCGCGGCGGCGAGTCCGCGATCGAGATCCTCGATCAGATCGTCCGCATCCTCCAGTCCCACCGACAGCCGTACCGTGCCCTCGCCGATGCCCGCGGCGCGCAGCGCTTGCGCCGACATGCGGAAATGCGTGGTGCTCGCCGGATGGATCACCAGAGACTTGGCGTCTCCCACGTTGGCGAGGTGCGAGAACACGCGCAGCGCCTCGATGAAGCGCCTGCCCGCGGTGCGGTCGCCCTTCAGCACGAAGCTGAACACCGCCCCGCAGCCTTTCGGCAGCAGGCGCCGGGCGAGCTCCCGGTCGGGGTGCTCCGGCAATTCCGGATAGGCGACCGATGCCACGCGCGGATGGGCCGCGAGGTGGGCGACCACGCGGCGCGTGTTCTCGATGTGGCGCTGCATGCGCAGCGGCAGCGTCTCGATGCCCTGGAGGATCTGGAACGCCGTGAAAGGCGACATGCACGCGCCGAAATCGCGCAGACCCTCGCGGCGCGCGCGCAGCAGGAAGGCCGCGACCGTCGACTCCTCGGCGAAATCCATTCCGTGGAAACCGTCATACGGCTCGGTCAGCGTAGGAAATTTCCCCGACCGCTCCCAGTCGAAGGTCCCGCCATCGACCAGCACGCCCCCGATCGCCACGCCGTGACCGCCGAGAAACTTCGTCGCCGAGTGGTAGACGAGGTCTGCGCCGAGATCGATCGGGCGCATCAGGCAGGGCGTCGTGAAGGTCGAGTCGACCAGCAGCGGCAGGCCGTTCGCGTGGGCGATCTGCGTAACGCTCGGAACGTCCAGCACGTCCAGACCGGGATTGCCCAGCGTCTCGCCGAACAGCAGCCGCGTCTGCGGCCGGATCGCATCGCGCCACGCATCGAGGTCGCGCGGATCGACGAAGGTGGTGTGGATGCCGAAGCGCGGCAGCGTGTATTCGAGCAGGTTGTGCGAGCCGCCATACAGCGAGCGCGAAGCGACGATGTGACCGCCCGCGCCCATCAGCGTCACGATCGCCAGGTGCAGCGCCGCCTGGCCGCTCGCCGTCGCGATCGCACCGACGCCGTTTTCCAGCGCCGCGAGCCGCTCTTCCAGGACCGCGTTGGTCGGATTCGAGATGCGCGAGTAGACATGCCCGGCGCGCTCCATATCGAAGAGCGACGCTGCCTGATCCGCATCCTTGAAAACGAAACTGGTGGTCAGATAGATCGGCGCCGCCCGGGCACCGAATTGCGCATCCGGCGCCTGGCCGGCATGCAGCACCAGCGTGTCGAAACTGAAACCGTGCGGGTCGGCCATCGGCGCGCCGTCAGGCCGGCACGTCGGGGTCGATCATGCGCTGGAGCAGCGCCATGCGGTCCTTGAGCAGCAGCTTGCGCTTTTTCAGTCGCCGCAGCAGCAGCTCGTCGCTGGCGGGTGAAAAGGTCAGACGGGCGATCACTTCATCGAGATCGCGGTGCTCGGTCTCTATCGCATGCAGCTTGGAGCGCAGTTCGCTCGTGTCCTGGCTGATCTGCATCGGGTGTCCATCGAGGTTCCGCCTGCCATCCGCCGGCCTGGGGCCGTCGGGACGCGGCTGTGCCGGTATCTTATGCCCCGGCGCGGCGAAACTCAATCGGTCGCCCCGGCTTGCACGAGAAACGTCCCCTGTCCTACCATCGGCGCAGCGACGTGGCGATCGGGAGCGGGCGCGTGAACAAGGCATTCGTGCGGGAACCGGAAGACGAAGACGACTCGCCGGAGCGTGCCCCGCCGCCTGCGCGCAACTACATGACGCCCCGCGGCTATGCGGCACTGTGCGCCGAGCTGAAGGCACTGGTGGAGATCGAGCGGCCGGACCTCGTCAAGGTCGTGGCCTGGGCTGCGGGCAACGGAGACCGCTCCGAGAACGGCGATTACCTCTACGGCAAGAAGCGGCTGCGCGAGATCGACCGGCGCATCCGCTTTCTGATGAAGCGCGTCGAAACGGCCATCGTGGTCGATCCGGCCCGTCAGGAGTGCCGCGACCGGGTTTTCTTCGGCGCCACGGTCGCCGTCGCGCACGGCGACGGTTCGACGGGCACCTACCAGATCGTCGGGATCGACGAGGCCGACGCGGGATGCGGCCGGATCAGCTGGATCTCGCCGCTCGCCCGGGCGCTCAACAAGGCACGGGAGGGCGACGTCGTCGTGCTGAAAAGTCCGGCCGGCGTGCGCGAAATCGAGGTGCTCGAAATCCGCTACGAATAGGTGTTACGGTGTTACGTATCGGCGCTACGAACAGGCCGGGACGGGCGCGGCGGGCTCGCCGGGTCGATCGCCACACAGGGTGAAGAACACCGTGACGCCGCGCCCGGCAACCGCGTCGACCCAGACGCGGCCGCCGTGCAGCTCGACGATGCGTTTCACCGTCGCGAGCCCGATGCCCGATCCCTCGAATGCCGCGCCCGGATGCAGCCGCTGGAACGGTTCGAACAGCCGGGCGGCGTGCGCCATGTCGAAGCCGATGCCGTTGTCGTCGATGAAATAGACCGTGGCGCCGTCCTTCCGGAGCGCGCCGAACGCGATCCTCGCGACCTGCCGCTCGCGGGTGAATTTCCATGCGTTGTCCAGCAATTGTGCCAGCAGGATGCGCACGAGACGCCCGTCGGCGGCGGCTTGTACGCCCGGTGCGATGTCGAACACGGCCTCGCGTTGCGGATCGCGCCGGCGCACATCGGCGGCGATCGAACGCACGATCTCCGACAGGTCGGCCGCGCCCCGATGTACGGTGGAGCGCGAAAGGCCGGCCAGTTCCACCAGCCGATCGATGGACTCGCCCATGCGCTCCGCGGCTCGCCGTATGCGCGCGAGGTGCGCCCTTCCTTCGTCATCGAGGCGGTCGCCGAAATCCTCCGCGAGCGTCTGGGCGAAACCGTTGATCGCGCGCAACGGCGTGCGCAGGTCGTGCGAGATCGAATAGCTGAACGCGGCGAGCTGCGCGTCGAGTTCCGCAAGTGCGGTCGTTCGGCTGCGCAGGAGCTCGTCGTTTGCGCGGGCGGCCTGGCGTGCCGCGGCGGCCGCGTCGAATCGGCGGCGCGCTTCGAGGTGGATCGACAACAGGATCAGCGCGGCGAGCAGCGCGGCCATGACGACGGCAATTCCCCGCGTGAACGCGGCCTCGCGCCAGGTTTGCATCGCGACGTCCTCCGGAACGCTGACCAGCACGATCGCCGGATAGTCCGCGAGGCGGATGAAGGCACCGACGCGCAGTCCGTCCGCGCCGGGAAGTGCCTGGCGGATGTGCGCGGTGCGCAGGTTCCGGTACTCGGGCCGAAACGGCGGCAGCGCATCCGCGTTCGTGTCGAGCGGTTCGCCGGTGGCCGGAAAGCGGGCGAGCAGGCGGCCCTCGCCATGCAGGACGAGGATGGACCCGCCGGCGGGCAGCGCCAGGCCGCGGAAGGCGGCCTCGAAGTACGACGGCGCGAGCAGCGCCGCGACGATCGCTGGCTGCGCTTCGTTTCCGGCGTCATCCGGACGGATGCGCCGTGCCAGCGGAATCGTCCACCGGCCGTCGACCGGATCCGGGACCGCGCGGCCGAGCGTGGCGCGCGCCGCGTCGAATGCCGCGGCGGCGGGGTTCCACTCGCCGGTATTCGAGGAAAGCCCGCTGCGCGCGCCGTACTGGAGTATCCTGCCGCGGCCATCGAGCAGCACCAGGCCGGCGACCTGCGGCCGCTCGCGCAACTTGGACTCCAGCATTCGCGTCCGTTCGATCCGTTCATCCTCCGGTGCGGGGCCGTCCCGGCGCACGGCGTCGGCCACGAAATTGAGTACCGCATCGGCCTCGCCGAAGCTTCTGGCGAGGTGTTCCTCGGCCGCGGTGGCGATTTCGGCCGTGCGCGCGAGCGCGGCGGAGATCGCCGCATCGCGCTCGGCCAGCGTGACCCGCACGGCCCACGTCGCGAGCACCGCGATGCCGCCGAGATACAGCAGCAACAGCACGAGCTTCAGGCGCCGCAGCGTGCGGCCGCGTCCGGCCTCGGCCGGCGGATTCGGGGGTGCGGCCGCCGGGCCCTCGCTCGCGGCCGGTTCGGAGGAATCGGCGTCCGGGCGCTTGAGCCGCCATGGCTCGCGTCTTGAATTTTCTGCCGGATCCCGCATATTGGCGTGACGTTTATCGCGAAGAAGGAGTCGCCTCTACATGTCCACGGACACGTCGCCGGCCGAAGCGCCGGCCGAAAAGAGTCAAACCCTCGGTTTCCAGGCGGAGGTCCAACAGCTCCTCCACCTGATGATCCACTCACTGTATAGCAACCGCGAGGTTTTCCTGCGTGAATTAATATCCAACGCATCAGACGCTTGCGACAAGCTGCGGTTCGAGGCGCTGAACGACGGCTCGTTGTTCGAGAATGAGCCGGAACTGGCGATCCGCATCGACGTCGATCCGGCATCGCGAACGATCACGGTTTCGGACAATGGCATCGGGATGTCGCGCGAAGAGGCGATCGAGCATCTCGGCACGATCGCCAAGTCCGGGACCCGGGAGTTCTTCCGGCAGCTCTCGGGAGACCAGCAGAAGGACGCGCGACTGATCGGCCAGTTCGGCGTCGGATTCTATTCCTCGTTCATCGTTGCGGATCGGGTCACCGTGCGCACGCGGCGCGCCGGGCATCCGGCGAATCGGGGCGTGAATTGGGAGTCCGACGGGGGCGGCGAATTCAGCGTCACCGACATCGACCGGCCGCAGCGCGGCACCGCGGTCACGCTGCATCTGCGCGAAGGCCAGGACGATCTGCTCTCGGGCGCAGAACTGCGCAGGCTGGTGCGCAAGTATTCCGATCACATCGTCCAGCCCATCCGGATGAAGAAGCAGCAATGGGACCGGGACAAGGGCGAGAGCATCGAGACGGCCGAGGACGAGACGGTCAATCAGGCCAGTGCGCTGTGGGCGCGCCCCAAGTCCGAGATCGGCGAGGAGCAATACCGGGAGTTCTACAATCACGTCGCGCATGATTTCGAGCCGCCGCTCGCGTGGGTGCATGCGAAGGTCGAGGGCCGGCAGGAATACACGCAGTTGCTGTTCATTCCGTCGCATGCGCCGTTCGATCTGTGGGACCGCCAGCAGCGGCACGGCATCAAGCTGTACGTGCAGCGCGTCTTCATCATGGACGACGCCGAGCAGCTCATGCCGGTCTACCTGCGCTTCGTGCGCGGGGTGGTGGATTCCAGCGACCTGCCGCTGAACGTGTCGCGCGAGATCCTGCAGCAGAGCCACGACATCGAGGCGATCCGCGCCGGCTGCGCGAAGCGCGTGCTCGGCCTGCTCGAGGAGATGGCCACGAACGACGCGGAGAAATACGCGCGCTTCTGGAGCGAATTCGGGCGCGTGCTCAAGGAGGGCATAGGCGAGGATCCCGCGAATCGCACCCGCATCGCGGGGCTGTTGCGGTTCGCCTCGACGCACGACGAATCCGCCGGGGAGAGTGTGTCGCTCCCGCAGTACCTGTCGCGGATGAAGCCCGGGCAGGAGCACATCTATTACGTCACGGCCGAGTCCGCTGCGGCGGCGCGACGCAGCCCGCATCTGGAGTTCTTCCGCACGAAGGGCATCGAGGTCCTGCTGTTGTCCGACCGGGTCGACGAGTGGGTGATCGCGCATCTGAGCGAATTCGAGGGCAAGTCGCTTCGCTCGGTGGCCAGGGGCGATCTCGAACTGGAACAGCTCGCCGACGAAACCGAAAAACGCGAACAGGAACGCGAACGCGACGCGCTGAAGGATCTGGTGGCGCGCATGCGCACGGCGCTCGGCGAGCGGGTGAAGGACGTGCGCGTCAGCCACCGCCTGACCGATTCGCCGGCCTGTCTGGTGGCCGACGAGCACGACATCGGCGCGAATCTCGCGCGCATCCTCAAGGCGGCGGGCCAGAGCGCGCCTGCGTCCAGACCCATCCTCGAGATCAATCCCAAGCATGCGCTGGTGCTGCGGATGAAGGATCACAGCGACGGCATCGAAGACTGGAGCGCGATGCTGTTCGACCAGGCACTGCTGGCCGAGGGAGGACAGCTCGAGGATCCGGCCGCATTCGTGCAGCGGCTCAACCGGCTGATCCTCGATCTGGCGGGCGAGGCGCCCCGCATCGTGTTGCCGGGCTGAGCCTGCCCGGTATCATGCGGGAAATTCCGCGCAGGGGATTTCCCGATGAGCGATCCGGCAAACGCCATTTCCTCGACCTCCGCAGCACAGAGGCGCCTCGAACTGGGCGAAGTGCTCGATGCGCTGGTCGGCGATGGCCTCGTCGCCGCGCAGGACGCCCAGACACTGAAGAAGGCCCGGCGCCACTACCGCGGTGAGGCGCATCCGCTGGAGACCGTCGCCGAGCAGAAATGGCGTTGCGCCCGACCGCCGCACAAGCTGCTCGGGCTCGAGGCGTTGACCGAATGGCTGGCCGGCCGGGTCGGTCTGGAATACCGGCACATCGATCCGCTGCGCATCGACGTTTCCGCGGTGACGGAAGTCATGTCGAACGCGTATGCCACCCGGTTCAGGATCCTGCCGCTCGAAGTCGGCCCGCGCGAAGTCGTCGTCGCCACGGCCGAGCCGTACATCCGCGAGTGGGAGCACGAACTGCGACCCATCCTCGGCAAGGAGATCCGCCGGGTGATCGCCAACCCGCTCGATGTCAGCCGTTACCTCGTCGAGTTCTACAACCTGGCCCGCTCGGTCAAGAAGGCGATGGCCGCGGGCGGGGAAACCCCGTCCGGCGTGTCGAACTTCGAGCAGCTCGTCGAGATGGGCCGCGCGAACCGGCAGTTCGACGCCAACGACCGGCACATCGTCCACATCGTCGACTGGCTGTGGCAGTACGCATTCGAACAGCGCGCGAGCGACATCCATCTCGAACCGCGCCGAGAACTGGGGGTCGTGCGCTTTCGCATCGACGGCGTGCTGCATCAGGTCTACCAGATACCGGCGCCGGTGCTCAACGCGATGATGAGCCGGATCAAGATCCTCGGGCGCATGGACGTCGTCGAGAAACGCCGGCCGCAGGACGGGCGCATCAAGACGCGCACACCGGCCGGCGACGAGATCGAGCTGCGGCTCTCGACGCTGCCCACGGCCTTCGGCGAAAAGATGGTGATGCGCATCTTCGACCCGGAGGTGCTGGTACGCGATTTCACCGCGCTCGGCTTCAGCGACGAGGACCGCACGAGCTGGGCGCAGATGACGGCCGAGCCCGGCGGCATCGTTCTGGTGACCGGACCGACCGGTTCGGGCAAGACGACGACGCTGTACTCGACGCTGAAGCAGCTCGCGACGCCGGAAGTGAATGTGTGCACGATCGAGGATCCGATCGAGATGATCGAGCCGGCGTTCAATCAGGTCCAGGTCCAGCATGCGATCGACATGGGGTTCGCCCAGGGCATACGCGCGCTGATGCGCCAGGATCCCGACGTCATCATGGTCGGCGAGATCCGCGATTTCGAGACTGCGGACATGGCGATCCAGGCGGCGCTGACCGGGCACCTGGTGCTCTCGACGCTGCATACCAACGACGCGCCCTCGGCGATCACGCGGCTGCTCGACCTCGGCGTGCCGGCCTATCTGCTCGACGCCACGCTGATCGGCGTGATGGCGCAGCGACTCGTGCGCACCCTGTGCCCGCACTGCAAGCACCCCGTCGCGCTGCGCGACGAGGACCGCGACGCGTGGGATCGCATGACGGCGCCGTGGAAGGCAAACCGGCCCGAGCGGCTGTTCCAGCCGGCCGGCTGCCTCGAGTGCCGCATGACCGGCTTTCAGGGCCGCATCGGCATCTACGAAACGCTGACGATGTCGCCCGAGATCAGGAAGCTCGTGACCGCAACGACGGAACTCGCGCGGCTGCGCGAGGCGGCGATCCGGCAGGGGATGAAGCCGCTGCGCGTGAGCGGCGCGATGAAGGTCGCCGCGGGACTGACGACGATCGCGGAGATCGTGAGGGTCGCTCCGCCACCCGACGCGTGCTGACTCACTTGCCGAGCAGCCGCATGCCGCGCTCGAGCCCTTCGACGGTCAGCGGAAACATGCGCCCGCCCATCAGGTCGCGGATCAGTCCGATCGAGTGCCGGTAGGGCCACAGCCGCTCCGGCTCGGGATTGAGCCACACGGCGTGCGGATAGGTGTCGAGCAGCCGCCGCAGCCACACCGCGCCGGATTCGTCGTTCATGTACTCGATGCTGCCGCCCGGCTGGACGATCTCGTAGGGGCTCATCGTCGCATCCCCGACGAAGATCAGCCGATAGTCGGATGGGTATTTGTGCAGCACGTCCCACGTCGCGCTGCGTTCGGAATGGCGCCGCGCGTTGTCGCGCCACAGGTAGTCATACACGCAGTTGTGGAAGTAGAAATACTCGAGGTGCTTGAACTCGGCGCGGGCCGCAGAGAACAGTTCCTCGCAGGCGCAGATGTGATCGTCCATCGAGCCGCCGATGTCCAGGAACAGCAGCACCTTGACGGCATTGTGCCGCTCGGGACGCATCACCAGGTCCAGATAGCCGGCATTGCGGGCCGTCGACGCGATCGTGCCGTCCAGATCGAGCTCCTCCGGCGCACCCTCGCGCGCAAAGCGTCGCAACCGGCGCAATGCGACCTTGATGTTGCGCGTGCCCAGCTCCACCTGGTCATCCAGGTTTCGGTAGGCGCGCTGGTCCCAGACCTTGACCGCGGTGCGGTTGCCCGCGGAGTCCGGGCCGATGCGTATGCCCTCGGGATGGTAGCCGTGCGCGCCGAACGGACTGGAGCCTCCGGTGCCTATCCATTTCGAGCCGCCGGCATGGCGTTCCTTCTGCTGCGCGAGGCGCTTTTTCAGCTCCTCCATCAGCCGCTCCCAGCCGAGCTTTTCGAGCTTCGCCTTTTCCTCGGCGCTCAGATGGCGCCTGGCCATCAGCCTGAGCCATTCCTGCGGGATCTCCTGCTCGAGCCCGGGCAGCGTGCTCATGCCACGGAAGTACTCGCCGAACGCGCGGTCGTAGCGATCGTAGTTCGACTCGTCCTT
Source organism: Rhodocyclales bacterium (assembly GCA_037440385.1). Classification (GTDB taxonomy): domain Bacteria; phylum Pseudomonadota; class Gammaproteobacteria; order Burkholderiales; family Rhodocyclaceae; genus CG2-30-68-42. Next base: position 6,787 of record JBBIUI010000031.1, on the reverse strand, counting down.
GACCAGGCAGGCGCGGGCGACGTAATAGAAGTCCTCGACGCTGTGCCCGGCCGCGTGCATGCGCATCGCGTCGAGCAGCGCCAGGAACTCCTTGGCGGAAACCGGCAGCCTGCGCGACTTGAGGTGCAGGAAAAACTCGACCAGCATTTCAGTTCCGTCCGAGCGCGATCGTCTCGAGCACGAAACCGCGCAGGAACAGCTCCTGCTGGGGATCGAGCGCCTTGAACCGTATCCCGTGCACGAACACCTCGGTGCCGTCCGCCGCTCGCGCGATGCGCTGGTTGCGCACGATCGCCGCCGCGTGAACGTTCAGCGGCTGGCCGCCGAAACGGGCCTCGAAGTCCAGTTCGATCTCGGCGTCGACCGGACCCAAGTCCACGGGCGAGCGAAGCATCGCGCCGGTTGCCGACAAATCGCAGATCTCGGCGGCGACGGGCTCTGCGCCTTCAGCGGATGCGACCCGGGCCGGGACGCTGACCGCGGCCCGCTCCGCATCTCGAACCGCGGTCTCCTCGATCCGGTTCGGAAAGCTGAGATGGACATGGCGGTAGGGCAGCGCAGCCACTTTCAGCACGGTCGCGCGGAACGCGCAGATGTTGCGCCCCGAGATGTAGCGGGCGATGAGATCGTCGCCCTCGCTGATGATCGCCTGTTCCCTGCCTTCGACGGGCGCCGTGATGATCAGGCCCTGCGCATCGAGGCTTCCGATCACTCGCGCGCGCATGCGCCGTTGCGGATCGAGATGCACGAATTGCAGGTCGAGCTGGATGCCGGGCAGAAACTGCGGCGTCTTGTCGGTCATGTCGTCACCCCGGTCAGCGATTCTGCCGAGCCATGAACACCAGCCGTTCGAACAGGTGCACGTCCTGCTCGTTCTTCAGCAGCGCGCCATGCAGCGGCGGAATGGCCGCGTTGCGGTCCCTGGCATGCAGCGCTTCGGGAGGGATGTCCTCGGCGGCGAGCAGCCTGAGCCAGTCGAGCAGCTCCGAGGTCGAGGGTTTCTTCTTGAGCCCCGGCACTTCGCGCAGATCGAAGAATACCTCCAGCGCCTCCCGGATCAGCGCCCTCTTCAGTCCCGGGAAATGCACGTCGACGATGCGCTGCATGGTCTGCTTGTCGGGAAACCGGATGTAATGGAAGAAGCAGCGGCGCAGGAACGCGTCGGGCAGTTCCTTTTCGTTGTTGGAGGTGATGAAGACGATCGGGCGGTGCCGGGCGCGCACCAGCTCGCGTGTCTCGTAGACATAGAACTCCATGCGGTCGAGCTCGCGCAGCAGGTCGTTCGGAAACTCGATGTCCGCCTTGTCGATCTCGTCGATCAGCACCACGGTGGGCTCGTCGGCCTCGAATGCCTGCCACAGCACGCCCTTGACGATGTAGTTGGCGATGTCGCGCACGCGGCCCTCACCGAGCTGCGAGTCGCGCAGGCGCGACACCGCGTCGTATTCGTACAGTCCTTGCTGTGCCTTCGTCGTCGACTTGACGTGCCATTCGAGCAGCGGCAGGCCGAGGCTCGCCGCGACCTCCTGTGCCAGCATCGTCTTGCCGGTGCCCGGCTCGCCCTTGATCAGCAGGGGCCGTTCGAGCGTGACCGCGGCATTGACGGCGAGCATCAGGTCCGGGGTCGCGACATAGGTGGAAGAGCCTTCGAAGCGCATGGGAAACCCACCGGAAATATTGGGTAGCCAATTATACGCGGCGCAAGCGGGAACATCCGGAGCGTAGTCGCGCGCCTTGACATCTGCACTCCCGCAGGATAATTTTCCCGCTGCTGCGGGCGTCTCGCCCGCGCGTCCCTGTCATTCACGAGGAGGTCAAAAAATGAGAACGTGGAAGATGATGGCTGCCGCGGCCGGCTTGGCACTGTCGGCTGCCGCATCGGCAACGACGTTTTCCGAGCTGGTCGTGTTCGGCGACAGCCTGTCGGATCCGGGCAATGCCTACTGGCTGACGCGCAACCCCGACGACACCGCGCTGTTTCCTCCCACGCCGCCGTACAATCGCCGCTTCTCGAACGGCAAGGTCGCTGCCGAATACCTCGCGCAAGCCCTGGGCGCACCGACCGGGGCCGCATACGCGGGCGCGGGAAACAACTGGGCGGTCGGCGGCGCGATGACCGGTTCCGGCAACTTCAACTGGCTCGTCAACAGCCCCACCGGGTTGCAGGGCAATGCGGCAGTCGCGACTACCGGAATCGCTCAGCAGATCGCATCGTTCAATCCGGCCAGCATCAGCGATCCGTCGAAGACGCTGTTCCTGCTGTGGGGGGCTCCGAACGACTTCTTCCTTGCGTTCGCGCAACAGCGCCAGGGCGCGACGGTGGATTTCGCGGCGGTCACGACGGCCGCGATCACGAACCTGGTCACGGATGTCGGCGCGCTGGCCGCAAAAGGCGCGCAGCACATCCTGGTGCCCAACATGCCCGACCTCGGCCTGACGCCGTTTTTCCTCGCGCAGGGAAGCACGGCGGCGGGGTCCGCGACTGCGCTCACGGACGCGTTCAATGCCGGGCTGGCCGGCGCGTTGAGCGGCCTTGGCGGAACGCCGCGCATTTCGCCTGGCTTCGACACGGCGGCGTTCCTGCGCAACGCGGTGGCCAATCCCGGCAGCCTGGGCTTCACGAACGTGACGACTCCCTGCCTCGCGGCGGGGTTCTCGGCGTTCCCGAATTGCGCCGGTTATCTGTTCTTCGACGATGTCCATCCGACGACGGCGGCCCATGCGCTGCTGGGCGAGGCGTTCGCACAGGCGGTTCCGGAACCGGAAACCTACGCGATGCTGCTTGCGGGTCTCGGCGTGCTGGGGTGGGTCGCCCGGCGGCGAGGGACGGTGTTCGGCTAGTCGCGGCTAGTCGCGCAGAGGCGCCGCTTCGGCACGGCGGGCGCCTGCGCAAACGACGAGCCAACGGCGGCGCCTGCGGGCGCCGCCGTTACAATCTCGGCGCCTGCGGGCGCCGCCGTCATTTGGAGAACCCGGATGTTCAAGGCCATCCTGATCGAGAAGACCGACGCACAACGGCAATGCAGACTCGCGGAACTCGACGAAGGGCAACTGCCCGAGGGCGATGTCACGGTCCGAATCGATTACTCGACGCTCAACTACAAGGATGCGCTCGCGATCACCGGAAACGCTCCGGTGGTGCGCAGCTTCCCGATGGTGCCGGGGGTCGATTTCGCCGGCATCGTCGAGACGAGCAGTGATCCGGCATGGAAGACCGGCGACCGGGTCGTGCTCGACGGATGGGGTGTGGGCGAGAGCCGCTGGGGCGGACTGGCACGGAAGGCGAGGGTGAAGGGACACTGGCTGGTGGCGCTGCCGGCGGCCTTGACGACCCGTCAGGCGATGGCGATCGGCACCGCGGGCTACACCGCGATGCTGTGCGTGCTCGCGCTGGAACGTCACGGCATCGCGCCGGGGTGCGGCGACATTCTCGTGACCGGCGCAGCGGGCGGCGTGGGCAGCATCGCGCTGGCGCTGCTCTCGCGGCTGGGCTACCGCGTCGTCGCCTCGACCGGCAGGACACAGGAATCCGATTACCTGAAATCGCTCGGTGCCGCCGAGATCATCGACCGCGCGCAGCTCGCCGCGCCGGGCAAGCCGCTGCAGAAGGAACGCTGGGCGGGCGCGATCGACACCGTCGGCAGCCACACGCTCGCCAACGCCTGCGCGGCGGTGCGCTACCGCGGTGCCGTGGCGGCCTGCGGGCTGGCCGGCGGCATGGACTTCCCATCGACGGTCGCGCCGTTCATCCTGCGTGGCGTGACGCTGTACGGAATCGACAGCGTCATGGCACCGGCTGCCGAGCGTATCCTTGCGTGGCAGCGGCTGGCGCGCGATCTCGATCCGGCCAGGCTCGCAGCGATCACGCGCGAGATCGGGCTCGCCGATGCGATCCGCCTGGCCGCGGACGTGCTGGCCGGCAAGGTGCGCGGCCGACTGGTCGTCGACGTGTCGCGCTGATCGGCGCGAGCCGCGCGGCGGGTCATGCCTCGCCGTGCTTGGTCTCGACCAGGATGCCGATCTCCTTCAGCATCGGGGTCGGCAGGATGCCGCCGGCGGACACGATCACCGCATCGTTGGCGATCTCCTCGTTGCCGCCCTCGAGATGCAGCGTGACCGATTCGGGCCGGATCGCCTCGACCGTCGACTTCAGGACGACCCGGAGCGCTCCGCCGGCCTGTGCCTGTTCGAGGCGGCTGCGGTTCTTTTCCTTGATCCGCCCGAATGCCTCGCCCCGATAGGACAGTGTCACGTTCGTGCCCGGTTCGCCCGCGAGCGCGACCGCGGCCTCGATCGCGCTGTCGCCGCCGCCCACGACGAGCACCTGCCGGCCGCGATATTGCGCCGGATCGATCAGCCGATAGACGACCTTGGGCAGTTCCTCGCCGGGCACGCCCAGCTTGCGCGGCGTGCCGCGACGGCCGATGGCGAGCAGCACGCAGCGCGTGCGGTACTCGTTGCGCGCGGTGCGCACGACGAAGCCGGTGTCGGTCTTCACGACCGTTTCCATGCGCTCGCCGAAGCGAATCTCGACCCGGTGACGGGTGACGATCCCGTGCCAGAACTCGAGCAGCGCCTCCTTCAGGACTTCCGTCATCTTGACATCGCCGACGAGCGCGAGCCGCACCGGCTGCGTCATGACGATCTTGTTGCGCGGGTAGTGGTAGACGGTGCCCCCCAGGTCGTCTTCCTGCTCGATGGTGACGCTGCGCAGCCCGTGGTGCATCGCGTTGAGCGTCGCAGACAATCCGGCGGGACCCGCGCCGACGATCACGACGTCCAGCTGTGAGTCGTCGCCGCGCAGCTTGCGGATCGACTCGATCGCCTGGCGGCCCTGCTCGGCGGCCTTGCGCACCAGCCCCATGCCGCCGAGCTCTCCGGCGATGAAAATGCCGGGAACATTGGTCTCGAAGGTAGGGCTGACCTGCGGGATGTCCACGCCGCGCTTTTCGGTGCCGAACACCAGCTTGATCGCATCGAGCGGGCACGACGCCGCGCAGGCACCATGACCGATGCATTTCGTCGGTTCGATCAGATGCGCCTTGCCGTCGATCAGTCCGATCGCATGTTCGGGACATGCCGCCGCGCAGGAGCCGGATCCGACGCAGAGGTTCGGATCGACGACCGGGTGCAGGCTCGCCGGTTCGGTCAGGCCGGACTTGACGACCTCCTGCCATTTGCCGTGGTCGCGCTCGTACCGGGCCCGCTTGCGCCGCACGTGCAGGCGCACGACGAGCGCCGCCGGCAGCAGGTACAGCAACCACAGCACGAGATCCTTCATCGCGCCCGCCCCGACCCGGGCCCGGCCACGCCCGGAATGCGCACGCCGGGACGCGACCGGAGCCGCTTCCAGCTCTCGGTGAAGTGGCAGCGTTCGCACTGGAGCCCGAAATTCCCGTCGTGTACGTCGTCCCTGCGGTGGCAGCTGCCGCACGTCGAGGAGAGCGTCACCTTGTCGCGCACCGCAACGACGTGGCAGGCGACGCACTGGAGCGCCCGGTGGCCGCCGTCGAGCGCGAAGCGGCTGCGCCGGTCGTGATCGAAATCCCACAGCCTCCAGTCGCGCGCGTTGTGGCACGCCTCGCACTTCGGTCCGAGGCGCTGCTTGTGGGTGTCCTGCTTTTCGTGACAGGCGACGCACTCGGTGCGCGCGTCCTTGAAGGCCGGGCTCGCATGGCATTGCTTGCAGGCCACCGCGACGTGACGCCCGAGCAGCGGAAAGCGCGAGCGCGCGTGGTCGAAACTCGTCTCGTTCCAGCTTCGCTCGTCGTGACAACGCTCGCAGCGTCGTCCGAGCTGGGCCCTGTGCTTGTCGTCCTTCTCGTGGCATCCGATGCATTGGGCATCGAGCTTGTCGCGGTACAGCACCCCGCGGTGGCAGGCGTCGCACTTGACGGCGGCATGCTTGTTGGCGAGCCGGTAGCGGGTGTCGCGGCCGTGATCGAACAGCACCTGTTTCCACCCGCGCTCGGCGTGGCAGGTCTCGCATTTTTCGCCGTAGCGCGACTTGTGACCCTTGCTTTGGTCATCGGCGCGATGGCAGCCGATGCAGGTATCGGGCAGCTTGTCGCGAAAGGCCGGATCCTTGTGGCAGGCCTGGCATTTCGCGTCCCGGTGCTTTGCACGCAGCGCATAGCGCGTATCGCGATCGTGATCGAATCGCGTGTCCTTCCAGCTCCGTTCCCCGTGACAGCGTTCGCATCGCTCGCCGAGGCTGCCCCGGTGCGTGTCGTCGCTGCGGTGGCAGCCGATACAGGTGAGCGGCAGCTTGACGATCGCGGCCGGTTCCTTGTGGCAGGACTGGCACCTGGCGGCGCGGTGCTTGTCGCGCAGCGGGAACTTGGTCTCGCGGTCGTGGTTGAAGGTCGACCCGCGCCAGCCGCGCTCGCTGTGGCAGCTCTCGCAGCGCGTCCCGAGGCTGCCCTTATGCACGTCGTCGTTCCTGTGGCAGGCGGCGCAGCCGCTGGGCGTCTTTTCCCTCGCCACCGGCACGCGATGGCATTTCTCGCACGTGGCTTTACGGTGTTCGCCGCGCAGCGGGTAACGGGTGTCGCGCTCGTGCTGGAAGGTGGAAGCCTTCCAGTCGCGGTCGTCGTGGCAGGTCTCGCACTTCGGGCCGAAGACCGCCTTGTGCGCGTCGTCCTTGCGGTGGCAGGCGACGCAATCCCTGGGAGTGTCCTTGAAATGCTGGTCGCGATGGCAGTCCGCGCACTTGACGTCCGAATGCTTGTGAAGCAGCGCGAATCGGGTCTTGCCGTGGTCGAAGCGAACCTCCTTCCAGGTGGAA
>JBBIUI010000030.1:0-24770 GCA_037440385.1 Rhodocyclales bacterium | reverse complement strand
CATCGGCCGCTATGAGTTGCTCGGGGAATCGCTCGACGACGCGGCCGGGGAAGCCTTCGACAAGACCGCCAAGCTGCTCGGCCTGGGATACCCCGGCGGCCCCGCGCTGGCGCGGCTGGCCGCCGGCGGCCGGCCGGGGCGCTACAGCTTGCCGCGACCGATGATGGCGAGCGGGGATCTCGACTTCAGCTTCAGCGGACTGAAGACCGCCGTGCTGACCGCCGTACGCGATCGTACGCTCGACGAGCGCTCGCGTGCGGATCTGGCCGCCGAATTCCAGCAGGCCGTCGTCGACGTGCTCGTCTCCAAGGCCATCGCCGCGCTCGGACGCCGCGGGCAGCGGCATCTGGTGGTCGCAGGCGGTGTGGGCGCCAACCGGGCGCTGCGCGAACGGTTGAGTGCGGCCGCGGCGAGCGCCGGCGCACGGGTCCATTACCCGCCGCCGGCGTTGTGCACGGACAACGGCGCGATGATCGCTTTCGCCGGTGCGGCGCGGCTGTCGGCCTCGGGCCTCGCATGCGGCACGCACGGCGCTTTCTCGGTGCGCCCGAGATGGCCGCTTCAGGAGCTGTCCCCCGCCGAATGATCGCGCGGCGCGCTCTCTCCTATCCTGCTCTCTCTGCCCTCGCGCAGCTTGCGCAGGTTGTCCAGGTGACGCCAGACCAGCAGGATCGCCATCGACAGCACCGCGGTGACCTGCGTGCTTTCGCCGAGGAGCAGGCCGGCGAGCAGCGGAGCGGCGAGCGCCGCCACCACCGCGGCCAGCGAGGAATAACGGAATGCGGCCGCGACCGTGATCCAGATCGCGACGAGCGCGAGCCCGAGCCAGACGCTGAAACCGACCGCCACGCCAAGCGCGGTCGCGACCCCCTTGCCGCCGCGCAGCCCGAGAAAGGCCGAGTGCAGATGGCCGAAGAACGCCGCGAACCCGGCCAGCGCCACATCGGCCGGGGCGGCGCCGATGGCCGGCGCGAGCGCCCCGGCGAGGCGCACCGCGACATAACCCTTGCCCGCATCGCCGAGCAGCGTCAGCACCGCCGCGAGCCGGTTGCCCGTGCGCAGCACGTTGGTCGCACCCGGATTGCCGGAGCCGTAGCTGCGCGGGTCTGCGAGCCCGAAGCCACGGCTGACGATCACCGCGAAGGGCAGCGAGCCGATCAGATAGCCAACGAGGGCGAGTACGAGGGTGTTCATCGATCACTCCAAGGCCACGGGGCGCCGGCGGGAATCGCGCTCGCCGCCCGCGCGCGGCGAACGGCTACAATCGGCGCGATTCTACCCGCACAGACATGGATTTCATCTTCATCGAGGCGCTGCGCGTCGAAGCGCACGTCGGCATCTACCCGCGCGAGCGCGCCACGGCTCAGACGCTGGAGATCGAACTGACCTTTGGCGTACCCGACGAGGCGGCGCAGCGCGACGACATCGCGGACACGATCGACTATGCCGCGGTCATCGCACGCATCCGGGAGGAACTCGCCGGCCGCCACTTCAACCTGCTGGAAGCGCTCGGCGAGCACATCATCGCCGTCATGCTGGGACACTTCAAGGCGCCCTGGGTCAAGATCTCGATCGCCAAGGTGGGCGTGGCACGCGGGGTTCGCCGGGTCGGCGTGTTCATCGAGCGCGGCCGCGACTGAGCGGCACGCGCGCGCTCAAGGCTCGAGCGCGCACTGCACCAGCCTGGGCGCGAGCACCCGCAGCAGGTCGTGAGGGTGCATGCCGACCAGATGGCCGCGGCGCCCGCCGTTGATGTAGATCAGCGCGAGATCGAGGATCGTCTTTTCCAGACACACCGGCAGCGGCTTCTTCGTGCCGAACGGCGACGTGCCCCCGACGAGATAGCCGGTGTGCCGCTGCGCCACTTCGGGCTTGCACGCCTGCACGGTCTTGACACCGATCTGGCGCGCGAGCGCCTTCGTCGAGACCTTGCGGTCGCCGTGCATCAGCACGATCAGCGGGCGGGCGTCCTCATCCTGCATCACCAGCGTCTTGACGACGGCATGTTCATCGACGTTCAGCTCACGCGCGCACACGCTCGTGCCGCCGTGCTCCTCGTACCGGTAGGGATGGTTCGAGTATGCGACCCGGTGCGCGCGCAGAAAACGCGTCGCAGGGGTATCCGCCGCGCGTTCGTCCCTGTTCATCGCGGTGCGCGCGGGCTCATCCGCGCGGGTGGTGGCGCTCGTGCAGCGATCTGAGCCGCTCGCGCGCGACATGCGTATAGACCTGGGTCGTCGAGATGTCCGCGTGGCCGAGCAGCAGCTGCACCACGCGCAGGTCGGCGCCGTGGTTGAGCAGGTGCGTCGCGAACGCATGGCGCAGCACGTGCGGCGAAATGCGCCCCGGATCGATGCCGGCGCACACCGCCTGCCGCTTGACGATCCTCCAGAACATCTGGCGGGTGAGCGCGGCGCCGCGCCGGCTGACGAACAGCGCGTCCGAAGTGCGATGGCCCAGCAGCACGGGCCGCGCCTCGCGCAGATAGCGCGCGAGCCACTCCAGTGCGATCTCGCCCAGCGGCACCAGCCGCTCCTTCGAGCCCTTGCCCATCACCCGCACGACCCCCATGTCGGCGCTGACCTGGAACAGGCGGCTCTTCCGATCTTCGCTGACCCGCAGGCCGGTGGCATACATGACCTCGATCATCGCGCGGTTGCGGAGCCCTTGCGCCGCCGTGCAATCCGCGGCAGCGAGCAGCGCCTCGACCTCGGCCTCCGACAGCGTCTTCGGAAAACGCTGCGGCATCGCCGGCCGGTCGATGCCTGCGAGCGGATCGGCGTCGATCGCGCCGCGTTCGATCAGATGGCGGTAGAAGCGGCGCAGCGAAGAAAGCAGCCTGCGCTGGCTGGTGGCCTTGGACCCGCGGCTGTATTCGCGCAGATAGTCATGCAGGTCGACCGGCTGGACGCGCTCGAGCGACTTGCCGCGCTCGGCGAGCCAGGCCGCGAGGCGGGCGAGATCGTTGCGGTAGGCCGCGAGCGTGTTGCGCGCGAGTCCGGCCTCCAGCCACAGCGTGTCGGTGAACCGATCCAGCAGGGCATGGTCCGCGATCCCGGCTGCGACGGCGGTGCGCACCCGGGCCACTCACACGGATGTGCCGTGCTCGCCGCACGGCACGCCCTCGTGCCGCAGCAACCAGCGCTTGGCCTCGATCCGGTAGCCGCCGCGCGCGCCGCAGAATCCACCCAGTCCACCGTCAGCCGCAACCACTCGATGGCACGGCACGACGATCGGAAACGGATTGCTCGCGCACGCCCGGCCCACGGCGCGCGCGCTGCTCGCGAGCCGTGCCGCGATGTCGCCGTAGCTGCGCGTGCGGCCGCACTCGATCGCCGCGATCGAGCGCCACACCCGCTGCTGGAACGTCGTACCCAGCCGGGCGAGCGGCAGTTCGAAGCGGGCGGCGGGATCCGCGAGGTAGGCGGCGAGTTGCGCGCACACTGCGCCGGCCAGCGCGTTGCGCGGCGCGACCGGCGCGGTACCGGGCGGCAGGAAGTCGATGCCCGCAGCCGCACCGTCCGCGGTGCGCACGCCCAGCGCGCCGAATGCGGTCAGGACGACGGCATCGTAGCCGGATTCAGTGCCCATGCTTCTCTCCCGTGCAGGCGTACAGCTCGACCACGCCATTTTGCGCGGCACCGGCCAGATCGGCAAGCGGCCGGCAGCGCCCCAGCGCGCACAGTTCCCAGCCCGCGGTGAAGGTCGAATGGGCGAGTGTGAGGCGATCGAGCGGCGCGAGCTGCGGCCGGTAGTGCCACACGCCCCGCTCCAGCACGGCGCCATCGGGCGGCTCCATGCCGGCGCCGCTGCCGCGCACGCGCGCCTGCTCGAGGTGAAGCCGGCCCGCCTCGATGCGCCAGTCTTCCTCCCAGCGGATCTTCTCGATCGAGTGCGTCCACGCCAGCGCGAAGGTCTGCACCGGAACGAACGCGACCAGTGCTCCGGCCGCGACGCACAGCCCGATCACGGCGCCGCCGCGGCCCGGCGTGTATGCCGCATGTGCCAGGCGATGAATGCCGCCGCGAGCGCGAACCCGATCTCGTCGGTGAGCGGAATCGCGACGATCAGGAAACCTGCCGCAGCCGCCGCGAAAACGCGCTCGAACCCGTTCAACGAACCGCGCAGGAAACCGATCGAGGCCGCACCCCACAGGCCGATCGCGAGCACCGCCTTGAACACGATGTAGAGCACCTCCGGCGGGCCGCCGCCCTGCAGCATCAGCGCCGGCGCATAGACCGCCATGTACGGAATCACGAATCCGGCAGCGGCGACGCGCATCGCCTGGATGCCGATGCGCACCCCCGACGCACCGGCGATCGGCGCCGCCGCGAACGCCGCCAGCGCGACCGGCGGGGTGAGATCGGCGAGGATGCCGAAATAGAACACGAACATGTGCGATACGAGCAGCGGCACGCCGAGCTGGAACAGCGCGGGCGCCGCGAGCGAGCTGGTGATGATGTAGTTCGGAATCGTCGGGATCCCCATTCCGAGCACCAGGCACACGAGCATCGTCAGCGCCAGGGACAGGAACAGGCTCTGGCCGCCGAGCCGGATGATGTATCCGGCGAAAGTGGTCGCCACGCCGGTGAGCGTGATGACGCCGATGATCACGCCGACGATCGCGCAGGCCACCCCCACGGGCAGCGCATGACGCGCACCGTCTGCAAGCGCATCGACCGACAGACGCAAGGTGCTTCGGCCGCCGCGCACGAACAGGCAGACCGACGCAAGCACGGCGGCGACTGCGAAGAACACACCGACCCCGAACCTGAAGAACGCCGAACAGCCCAACCCGAGCGCGATCCAGAAAGCGATGCGCAACGCCGTGCCCGACAGGCGCGCCGCGACCGCCATGCCGAGGATGAGGATCGCGGTCAGCGCCAGTCCGACCGTTCCCGAGAAAAGCGGCGTGTAGCCGGCGAACAGCAGCCACACCAGCGCGAGCAGCGGCAACACGAGGTACCAACCCTCGCGCAGGGCCGACCAGGCGTCGGGGCATTCGGCCTTCGGCAAGCCGGTCAGGCCGACCCGGCCGGCTTCGAGGTGCACCATCCAGAACGCCGAGCCGAAATAAAGCAGCGCGGGGAGGGTCGCGGCCTTCACGATCTCGACATAGGGAAGGTTGATGGTCTCGGCCATGATGAACGCGACCGCGCCCATCACCGGCGGCATGATCTGGCCGCCCATGCTCGAGGTCGCTTCCACGCCGCCCGCGAACTCGGGCCGGTAGCCGAACCTCTTCATCAGCGGAATCGTGAACTGGCCGGTGGTCACCACATTGGCCACACCCGAGCCGTTGATCGTGCCCATCAGCCCCGACGAAATCACCGACACCTTGGCCGGCCCGCCTCTCGTGTGCCCGACGGTACCGAGCGCGACATCCGTGAACAGCCTGATCATGCCGGCCTGTTCGAGAAACGAGCCGAACAGGATGAACAGGAAGATGTAGGTCGACGATACATAGGTCGGTATGCCGTAGATCCCCTCGGTGCCGAAGCCGAGCTGATCGACCACCTGCGCCACCGTGTAACCGCGGTGGGCCAGTCCGCCCGGCAGGTGGTTGCCGAACAGCGCATAGGCAAGGAAGGCAGCGCAGATCAGCGGCAGTGCCGGCCCCATCACCCGGCGCGTGGCCTCGAACACCAGGATCAGCGTCAGCGTGCCGACGATCATGTCGAATTGCGTCGGGTCGCCCGCACGCTGGATCAGGTCGGCCTCGAACACCCAGTGATACAGGCTCAGCCCGAAACCGGTCAGCCCGAGCGCCCAGCCCACGCCCGGCAGCGGCCGGCTGCGCGCCGTGACTCCGGGAAACAGCATGAAGGTCATCCACAGCAGGAAGCCGACGTGGATCGCGCGCACGACGACGCTCGACAGCGGGCTGAACGCCGCCGTCACGATCTGAAAGGAGGAAAAAACGATCGCGACCAGGTAGATCGCGCGCGCCCTGCCGCCGTGCTGCCAGCCGAACTCGCGCACGATCCCCGGCAACGATCGATCGGGGCCAGCGGCCATCATCGCGAGCGGCGCCGGCGATCGCTGCGGCGCCGGTCCGAACCCCTACTTGAGCAGCCCGATTTCCCGGTAGTACTTCTCGGCCCCCGGGTGCAGCGGGACCGGCATGCCCTTCAGCGCGTTCTCGCGCTTGATCTGCTTGGCCGCGGCATGGGCGGCGACCATCATGTCGAGGTTCTCGTACATGGCCTTGGTCATGCGGTAGACGGTATCGGCCGGCACGCCCTCATGGCTGACCAGGAAGTTCGCGATCGACGCGGTAATCACCGCGCTCGCCTGCCCCTGATAGGTCCCGGCTGGTATCGTCGCCGGCTGATACGCGGGGTCACCGACCTTCGCCGTGACTTCCGGCGGAATCGGAACGACGACGATGCTGATGGAGTTCGCGAGGTCGCGGATCGATGCCACGCCCAGGCCCGCGGACTGGAGCGTGACGTCGAGCTGGCGGTTCTTCATCAGTTCCACCGACTCGCCGAACGGCAGGTACTCGACCTTGGCGAAATCGGCGTAGGACAGACCGGCAGCCTTCAGGATCGCACGCGCATTCAATTCCGTGCCCGACTTCGGCGCGCCCACCGAGATGCGCTTGCCCTTGAGGTCCGCCATCGTCTTGATCCCGGAGCTCGCCGAGGCGACGATCTGCAGGTAGTTCGTATAGGTCGCGGACACTCCGCGCAGCCGGTTCAGCGGCGTCTTGAAGCCCGCCTCGGCGTTGCCTTTCCAGGCGAGACTGAGCGCATCGCCGAGCGTCAGCGCGATCTCTCCGCGGCCGGCCTGCAGCAGGTTGAGATTCTCGGCCGAGGCCTTCGTCGACTGCACGGTCGCCTTGACGCCGGGGATCGCCTTGCCATAGATCTGCGTCAGCGCGACGCCCAGCGGATAGTAGATCCCGCTGGTGCCGCCGGTGAGCACGTTGATGAACTGCTGGGCGCTCGCAGGCGCCGCCATCAGCGCCGCGGCCATCGCAACGACCAGTACGCGAATCCGGTCCTTCATGATCGTCTCCTCCTCGAGATGGATTGTTGGGCGCGCCGATTATAGCGGCATCGGCGCGTTCACCCGGCCGACTTTCCGAGCAGGGCGTCCTTCAGGTCGTCCTGGGCCGGTTTCTCGCCTATCCAGATCCGCAGCAGCGCCTGATGGAAATCCTCGCCGGCGATGTCGGCCCCCTGCGGCTGGCCGCGCACCGTCAGGCGCGTGCCCGACTCGGGCAGATAGTCGAGATCGACGATCGTACCCTTGGTCACCTCCTTCACCTCGAGCAGCGAGCGGCGGAACCGTTCCGCACGCTCGCGGATCGCGGCGAACTGCGCTTCGCTCGTGTTCTTCTTCAGCCCGCTCATCAGCGCGTCGGCGAAGTCCTCGGCGCTGACGTCTCGCAGCAACACGATGTGCGCCCGTGTGGGCCCCTTCAGCGCGAGCACGTCCGCCGCGGCGGCCTTCTTCTCGGGCAGGTACAGCCCCATCGCATAGACCTTGAAGAAGACCTTGATGCGCAGGCCCGCGCCGTTGAGCGCGAGCTCGGCTGCACCCACCTTCATCCGGTCGTCGAACTTCACTCCCGCCACCTCGGTCGCCGCCAGCAGCGGAACGGCCAGCATCGCGCACAGCACCGGCAACAGCCAGCGTATCGTCCTCATGTCCCTGCCTCTCCTTTCAGCGCTCAATGCGGCGTCACAGTGCATCCGCGACCGCGCGGCCGACCTCGGCCGTGGTCGCGGTTCCACCCAGATCCGGCGTCTTCGGTCCGCTCGCCAGCACCGCCTCGATGGCGCGCACGACCGCCGCGGCGGCTTCGGGATGCCCGAGATGCTCCAGCATCAGCGCGCCCGACCAGATCTGCCCCAGCGGATTCGCGATGCCGCGTCCCGCGATGTCGGGCGCCGACCCGTGAACCGGCTCGAACAGCGAAGGATACACGCGCTCCGGGTTGATGTTGGCCGAGGGCGCGATGCCGATCGTGCCGGTACAGGCCGGCCCGAGGTCCGACAGGATGTCTCCAAACAGGTTGGAGCCGACCACGACATCGAACCAGTCCGGGTGTTGCACGAAATGCGCGCACAGGATGTCGATGTGATAACGGTCGACGCGTACACCCGGGTGGGCGGCGGCCATGGACTTCACCCGCTCGTCCCAGAACGGCATCGTGATCGCGATCCCGTTCGACTTCGTCGCCGAGGTCAGATGGCCGCGTCGCCGCCCGGCCAGCTCGAATGCGAACTTGAGTACGCGATCGATTCCCTGGCGCGTCATCACCGTTTCCTGCACGACCAGCTCGCGCTCGCTGCCCTCGAACATGCGCCCGCCGATCGCGGAGTATTCGCCCTCGGTGTTCTCGCGCACGACGACGAAATCGATGTCGCCGGGATTGCGCCCGGCGAGCGGACAGCGCATGCCGGGCATCAGCCGTACCGGGCGCAGGTTGATGTACTGGTCGAAGCGCCGGCGAAACTGCAGCAGCGAACCCCACAGCGAGACGTGGTCGGGCACCGTGCTCGGGCAACCGACCGCGCCGAAGAAGATCGCGTCGTGATGGCAGATGCGCTCGAACCAGTCCTCGGGCATCATGCGGGCGTGAGCCTGGTAGTAGTCGCAGCTCGCCCACTCGATCCAGTCCCAGTCGAACGCGATGCCGAACTTCGCCGCCGCGGCTTCGAGCACGCGCACGCCCTCGGGTACGACCTCGCGGCCGATGCCATCGCCGGGGATCGTCGCGATGCGGTAATTCTTCTTCATGCCGTCCTCCGATCGGGGCTCATGTGAATTCCTCGATTCCATCGATTCGTCATACGACGGTTCCCGCCAGCGCTCCGATCCCGGCGGTCACCGCCATGGCCAGCGCACCCCACAACGCGACCCGCGCGGCTCCCACCGCGAGGCTCGCGCCGCCGGCGCGCGCGGCCAGCGCGCCGAGCAGCGCGAGGAAGGCGAGCGAGGCTCCCGCGACGAGCACGATCAGCGCCGGCTCCGCAGCCAGCGCCGCGACGGCGAGCGGCAGCGCCGCGCCGATCGCGAAGCTCGCGGCCGAGGCAGCCGCGGCCTGGATCGGGCGCGCGCCGAGCGCGTCCGTGATCCCGAGCTCGTCGCGCGCGTGGGCGCCGAGCGCATCGTGCGCCATCAACTGGTCCGCGACCTGTGCGGCGAGCGATGCATCGAGGCCCCGTCCGACATAGATCGCCGCCAGCTCCCTGCGCTCGCTGGCATGGTCGGCCTCGAGCTCGCGCCGCTCGCGCTCGATGTCCGCGCGCTCGGTGTCCGCCTGCGAATGCACCGACACGTACTCGCCCGCGGCCATCGACATCGCCCCGGCCGCGAGTCCCGCGACGCCGGCCAGCAGGACGTCCGCATGGGACGCGTGCGCCGCCGCGACGCCCAGCAGCAGGCTCGCCATCGATACGATGCCGTCATTCGCCCCCAGCACCGCAGCGCGCAGCCAGCCGATGCGATCGGTGCGGTGCCGTTCCCAGTGATGCGGGAGCATGCGGTGATCGACTCAGTGCCGCAGCTCGCCGTTGCCGAGCACGATCCACTTGAGGCTGGTCAGACCCTCCAGCCCCACCGGCCCGCGCGCATGCAGCTTGTCGGTCGAGATGCCGATCTCCGCACCCAGCCCGTATTCGAAACCGTCGGCGAGACGCGTCGAGGCATTGACCATCACCGAGCCCGAATCGACCTCGCGCAGGAAGCGCATCGCGTGGCCGTAGTGCTCCGTGACGATGGCATCGGTGTGACCCGAGCCGTACCGGTTGATGTGCTCGATCGCCTCGTCGAGCCCGGCGACCACCTTCACCGCGAGGATCGCGGCGAGGTACTCCGCAGCCCAGTCGTCCTCGCCGGCCTCCCGCAGCCGGCGCTCGTCGATGCCTGCCGCGCGCAGGATCGCGAGCGACTCGGCGCACCCGCGCAGTTCGACGCCGTGGCCCGCCAGCATCGCGCCCAGTCGGGGCAGCAGCGCCCCCGCCGCGCCGCGCGCCACCAGCAGCGACTCGGCGGTGTTGCAGGTGCCCAGCCGCTGGGTCTTCGCGTTCTCGACGATGCGCAGCGCCTTTTCCGGATCGGCCGCATCGTCCACATACACGTGACAATTGCCGTCGAGATGCTTGATCACCGGGATCCGGGCCTCGTTCGCCACACGCTCGATCAGCCCCTTGCCGCCGCGCGGCACGATGACATCGACGTACCGCTTCATCGTCACCAGCTCGCCGACCGCAGCGCGGTTGGTCGTCTCGACGACCTGCACCGCCAGCTCGGGCAGGCCGGCCGCGCGCAGGCCCTCGTGCAGCAGCGTGGCCAGCGCGCGGTTGCAGCGTATCGCCTCGGAACCTCCGCGCAGGATGGCGGCATTGCCCGACTTCAGGCACAGCCCGGCCGCATCGACCGTCACGTTCGGCCGCGCCTCGTAGATGATGCCGATGACCCCGAGCGGCACCCGCATGCGGCCGACCCGGATGCCGGACGGCCGCACCTTGAGGTCGCTGATCTCGCCGACCGGATCCGGCAGTGCGGCGATCTGGTCGAGGCCCTGGGCCATCGTCTCCACCGTCTTCGCGGACAGCTCCAGGCGATCGAGCAGGGCCGGCGCGAGGCCCGCCGCGCGGGCCGCTTCGACATCCTCGCGATTGGCCGCGAGGAGCCGCTCGGCATCGCGGCGGATCGCGGCCGCGACCGCGGCGAGCGCCGCGTTCCTCGCGGCGGTCGAGGACCGGGCCATCAGCCGCGAGGCTTCACGTGCCTGGCGGCCGAGCGTATGCATGTAGTTTCGGATGTCCATGCCGGGTTCGCGTTTCGCCTCGCAATGCAATCGCCGGTGCGCATGCGCGTTCATCGTCCCGCCAGCCGCAGCGCGACCTGCAGGAACTCGTCCCACACGTCGCCGCGGCGCAGCCCCTTGATCACGCGATCGATGCGTGCGGCATGACTGAGCGCCGCGGCGATCGTGCGCGCGTTCAGACGGCGCGCCGCCTGCTCGGTCGCGCGCGCGCGCTGCGCGTCGAACACCCGCGCCTGCCTGAGCGGCGCGGCCGCAGGCTCGCCGCGATCGAGCCCGCCGCGAACGAGCGCCAGCGTGTGAATCTCCGACACGAACGCCCACAGCAGCAGCGGCGGCGCGGCACCCTCGGCGCGCAGTCCGTCGAGCAGCCGGGCGCAGCGCGCCGGCTCGCCGGCCACCAGCGCCGCACGCAGCTTGTCGACATCATAACGTGCGACGCTGAGCACCGCATCCTCGACCTGCGCCAGGCTCAGTGCGCCGGCCGGATGAAGCAGCGCCAGCTTCTGGATCTCCTGATGCGCCGCGAGCAGGTTGCCCTCGACCTGAAGTGCGATGAACTCGAGCGCCTCGGCCGGAGCCCACTGGCCCTGCCGCCGCAGCCGCTCGCCGATCCATGCCGGCAGCCGTTCGAGCGGCGGCGCATTCAGCTCGACCGCCACGCCCGCATGCTCCAGCGCCTGGAACCACGCGCTCTTGCGCGCGCTCCAGTCGAGCCGCGGCAGACTGATCAGCGTGAGGACACCGTCATCGAGTGCGCGGCAATGCGCGATGAGCGCTTCGGCGCCCTCGCGGCCGGGCTTGCCGCCGGGAATTCGCAGGTCGATCAGCTTGCGCGCGCCGAACAGCGACAGGTTGCCTGCGGCGAGCCGCAGCGCATCCCACCCCATGCTGCCGCCCGCCACAAGCACCTCGCGTTCGGCGTAGCCCGCCTCGCGCGCCGCCTTGCGGATGGCATCGGCCGCCTCGATCACCAGCAGCGGCTCGTCGCCGTGCAGCACATACAGGGGCGCGAGCCGCTTCGCGAGCTGCTCGGCAAACCGTTCCGCGCGCCGTCACGTTCTGGTGGATCCAGCGCGATGCCGCGCCCGACCGCGAAGCGATCAAGGCCGTGCCGCGGACAGCCGCCGGAGCATCTGCTGGACGGCCTCGCGCTGCATGTCCCGATACAGCAGATCCTCCTCGGCCTGCCTCGCGAGCACCTGCGAGCTGCTGAAGGGCAATTCGCGGGTCAGCGCGATCCGGCTGTCGGGAACGATCACGCGGCCGCTTCCGTCTTCGACATCGAACACCACGCGATAGGCGAGCAGGTGTTCGCGCACCTGGCCCGCGGCATTGAGCGACAGGATCGACTTTTCGCGCTCCTCGCTCTTTACGCGCAGTTGCGCGGCGGCCTCGCGCGGCGATGCAGCGATGCGGGTCCTGCCGTTCGCTTCGATCGCGCGCCGAAGCTGCGCGCCGAGCTCGGTGCCGGCGCCGCCGACGTACAGCGTGTCGAAGGGCAGCGCAGCGGTGCCGCGCAACTGGAAACCGCACCCGCCCAGCGCGAGCGCTAGCGCGAGCGACAGCAGGCGCGGCCACGGGGCACGACGGACACGACGGCGATGCACGGCACTCACCGCACGCTGCTCAGACGACGACATTGACCAGCCGGCCCGGCACGACGACGATCTTGCGCGCGGGCTTGCCCGCCATGTGCCGTTGCGCCGCCTCGCTGGCGAGCGCCGCATGCTCGATGTGCTCGCGCGCCGCCGAGGCGGGCAGCGTCAGGACGCCGCGCGTCTTTCCGTTGACCTGGAGCACCAGCTCGATGTGCTCGCACGCCAGCGCGGCCTCCTCGGGCTGCGGCCACGGCGCATCGAGCGGATCGTCGCCGAACCCCAGTTCGCGCCACAACCCGTGGCAGATGTGCGGCGCGATCGGCGAGAGCAGCCTCAACAGGATCGACATGCCTTCGCGGATCACCGCGGCGCGCCCCTCGCCGCGTTCCGGTGCGGCCTCGAGCGCGTTGAGCATC
Source organism: Rhodocyclales bacterium (assembly GCA_037440385.1). Lineage (GTDB taxonomy): Bacteria > Pseudomonadota > Gammaproteobacteria > Burkholderiales > Rhodocyclaceae > CG2-30-68-42. The sequence continues at coordinate 11,967 of JBBIUI010000030.1, read as the reverse complement.
TTCATCGCCGCCGAGGCGACGGTGTTGAACTGGAATTTCTGGAAATCGTGGTTCGCCTGCCTGAGGTTCAGATGCACCTCGCGGCGCACGCGAGCGAGCGGCGCGGACAGTTCGGCCGGCACGCCGGAAGCCGATGCGACCGCCTCGCGCACCGCGCCGGCGAAAGCCCACACGCGCTTGAGGAATCGGTGGCTGCCTTCGACGCCCGAGTCCGACCATTCCAGCGTCTGCTCCGGCGGACTGGCAAACATCATGAAGAAGCGCGCGGTGTCCGCACCGTAGCGCTCGATCAGCGCCTGCGGGTCGACGCCGTTGTTCTTCGACTTGGACATCGTGCCGATGCCGCCCGACTCGACCGGCAGGCCGTCCGCCTTCAGCACGGCTGCGCAGCGCATCCCCTTGTCATCGGTTCTCTTTTCGACTTCCGCCGGGTTGTAGTAGGTGATGCGACCCGATTCCGGCTTGCGATAGAAGATCTCGTTGAGCACCATGCCCTGCGTGAGCAGGCGCTGGAACGGCTCTTCGAAGGCGACCAGGCCCAGATCGCGCATGACCCGGGTCCAGAAGCGCGAATACAGCAGGTGCAGGATCGCATGCTCGATGCCGCCGATGTACTGATCGACCGGCAGCCAGTATCCGACCCGCTCGTCGACCATCGCCGCGTCGTTGCCCGCGGCTGCGTAACGGATGTAATACCAGGACGAGTCGACGAAGGTGTCCATCGTATCGGTCTCGCGTCGCGCGGCGCCGCCGCACTTCGGACAGGCGCACTCGACGAAATCGCGGCGCTTGGCGAGCGGATTGCCGGTGCCGTCGGGCACGCAGTCCTCGGGCAGCACCACCGGGAGCCGATCGTCGGGCACCGGCACCGTGCCGCAGCGCCCGCAGTGGATCAGCGGGATCGGGCAGCCCCAGTAGCGCTGGCGCGAGATGCCCCAGTCGCGCAGTCTCCACACGACCCGTTTGCTGCCCAGCTCCCTGGCCTCGAGATCCGCAGCGACGGCCTCGACGGCCGCATCGAATGCGAGACCGTCGTAGCGGCCGGAATGGATGCAGTGTCCCCGCTGTTTGTCCGCATACCACTCCTGCCAGGCCTCGAGCGAGAAGCGCTCGCCGGGCACGTCGATGACCTGCCGGATCGGCAGGCCGTACTTCTTCGCGAAGTGGAAATCGCGCTCGTCGTGGGCGGGCACCGCCATCACGGCGCCCTCGCCGTAGCCCATCAGCACATAGTTGCCGACCCACACCTCGAGCTTCTCGCCGGTGAGCGGATGGTCGACGAAGATGCCGGTCGGCATTCCCTTCTTGTCCATCGTCGCGAGATCGGCTTCCATCACCGAACCGCGCCTGCACTCGTCGATGAAGGCCGCGAGCCTGGCATCGCGCTTCGCCGCGCGCGTGGCGAGCGGATGTTCCGCGGCGACCGCGACGAAGGTCACCCCCAGGATCGTGTCGGCGCGGGTCGTGAAGACCCACAGCTTTTCCCGCCGGCCGTCGAGCTCGTACGGAAAGGCGAAGCGCACGCCGAAGCTCTTGCCGATCCAGTTGGCCTGCATCGTCTTGACGCGCTCGGGCCAGCCGGGCAGAGCGTCGAGCGCCGCCAGCAGCTCGTCCGCGTACCGGGTGATCGCGAGGTAATACATCGGGATTTCGCGCTTCTCGATCACCGCGCCGGTGCGCCAGCCGCGCCCGTCGATGACCTGCTCGTTGGCGAGCACCGTCTGATCGACCGGATCCCAGTTCACGACCCCGGTCTTCTGGTACGCCAGCCCCTTTTCGAGCATGCGCAGGAACAGCCACTGATTCCATCTGTAGTAGCCGGGCGCACAGGTGGCGAGCTCGCGGTCCCAGTCGATCGCGAAACCCAGCGACCGGAGCTGCCTCTTCATGTAGGCGATGTTGTCCCACGTCCATTTCGCCGGCGGCACCCCATGCGCCATCGCGGCGTTCTCGGCAGGCAGCCCGAAGGCGTCCCAGCCCATCGGCTGCAGTACGTTGTAGCCGCGCATGCGGTGATGCCGGGTCAGCACGTCGCCGATGGTGTAGTTGCGCACATGCCCCATGTGCAGCTTGCCCGACGGATACGGGAACATCGACAGACAGTAGTACTTCGGGCGGGCGGGATCTTCGACGGCGCGGAAGGCGTGCGAGCGCTCCCAGTGCTCCTGGGCCAGGCGCTCCACCGTCGAAGGGTCGTATTTGTCCTGCATGGGCGCGGGGTCCCTTACCGAGAAACGCGAATTGTACGCCGCTACCCCGCTACCGAGCCGCCCCTTCGGCCCGCAGCGCGACGCCGCGGCCCCGACCGGAGCGCGTCAGCCGCGAGCGCCGGGCACGCGGCACCACAGCCGCGAGGCGGGCATTCCGACGCGCCGCCACAGCGCAACCGGCAGCAGCCACAGCCACACCTGGAATCGGACCACCCGCGAGTAGGGCTTGAGGCGCTGTGCCGCCCGTTCTTCGGCAAGCAGCTCGAGCAGGCGCCCGGTGGCCACCTGCCAGTATTCGGAGGTACCCACCCAGCCGGTACGCACCGTCGCGTGGCGAATCGCGTCCGCCCACAGTTCTTCGGCCCGGGCCACGGGCACGCCCGCCTTGCGCGCCAGCCAAGGCAGCATCTTCGGATCCTTCATGACGGTCTCCGTCGCACGTTCGCAGGATATATTGCACTGCACCATAGCAATATGGCACCGATCGCCCTGGCTTGCAAGGGATCATCGAGCGGAATCGGGAGATTCCCTGCTGCTGCGCGCCAAGCTCCGGATCGGCACCGGACAGGGGGCTATAATGCCGCCTCGCCGCAGCGGCACCGCCCATGTCCGACCTCCTCCGCAACCTCAATGCGCAGCAGCTCGCCGCGGTCACCGCAGCGCCGGAGCATGCGCTGATCCTGGCGGGGGCCGGCAGCGGCAAGACCCGCGTACTGACCACGCGCATCGCCTGGCTGATCCAGACCGGCCAGGTGAGCCCGCACGCGGTGCTGGCGGTGACCTTCACGAACAAGGCAGCCAAGGAGATGCTGGCTCGACTGTCGGCGCAACTGCCGGTCGAGCCGCGCGGCATGTGGATCGGCACGTTCCACGGGCTGTGCAACCGGCTGCTGCGTGCCCACTACCGCGACGCCGCGCTGCCCCAGGCATTCCAGATCCTGGACGCCGCCGACCAGCTCGCGGCGATCAAGCGGCTGCTGAAGGCTCTGAACGTCGACCCGGAGAAACATCCGCCGCGCGAGCTCGCGCATTTCATCAATGCGCACAAGGAAGCCGGAGAGCGGCCCGAAGCGGTCGAAGCGTGGGACGCCTTCACCGGCCAGCGCATCGGCTTCTACCAGGAGTACGAGAAGCAGTGCCAGCGCGAGGGCGTCGTCGATTTCGCCGAATTGCTGCTGCGCTGCTACGAGCTGCTCGATCGCAACGAGCCGCTGCGCACCCATTACCAGCAGCGTTTCCGCCACATCCTCATCGACGAATTCCAGGACACCAACGCGTTGCAGTACCGCTGGTTGAAACTCATCGCGGGCGGCGGTGCGGCGCTGTTCGCGGTGGGCGACGACGACCAGGCCATCTATGGCTTCCGCGGTGCGAAGATCGGCAACATGCTCGATTTCGAGGCCGAATTCCGCGTCGCCAACGTGATCCGGCTGGAGCAGAACTACCGCTCGCACGGGAACATCCTCGACGCCGCCAACGCGATCATCAAGAACAACGCGACGCGCCTGGGCAAGAAACTGTGGACCGATACCGGCGCGGGCGAGCCGATCCGCATCTATGAAGCGCAGAGCGATCTCGACGAGGCGCGCTGGATCGTCGAGGAGATCCGCACACTGATCGGCACGCAGCGCGAGCCGGCGGGCCAGATCGCGCTGCTGTACCGGTCCAACGCGCAGTCCCGCGTGCTCGAGCATGCGCTCGTCTCGGCCGGCATCGCCTATCGCGTCTACGGGGGCCTGCGTTTCTTCGAGCGCCAGGAGATCAAGCACGCACTGGCCTACCTGCGGCTCATCGCCAACCCCGGCGACGACACCTCATTCCTGCGCGCGGTCAATTTTCCGGCGCGCGGCATCGGATCGCGCTCGCTCGAAGCGCTGCAGGACCTCGCGAAGGCGCAGGCGGTGAGCCTGCATGAAGCGGCAGGAAGGCTCGACGGCAAGGCGCGCGGCGCGGTCGCGACGTTCACGGAACTGATCGGGCGACTGCGCGGCGCCACCGAGGGGCTGCCGCTGCCCGAGATCGTCGAGCAGGCGATCGAGCACTCCGGCCTGCGCGCGCACTACCGCAGCGAGCGCGAGGGTGCCGACCGGCTGGCGAACCTCGATGAGCTGGTCAGCGCCGCGGCGAACTTCGTCGCCGAGAACGAGGACGGCAGCCTGACGGCCTTCCTGACCCACGCCTCGCTCGAGTCGGGCGAGCATCAGGCCGGTGAGGGCGCGGATGCCGTGCAGCTCATGACCGTACATTCGGCGAAAGGGCTCGAGTTCGACGTGGCGTTCCTCAGCGGACTCGAGGAAGGACTGTTTCCGCACGAGCAGTCCCTGAACGAAACCAAAGGGCTGGAGGAGGAAAGGCGCCTGATGTATGTCGCGGTGACCCGTGCCAGGCGCCGGCTGTATCTGAGCTTCGCGGGCACGCGCATGCTGCACGGCTACACCCGCTACGGCGTCAAGTCGCGCTTTCTCGAGGAGATTCCGCAGGCGCTGACGAAATGGCTGGCGCCGCGCGCCACCGTGCATGGATTTGCCTGCGTGCCCGGCTTCGACACCCCGCACGGCGACGCGGCGACGCCGCGCATCGCACGAGAAGGCAGTGGACTGCGAGTGGGCCAGTCGGTGCGGCACGGAAAATTCGGCGCCGGCGTCATCCTCGCCGCCGAAGGCTGCGGAACGGATGCGCGCGTGCAGGTCGATTTCGGCCGCCAGGGCGTCAAGTGGCTGGCCTTGTCGGTGGCGAAACTGACGCCCGCGTGAGCGCAATCGGGCCGTGGCCGGCCTCGCGGCTCGCGGCCTCGAAGCGGATTGACTCCGCGGGCCCCGGCCCGAATCGTGGCACGCCTCGGAACGGCCGGTCGCGATCCGGCCGTCGAGGACCCGAAGAGGCTCGTTCGAGGTTCAGCGCCCGAGGATGCCACGCAGCAGATCGATCGCTCCGGGCATTTGCTGGCGCGGCGGTTGCGTTTCTCCGGGGCCCGTCTCGCTCGCTTCACCGCGTTCGGGTTGCGCGCGAACCGACGAGGGCGCCTCCATTCCCAATATCGCATTCGCGACCGACTTGACCCGCAGCTTCACCGCCCACTGCGGTTCCCAAACCACTTTCGGATCGGCCGGGCGCGGCGGATGTGCCAGGTTCAGTTCGCTCCCGTAGGCGATCAGCCGCAGCATCGCACCCTCGCCCTCGAAGATGCCTTTCGGGATCGCGCAGCGGGTCGTCGAGGGCGCGAGCAGCACGCCGTCCTTCAGCCAGCGGTCGACCGCGGCATTGGTCTGGTAGTCGATGAGCCCCATGCCGGTCTCGGGCAGCTCGCTCGAACTCCACAGCACCATCTCGTTGTCATTTCCCCGCCGCGCGCCCATCGCCGCGGCGAAGTAGGCGCGCGCGTGCGGGATCGGCTGCCATTCGAGCAGCGTCGCCCCGGCCTGCTGACGCTGCGCGAGTTCGATCGCGGGCATCAGGTCCTGTGCGGCGGGAATGGTGAAGCGGAAACCCTCGGGCACGCCCTGGCCGCTGAAGGCGTGCTCGCCCACCAGCGTCGCGTCCCCGGGCACCGGTCGCGAGTCGGTCTCGTTCGGCCATTGCGGCCGCCCCGCGGCGGTGTGCGCACCGCGTTGCGTCGCGCGGCGGGCGACGAAGAACTTCGCGTAGTCCGCCGGCGAAGCGCGCGAGACATCCAGCGTGCGAGGTTGCCCGGGCCGAACCGCCTCGCCGCAGCCCCAGTACAGGTGGATCACCCCCTTCGGGCGCTCGTAATCGTGCTGTTCGACCCCTCCCTCCGGCGCGGCCGGCTTCGCGTCGCGCGGCGCGACGAGCGCGAGCTCGGGCGCGAGCCGCGTGCCCTGCGGCACCGCCTGCGCCGCCTGCGCGAGGTTCGGATTGCGCCGGGTGAAGAGCGTCACATCGACCCATCGACCGGCGGCGCCGGTGTGCGTCCTGCCGAATTCGTTCTTCCCGCCCCCGCCGCCCATCAGCGCGCCGAGCATGCCGGCGCCGCCCGGTCCCGGCATTCCCATGCCGGAAAACGTGGCCACGTCGATCCACGCCTGCGCGAGCGGCGGCTTCGCCTGCTGCTGCGCGGCGCGGCCTTGCGCCCACGCGCTGCCAGCCGCCAGCGCCACCGCGGCGAACGCCGCAGCCCCTGCGAGAACGGATTCCGTAGTACCCATCGCGACTCCCGGTGGTCATCCCGAAAGCGTCGCATGATACAACCCGGCATGCGTGAGGTCATGTGCAGGGGGCCGGATCTCGGCATGACAGATGCAAAGCGCAACGTCCGACGTCCGGCCCCGACCCCGTCTTTCCGTGACTCCATTCGTTGCGTCGGCGCCGGCGCGGTGATCGTGCCGCTGGCGCGGCGATCACGCAACTTCGCTGCCGCGGCGTCGTTGAACGCAGTTGAACGAGAATGCGCATCCCGTTATACTGCCCGGGTCGACGAAGCAGGAACCCGCCATGGCCACCATGATTCTTTCCGGAAAACGCCAGGTCGTGCTGCCCGCCGATCTGTGCCGCCAGGTGGCGCTTGCGCCGGGGGCGCGTGTTCAGGTCGATCTGGCACCGGACGGCGGCGGCATCCTGGTCCGGCCGGCGACGGCGGCCGGCAAGAAGCCGGCTTCCGTTCTCTTCGGCCGCATCACGCACACGGGCCGGCCGGTCGCAATCGACGAGCTGCAAGGACTCGTGGCCGGCCGCCGCCTTGCAAGATCCGCCAAGCGGTGATCGCGCTCGACACGAACATTCTGGCGCGCGCCATCGTCTCCGAGAGGGATGCCGATGCCGCCACGCTTGCCCAGCAGCGCGAAGCGCGTGCGCTGCTGAACGCGGGTATCGAATTGTTCGTGCCCGTGACGGTGATACAGGAACTCGAATGGGTACTGCGCAGCGCTTATGACATGTCGACCCGCGACATCGCAAACCTGTTCGACGATCTGCTCGCCATCGACAACATCACGGTGGATCGTGCCGCCGCCGTCGCCCAGGCCATCGATGGCTACCGGCGCGGCCTCGACTTTTCCGATCTCCTCCATCTCGCCTTGTCGGCGGCATGCGAAAGCCTCGCCACCTTCGATTCGGGTTTCATCAGGAAATCGCGCCGGCTCGGCTTGAAGCCGACGGTTGCGGCGCCGGCGCGGTGATCGTGCCGTCGGCCGGCTGATCGGTGCCGGCCCGGCAGCGCCGAGTTTCGAGCGATCGACAAGCGCCGCTACGCGCAACGACGACTGCGTGACCGGGACTGCGCGACCGGCAGACCGAGACCCGGCGCCGCCTTGACGCCGGGTTACGTCGCACCCGCCGAACTGCCCGCCGCGGCGGAAATTGCGCGGGAATGCGATCGCCGATGTGCGGCAGGCAAGGCAAGGGACCCGTCCGGTTCGCCCGGGAATCGGCCCCGAAGTGCTCGGCGCACATGCGCCTGTGCGCGATCGCGACCGAGTCCAAGCATGCGGCTGCCCGTCACTTCCGTCTCCGACCGGGATTTCCGGGCGGACACGACGATCCGCTGAACGGGATTCCGACCCTGCCGGTCTGGCGAAAATCCGGATCGAGAAGCGAACGTCGCGCCGGGTAGGGTGACAAGGGATGTCACCGCCGGCGGGGCAGTCCCACCCAACGCCCATGCACTTCGACGGAAGTCACCGCCGCTTGCCCGGCAGGCGCGCCTGTTGCATCATCGGGGTCGCCATCCGCACGAACGGCCGGCCGGGTTCTCCAGCATGAAAACGAACGGGGTCGACATCCACTACGAGGTCACCGGCAGCGGACCCTGGGTCACGCTGTCGCACTCCCTCGCATGCAGCGCGGCGATGTGGGACGAGCAGATCGCGGCGTTCGCCGCGCGCCACAGCGTGCTGCGCTACGACACGCGCGGCCACGGCGCGAGCGAGGCATCGCCGGGCCCGTACAGCTTCGCGCAACTGGCCGCGGACGTGCTCGGACTGTGGGATGCACTCGGCATCGAGCGCTCGGCCCTGGTCGGCCTGTCGATGGGCGGCATGATCGCACAGCACGTCGCGCTCGCAGCGCCGCAGCGGGTGACGCGTCTGGTGCTCGCGGACACGGCATGCCGGTATCCCGCCGACGTGCTGCCGGTGTGGGAGCAGCGCATCGCGACGGTGCGCGAACGGGGCATGGAAGCCGTGGCCCGGCCGACGCTCGAGCGCTGGTTCACCGCGCCGTATCGCGCGACGCATCCCGAAGTCCTGGCGCGCATCGGCGCGCTGATCCGCGCGACCCCGGTCGAGGGCTACGCCGGCTGCGGCCACTGCATCGCGCGGCTCGACGTGGCGCAGCGGCTGCGCACACTGGCGGTGCCGACCCTGGTCATCGTCGGCGAGCAGGATGCCGGCACGCCGCCAGCGATGGCGCGCGAGATCGCGCAGTCGATCCCCGGCGCCCGCCTCGAGATCATCCCGCAGGCGGCCCACCTGTCGAACATCGAGCAGGCGGCGACATTCAACCGCCTCGTGACCGACTTCCTCGACGAGCAGGAGCGCTGACATGGATCTCGGCATCGCAGGCCGGCGCGCGCTGGTGTGTGCCGCGAGCAGGGGGCTGGGGCGTGCGTGCGCCTTCGCGCTGGCGCGCGAGGGCGTGTCGGTGACCCTGGTCGCGCGCGGGCGCGAGGCGCTCGCGGCCGCCGCGCACGAGATCCGCGAGGCCACCGGCGTCGAGGTCGTCGAGGTCGCGGCAGACATCACGACCGCAGCGGGTCGCGAGGCGGCGCTCGCCGCCTGCGCAGAGCCCGACATCCTCGTGAACAATGCGGGCGGCCCGCCGCCGGGAGACTTCCGCGAGTGGACGCGCGAGGACTGGATCCGCGCGCTCGATGCCAACATGCTGACGCCCATCGAGCTGATCCGTGCGACGATAGACGGCATGATCGGGCGCCGCTTCGGTCGCATCGTCAACATCACGTCCAGCGCGGTGAAGGCGCCCATCGACATCCTCGGACTGTCGAACGGCGCGCGCTCGGGCCTCACGGGCTTCGTCGCGGGCATCGCGCGCAAGACGGTGCGCCACAACGTGACGATCAACAACCTGCTGCCGGGACCCTTCGACACGGCGCGGCTGCGCTCCACCGTGGAGTCGGCCGCCCGCGCCGCGGGCAGGCCGTTCGAGGAAACCTGGCGCGCGCGCATCGACGCCCATCCGGCCGGCCGCTTCGGTGATCCGGCGGAATTCGGTGCGGCCTGCGCGTTCCTGTGCAGCGCGCATGCGGGCTACGTCACCGGGCAGAACTGGCTGCTCGACGGCGGCGCCTACCCCGGCACCTTCTGATCCGCGCACGCGGCCGAGCGCGGGCGCCGCAGCGGTTGTAACATGCCGGGTCACCGACAGGACACCTCGCGGCGAAGGGAGACCCAATGGATCGCGACATCGATACCGCAGCACTCGAATACCACCGGCTGCCCACCCCCGGCAAGATCTCGGTGGTCCCGACCAAGAGCCTGATCAATCAGCGCGACCTCGCGCTCGCCTATACGCCGGGGGTCGCCGCGGCGTGCAACGCGATCGTCGTCGATCCGTCGCAGGTGAGCGAGCTGACCTCGCGCGGCAACCTGGTCGGCGTGGTCACCAACGGCACGGCCGTGCTCGGCCTGGGCAACATCGGGCCGTACGCGTCCAAACCGGTCATGGAAGGCAAGGGCTGCCTGTTCAAGAAATTCGCCGGCATCGACGTCTTCGACATCGAGCTGGCCGAGCGCGATCCGGACAAGCTGATCGACATCATCGCGGCGCTGGAACCGACGCTGGGCGGCATCAACCTGGAGGACATCAAGGCGCCCGAGTGCTTCTACATCGAGAGCAGGCTCAAGGAGCGCATGAACATCCCGGTGTTCCACGACGACCAGCACGGCACCGCGATCATCTCTTCGGCCGCGCTGATCAACGGGCTGAAGGTCGTCGGCAAGGACATCGGCGAAATCAAGCTGGTGTGCTCGGGCGCGGGCGCCGCCGCGATCGCCTGCCTGGACCTGATGGTGCGCGTGGGCGTGCGACGCGAGAACGTCTGGGTCGCCGACAGCAAGGGGACGATCCGCGTCGGGCGCGAGCCGAACATGGAGCCGAACAAGGCACGCTACGCGCAGGACACGAAGCTGCGGACGCTCGCCGAGATCATCGAGGACGCCGACGTATTCCTGGGCTGCTCGGCGGCCGGGATCCTGAAGCCGGAGATGGTGGCGCGCATGGCGCCGCGGCCCCTGATCCTCGCGCTCGCGAATCCGGTACCCGAGATCCTGCCGGACGTGGCCAAGGGGGTGCGTCCCGATTGCGTGATCGCCACCGGACGCAGCGACTATCCGAACCAGGTCAACAACGTGCTGTGCTTCCCGTTCCTGTTCCGCGGCGCGCTCGACGTGGGTGCGACCCGCGTCACCGGCGAGATGGAACTGGCCTGTGTGAAGGCGATCGCCGAACTGGCGGAGGCCGAACAGTCCGATGTCGTCGCCTCCGCCTACGGCGGGCAGGAACTGTCGTTCGGTCCCGATTACATCATTCCGCGCCCATTCGACCCGCGGCTCATCGTCAACATCGCGCCGGCGGTCGCGCGGGCGGCGATGGACTCCGGTGTGGCCACGCGTCCGATCGCGGATTTCCACGCCTATCGCCAGAAGCTGCTGAGCTTCGTGTACCACTCCGGTTCGATCATGAAGCCGGTGTTCGATGCGGCCCGGCACTCACCGCGCCGGGTGATCTACGCCGAAGGCGAGGACGAGCGCGTGCTTCGTGCCGTGCGGGTCATCGTCGACGAGGGCATCGCGCGGCCGATCCTGATCGGGCGCCCCTCGGTGATCGCGATGCGCATCGAGAAGTGCGGGCTGCGGCTTGCGCCAGACAAGGATTTCGAGCTGGTCAATCAGGAGTCCGACCCGCGCTACCGGGAGCTGTGGGAGGAGTACCACCACACGATGGGCCGGCATGGCGTCACGCCCGAGATGGCAAAGGCGGAAATGCGGCGCGACACGACGCTGATCGCGGCGATGCTGCTCAAGCGAGGCTTCGCGGACGCGATGATCTGCGGCACCTACGGGCTCCACGGCCAGCACCTGCGGCATGTGTCGGACGTCATCGGGCTGCATCCCGGCAGGCGAATCTTCTCGGCGGTCAACGTGCTGATGCTGCCCGCGCGCACGCTGTTCGTCTGCGACACCTACGTCAACGAGAATCCGTCGGCCGAGCAGGTCGCGGAGATCGCGATCGCGGCGGCCGGCGCCGTGAGGCGCTTCGGCGTGGCGCCCAAGGTGGCGCTGCTGTCGCATTCGAATTTCGGCAGCTCGAATTCGGCCAGCGCGCAGAAGATGCGCGAAGCGCGCACGATCATCAACCGGCTCGCCCCGGAGCTGGAGGTGGACGGCGAGATGCACGGCGATGGCGCGCTGTCCGAGACGCTGCGCAGGCAACAGTTCATGGACACCACGCTCAAGGGCGAGGCCAACCTGCTGGTGATGCCCAATCTCGATGCCGCCAACATCGCGTTCAACCTGCTCAAGGAAACGTCGGGCGACGGCATCACGGTGGGGCCCATCCTGCTCGGCGCGGCGATGCCGGTCCATATCCTGACGCCCAGCGTGACGGTGCGCAGACTGGTCAACATGACCGCACTCGCGGTCGTGGATGCGAATTCCCGCCGGGGCTGAACGCGCGATCGTCAACAGGAGCAACCGATGACACAGGCCATACGCTTTTCCCGGACCGGGGGCCCGGAAGTCCTCGAATGGACATCGGTCGAAGTGGGCAGTCCGGCAGCCGGCGAGGT
>JBBIUI010000029.1:0-25419 GCA_037440385.1 Rhodocyclales bacterium | reverse complement strand
AGCGACCGTACGCGGGGCTGTGGGGCGGACTGATGAGCCTGCCCGAGCTGCCGGAAGGCGCCGAGCCGGCGGCGTTCTGCGCGGCGCACCTCGCCTGCGAGCTCGCCTCGGTCGACAAGCTCGATGACCTGCCGATCGGCTTCACGCACTTCCGGATGGTGGTCGAGCCGCTGCTGTGCCTGGCCGCCGCGCGGCAGCCTCACTGCGCGCAGGACCGTTACCGCTGGGTCGCGCGCTCGCGCCTCGGGCGCGAGCCTGTGCCCGCCCCGATCCTCCGGCTGCTCGATCACCTGCCCGTCGCCGACGATCGCGACTGATGCGTGCCGGTCATCCGCCCGGCGCCGCGACGGGCGCTGCGGCACGGTCGTTGGCCAGCAAGCGCGCCGCCGCGAGGCCATTGACGGTTCCGAACAGCAGTGCCGCCGCCGCAAACACCGGCACGAGCAGGAAGACCGCATCGTGCGGAACCAGCCACGCCCGCGCGAGCACGAGCTGGCCCGCCACGTGGAAGAAGGCCGCGATCACGCTGACGCTCACCGGACCGAACCAGCGCGCGGGCAGCCGCGCGCCGGCGGCCAGCGCCGCCAGGCTGGCGAGCGCTCCGGCGAGGCTCAGGAAAAAACCCGGCGCGAGGAACTGACCGAGCAGCAGGCTGCCCGCGATGACCCGCAGCGCGCTGACCCAGGCCGCTTCGCGCCATCCGTGGCGGAACAAGACCACGAGGATCACGATGTTCGCCAGCCCCGGCTTGATGCCGGGCAAGGGCGAGGGGATCGCGGCTTCCGCCACCCCGAGCGCGATCGCCGCTGCGGCATAGCGCGCGATGCGCTGGTCCTTTTCGCTTGCGCGCAGCTCAATAATTGATGGTGTCATGGTCGGGCGCGGCGCCGACGAGCGCGAGGCTGACCTCGTTCGGCGCGCAGATGGCGATCGCGTTGGGGCGGTCGAGCCAGCCCTGCTTGACGCAGTACTGGCGCGGTCCCGGATCCGAGACGACGCGCGCCCGGCCCGGCGCGACCTCGATGCGCGTTCGCCCGAGCGGGCCATCGACGTCCAGCGTGCGCGCACTCGTGAGCGGCAGCTCGGCCACGAGCCGGCCGCCGGAGCGGATCTGGGCACGCTGTGCCGGCCCGGAGGATGTGAGCGTCAGCCACAATGCGGCGACCGCCGCGGCCGCGGCGCACAGGGTGAACCAGTCGCCGGGCCGAAGCAGCCGCAGCCACGCGCGCGGCGTCATGCGAGCGCCCGGTGGCGCACGATGACCCGCGCCGAGTGACGGAATCGCTCCGCCAGCCATTCCGCGAAGTAGACCGAGCGGTGCTGCCCGCCGGTGCAGCCGATCGCCACCGTCAGGTAGCTGCGGTTGTCGCGGATGAAGCACGGAAGCCACTGATAGACGAAGCGATGGATGTCCTCGCGCATGCGCAGCACCTCGTACTGCGCGTCGAGGAACGCGATCACCGCCTCGTCGCGTCCGGTCAGCGGGCGCAGTTGCGGATCGTAGTGCGGGTTGGGCAGGCAGCGCACGTCGAAGACGAAATCGGCGTCGAGCGGGATGCCGTTCTTGAATCCGAAGGACTCGAACAGCAGCGTGATGCCCTGCTCGGCCTGCGCCTCGACGAACTTCTTGACCCAGGCGCGCAGCGCATTCGCCTGCAGGTCGCTGGTGTCGACACGGTGGCCGAGCTCCGCGATCTTCTCGAGCGCATCGCGCTCGCGCTGGATCGCTTCCGGCAGCGTGACGTCACGGTGGGCGAGCGGATGCGCGCGGCGCGTTTCCGAGAAGCGGGCGATCAGCGTGTCGTCGCGGGCATCGAGGAAGATGAACCGCAGATCGACGCCGCTCGCGCGCATCTCGCTCACCTGCTCGGGCAACGCGGCGATGCTCGCGCCGGAGCGCACATCGACCGCCACCGCGGCGCGCTCATACCCGCCGCCGCGCAGATGACGAACCAGTTGCGGCAGCAGCGTCGCAGGCAGATTGTCGACGCAGAAGTAATCGGCGTCCTCGAGCACATTGAGCGCCACGCTCTTGCCCGAGCCTGACAGCCCGCTGATCAGGACGAGTTGCATGCTGCGCCTTCGCGGTTGCGTCGGTGGCCAAGCATAGCCAAAGCCGGCCGGGTTGTCACCGGAAACGCCATCGGGCGTCGGCGATCGCGATCGAACGTACGCTACGCGGGGGCGAGGGCCGGGTCACGCGTTGCGGCCGGTGTGGCATCCGGCACGATCCAGATGCCGTATCGCTCAGGTTTTCCCTGCACCCGCCGATATCCGATCCATGCCGCGGCGTTTCCGGACCCGGCCTTGCGCCCGGCACCCATCCCATCGAGGAACCACGTTGAACATCGCTCGACGCAAATTCTCCGAATCGAACGGTCGACCGCAAGCATCGGGCGCGTCCGAGTCTGCGATCCAGGGCATGCACGTACTCGTGGCGGACGACGATCCGATCGCGCGCGGCATCGCACGCAAGCACCTCACCGGCGCCGGAGCGCATGTGCAGCTCGCCGAAACCGGCCTGCAGGCCGTGGAGATCCTGACCGGTGGCACGGCAACGGCCTGCGATGTCGTGCTGATGGACATCGAGATGCCCGTGATGGACGGACTGGAAGCGGCCCGGCGAATCCGCTGCGAGCCTCGCTATGCGCGCCTGCCGATCATCGCGCTGACCGCACATGCGATGGTGGTGGAATGCCGCCATTGCCTGGTGGCCGGCATGGACGACCACCTCATCAAACCCTATTCCGCCGCGGAACTCATCGAAGTGGTCACTCACTGGGGTCGCGAACCCGACCCGGAATCGTCCCGAGGCGCGAGCGCGGTACTGGACACCGACGGTGCATTGGCGCGGCTCGGGGGTAACCGGGAGTTCTATCTGCGCATCGCCGGGCGCTTCGCCGAGCGCTACGCCGGTCTGGACATCGCCGCGATCGCAGCCCGCCGCGGCCACGCGGCAGCTCAGATGAGCATGCACTCACTCAACGGATTTGCCGGAATGCTCGGGGCCGATCGCCTGCAGGATCTCGCCGCCCGACTGGAAGATGCGCTCGGCTCGGACGATCCGCAAACGGCCGCGCTGATACCGAGCTTCTCGGCCGAACTCGCGGCCGTACTGGATCGGGTGCGCTCGCGGCTCACCGGCGGCGAGGCCGCCGGCCGGTAATCTCACCCCACCCGCTCGTTCAACCGCGCGATCTGCTCGCGCAGCCGCTCCGGTTCCTCCACCCGCAGCAGGCTCGCGACCCGTCCGATCAGTTCGCCGACGTCGGCCCGCAGTGCCTGCTGCTTGACGACGTTGATCTGGGCGGGATGCATCGAGAATTCCCTCAAGCCCATTCCGAGCAGCAGCCGGGTGAGCTCGGGATCTCCCGCCATCTCACCACACACGGCGACCGGCTTTCCGGCCCGCGCCGCACCCTGGATCGTGTGATGGATCAGGTTGAGTACCGCCGGATGCAGGCAGTCATACAGATGGGCCACCGTCTCGTCGGTGCGATCGATCGCCAGCGTGTACTGGATCAGGTCGTTGGTGCCGATCGACAGGAAGTCGAGACGCTTCACGAATACCCCGAGCGCGAGCGCGGCAGCCGGAATCTCGATCATGCCGCCGACCTCGATGCCCTCGTCGAAGGGCAGTTTCTCGGCGCGCAACTGCTCCTTGGCCTGTCTGAGGAGCGCCACGGACTGATCGACCTCGTAGGCGTGCGCAAGCATCGGGATCAGCACGCGGACATGGCCGTAGTGCGATGCCCGCAGGATCGCCCGCAACTGGACGAGGAACATCTGCGGCTCGGACAGACAGTAACGGATCGCGCGCAATCCGAGCGCAGGATTCTGTGTCGGCTTGTCGCTGCGGGCACCGAGCATCTTGTCGGCACCCAGATCCAGGATGCGTATCGTGACCGGTTTGCCCTTGAGCGCGTGGGCGACCCGCCGATAGGCTTCGAACTGCTCGTCCTCGCCGGGCAGTTCCGGCCGGTTGAAGAACAGGAATTCGGTGCGGAACAACCCGATGCCGTCGGCGCCCGCCTCGCGAACCTGGGCCACGTCGCGCGGCAGCTCGATGTTGGCCTGCAGCGACACCGAGACGCCGTCGAGCGTCGTCGATGGCGCGTTGCGAAGCCGCCTGAGCTTCACCCGCTCCAGATCGAGCTCATCCTTGCGCAACCGGTACTCTTCGAGCGCCTGCTCGTCGGGATCGACGATCACCACGCCGCGTGTGCCATCGACGATCAGCAGCTCGTCGTCGCGCACCAGCGCCGACGCTTCGCGCAGACCCACGACGGCCGGTATGCCCAAGCTGCGGGCGACGATCGCGGTATGCGACGTGACCCCGCCGAGGTCCGTGAGGAAGCCTGCGACCTGGTGCTGGTTGAACTGGATCGTGTCCGCCGGTGACAGATCGTGCGCGACCACCACCGCGGGCCGGTCGTGCCGCCGGGTCTGAGGCAGTTGTCCCGGGCGCCCGATCAGCACCTTGAGCACCCGTTCGACCACCTGAACGATGTCGGCCTTGCGGCTGCGCAGGTAGGGATCCTCGATGCGCTCGAACTGGTCGGTGAGTTCGTCCATCTGCTGCACGAGCGCCCACTCGGCGTTGCAGCGTTTTTCGGCGATGAGCTCGCGGGTGGCGTGCGCGAGCATCGGATCGTCCAGGATGATGACATGCAGATCGACCAGCGCGGCGATCTCCTGGGGCGCGTTGGCTGCGGCCCCGTCGCGGATCGTGCGCAATTCACCGCGCACTTCGGCGAGCGCGCCTTCCAAGCGCGCCAGCTCCGCGTCGACATCCTTGCCCGGAATCACATAGTGCGGAACTTCCAGCAGCGCGTGCGAGAGCCGATGGGCGTGCCCGATGGCAATGCCCGAGGAAACCGGCAAGCCGTGTAACGCGAAACTCATCGCTCACTCCCCTTCGCCGAATCGCCCGGCGATCAGTTCGAGCAAGGCCCGCAGGGCCTCTTCCGCATCGGGGCCGTGCGTATCGACGGTGACGGTCGACCCCTTGCCGGCCGCGAGCATCATCACGCCCATGATGCTCTTGGCATTGACCCGACGACCTGCGCGCTCCAGCCATACCTCGCAGCCGAAGCCGCCGGCCGTCTGCGTCAGCTTTGCGGCCGCCCGCGCGTGCAGCCCCAGCTTGTTGACGATCTCGGCGCTCGCCCTGGGCACCGGCTCAGCCCTCGATGTGCAGCACACCGTCGCGGCCTCCGGCGAGCGCCTTCGTGACGAGGGTTCCCATGTCGCGCTCGCGGTAGGTCAGTGCGCGCAACAGCATCGGCACATTGACACCCGCGAGCGCTTCGACGCGCCCGGGCTCGATCAGCTTCAGCGCGATGTTGCCGGGCGTCGCACCGAACACGTCGGTGAGCAGCAGCACCCCCTGGCCGGAATCGACGAGCCGAAGCCATTGCCGCGCCGTGGGCAGGATGTCGAGCGGATCGTCCTGCGCCGACACGCCGATCTGCGCGAGCTGAGGCGGGCGGCGGTTGAGCACGTGGCAGGCACACTGGATCAGCGATTCGCCGAGGCTGCCGTGGGTGATGAGGAACAATCCGATCATGTCGCGGGAAACCAGCCGTTCGCGATCGCGGCCGCTGCCAGCGCCGCGGCGCCGATCGCAACCGCGCGCCACGCGTAGCGGCGCATGCGTTGGCCATCGCGCCGCTCGCGTTCGATCCCCCGATGCAGTTCGCGGATCGCCTTGCCGGCGAGCGCCAGCCGGACACGCCGTTCGGTGAATGCCCGTTCGCCGTCGCGGCGCGGATCCGGTACACGGTGCGTCATTCGACGATCTCCACGGGCTGATTCTCCGGCACGAACTGCAACCGCCGCGCGAGCGCGCGTGTCAGCGTGATCTTACCGGAAGCCTCGATGCGCAGCGCCTGCTCGACGCCGAGCGCGCGCGCGGCCTCGCGCCAGCGGCCGGCCTCCTGAATGAACAGCGGCTTGCTCGCGGCATCCGACAGCGCGCCGGCGTCCGCGCGCTTTTCGATCAGTACCGTCACCGCCTGCGCGCCTCGCGCCGGCGCGCCGGTACGCGGGTCGATCAGGTGACTGTAGCGCCTGCCGCCGAGCTCGAAATAACGCTGGTAGTCTCCCGAAGTGCCGATCGCCTCGCCGTCGTGCAGATCGAGTGCGGCGAGCGTCCCGGCCGAGCGCGGATGCTGGATGCCGACCCGCCATGGCTTGTCGCCCTTCGCCCCCAGGGCCATCACGTTGCCGCCGATGTTGATCAGCGCATTCGCGACGCCGTGCTGCCGCAACAGAGCCGCGGCGCGATCCAGTGCATAGCCCTTGGCATACCCGCCCAGGTCGATCATCACGTCGCGGTTGCCGCTGGTGACCCGTTGCCCGTCGATCGTCAGATCGCTCATGCGAGGCGAGGCGCGCACGAGCGCCGCGACGTCCGATTCCGCCGGCAGTCGCGGCTCGAACGTGTCGGCGTGAAAACCCCACAGCCTGACGAGCTTGCCGATGGCCGGATTGAACAGGTCATCGGAGGCTCGTGCGATCGCCGCGGACCGTTTCAGGATTTCCGCGAGCTCGGCGGAAACCGGGATCGAGGCCTCGCCCGACGCGATCGCCTCGTTGAGCCGCGTCAGCTCGCTCGGCTGCCAGGCATGCAGCATGCGGTGCAGACGGTCGAATTCCTGCAGCACGGCCGCCACCGCCGTGCGCGAGCGCGCCTCGGGCTCGCCCCACACCAGCACTTCGACCCGCGTGCCGAACACGTACGCCTCGCGCCGAAACAGCGGGTCGCGGGCGCAGCCTGCCAGGCTCAGCGCGAGCGCGGCCGCGAATGCCAATAGCATCATGTGCCCGCGACTCGGGCGCCCGGGTGCTCTCGCGCTCACGCCGTGCATCGGGCCTCGAGCGCATCGATGAACATCCCGGCGACGTCGAACCCCGTCTGCTCGGTGATCTCCACGAAGCAGGTCGGACTGGTGACATTGATCTCGGTGAGCCAGTCGCCGATCACGTCGAGCCCGACGAGCAGCAGCCCGCGCGCGTCGAGCAGCGGCCCGAGCGCCTCGGCGATGTCGCGATCGCGTGCGGAAAGCGGCTGCGCGATGCCGGTGCCGCCGGCGGCCAGATTGCCGCGCGTCTCGCCGGGCTTCGGGATGCGCGCGAGACAATACGGCACCGGCCGCCCGCCGATCAGCACGATGCGCTTGTCGCCGAGCGCGATCTGCGGGATGTAGCGCTGGGCCATGATCGTGCGCCGGCCGCGCTGCGTGAGCGATTCGATGATCACGTTGCGGTTCGGATCGTCGCGCCGCACGCGAAAAACCGAACTTCCGCCCATCCCGTCGAGCGGCTTGAGCACCGCGTCGGCGACTTCGTCGACGAAGGCCTGGAACGTCTCGGGCCTGCTCGCCGCCAGCGTCGGGACGGTGAATTCGGGAAACTCGGCGATCGCGAGTTTCTCCGAGTGGTCGCGGATCGCCCGCGGCCGGTTGAACACACGCGCGCCGCCCGCTTCGGCGCGCTCCAGCAGCCAGGTGGCGACGACGTACTCCATGTCGAAGGGCGGATCCTGGCGCATCAGCACCGCGTCGAAACCCGCCAGTGGAGCACTCGTGCAGGCCGCGGCCCGGAACCAGTGCGCAGGTCCGCCGGACACATCGAGTTCGGCCGCCTGGGCCTGCACGACACCGTCGCGCCAGCTCAAGGCATCGCGCAGGATCGCACTGACGCGGTGACCGCGACGGCGCGCCTCGCGCATCATCGCGACGCTCGAGTCCTTGCAGGGCTTGAGGTTCTCCAGCGGATCGACGACGAAGGCGAAGTGCATGCGCTCACGCGCCGCGTTCGAGTTCCAGCGCCGCCGCGAGCAGCGCAAGGCGGGCGACTACGCCATACGCATAAAACCGGTTGGCCGGGGCATCCGGGCCTTCGCGCGATTCGGGCAGCGTGCACGGCGCGTCGAACGCGAGCGGCCGAAACTCCATGCCGGGCGCATTGAGATTCTCGTCGCGGCCGCGCTGCGCATGCACGCGATAGAAGCCTCCCACGACATAGCGGTCGATGAGGTAGATCACCGGCTCCGCGACGTGATCGTCGACCGTCTCGACGGTGCGCACGCCCTCCTGGATGATGACCTCGCGCACCGCCAGGCCTTCCTTTCCCACTGCCATCTTGTTGCGCTGCTTGCGGTTGAGGATGCGCACCTCGTCGGGACTCCTGACGGTCATGATGCCCATGCCGTAGGTTCCGGCGTCGGCCTTGACCACCACGAAGGGTTCTTCATCGATGCCATTCTCGCGGTACTTCGCGCGGATGCGGAACAGCAGCGTATCGACGCTGTTCACGAGGCATTCCTGGCCCTCGCGGTCGTGAAAGTTCACGCGGCCGCAACGTTCGAAATCCGGCACGATGAACCACGGATCGATCCCGAGCATTTCCGCGAAGGCACGCCCGAGCTCGTCGTAGGCGGCGAAATGCGCCGACTTCCTGCGCACGTGCCAGCCCGCATGCAACGGCGGAATCACGACCTGCTCGTGCAGGTCGCGCAGCAACTGCGGCACGCCCGCCGAAAGATCGTTGTTGAGCAGGATCGCGCACGGATCGAATCCTTCCAGGCCCAGGCGGCCATCGATGCGCCTGAGCGGCTCGAGCACCACGCTGTCGCCGCCCGGCAGTTCGATCGTCGTCGGGGCCTGAACGTCCGGCAGCAAGCTGCCGATGCGCACGGTGAGCCCCGTACGGCGCAGGATCGCGGCCAGTTGCGCGAGGTTGCCGAGATAGAACAGGTTGCGCGTGTGACTCTCCGGGACCAGCAGCAGATTTTTGGCATCCGGGCAGATGCGCTCGACGGCGATCATCGCGGCCTGCACGGCCAGCGGAAGCATCGCGGGGCTCAGGTTGTTGAACCCGCCGGGAAACAGGTTGGTATCGACCGGTGCGAGCTTGAAACCCGAGTTGCGCAGATCGACGGATGCGTAGAACGGGGGCGTGTGTTCCTGCCACTGCGCGCGCAACCACTGCTCGATGCGCGCCGCCTGCGCGAGAAAGCTTTTCTCGAGTTCGAGCAGGGGGCCGGTGAGCGCGGTGGCGATGCGTGGAACCATGGTGATGACAACGGAATCGGCGCGAGGGGCGCGCGCCCGTGCGGCCAATGTTACACCAACGCGAAGGCAGGCCCGTCGCGCAGCAACGGTGCGAAGCGCTCCGGCAGCGGAGCATTTTCCAGGCTGCGCTGCGAGAACAGGTAGCGGCCGTCGCAGACGAATCCCAGGTCGTCCCAGGCGATGTCGTTGAGCGCGTCGCACAGCCGCTGCACATCGAGCGCCGGATCGTGCGGGAACAGCGCCAATACCGATCCGTCATAATGGATGCATGGGTGCGTGAAAAACGGGCGCGCATCGCGAGTCTTGCCATTGACATAGACGCGCGGCCGCTCGCTGTGGAAATATCCGCGCCCCCATTGCCACCAGTTGGACGCGTCGAAGCGCCGGATGCGCCTCGCCAGCAGCCGCTGCCGGTGCGCGAGCAGTGCGGGGTGGGGCGCTTGCGGGCACCAGATCATGCGCCGTGTCCTGCCCGTGCGGGCGGTCATCGAACAGACGAAATCGAGGGTACCGTTGACCTCGTCCGCGTAGATCGCATCGTCGCCGCTCACCGCGCCCACGCGCACGAAGCACAGTTGCGACAAGCGCAGCGGGTAATCGCCGCGGCTAAACAGCAGGTGGCCTGCGCAATACAGGAAACGTCTCCGCTCCCATGCCGGCCGGCCGAGCGTGTCGGCGAGAGGCGCGGCCCGGGACGCTTCGGCGAACCGAGTGATGCGCGAGGCATCCTCGCGCTCGAAGCGCCAGATCAGGCAGTTCGGAACCGCGCCCGAGAATACCCGATGGTCGCCCAGTTCGATCGCATCGGTGATCGTTCCCAGCTCCCACAGCCTGCGGTTCAGGCCGAGCGCGGACGTGGATTTCAGGAAGTCGCGCGGCGTGATGAAGATGAGCTCGCCGCCCGGCGCGAGATGCCGCAGGCATTTGTCGATGAAGAACAGATAGAGATTGGAGCGCGAATCGAATCCGTCGGTGCGCAACAACGCTCTCGTGCGAGGCTCGATGTCCTGATAGCGCACATAAGGGGGATTGCCGATGATGGTGTCGAATTTCTCGCTCTCCGGATAGGCGAAGAAATCCAGGTTCATCGCGCCGGCCGGGCAGTGGGCCGGATCGATCTCCAGGCCCACCGCGCCCGGCAGCCGCTCGAAAAAAGCGCCGTCTCCGCAGGCCGGCTCCAGCACGCGGCCGCGATTGCGCCGCAGGCCCAGCATGAATTCGACGACGCCCGCCGGCGTGAAGACCTGGCCGTAATGCTCGACGTCGTGTCGCATTCTTTCGGTTGGTCCCCCCATCGCATCGCGATTGTACCGGCCGCGACCTGTAACATTGCGGGTCCGCTCGCGTCCCCAAAAACGATTCCCGCATGATCCACCTTCGCAACGTCAGCGTCGCCCGCGGCCCCACGGTGCTGATCGAAAAAGCCGATCTGCAGATCTTCCCGGGCCAGCGCATCGGCGTGGTCGGAGCGAATGGCAGCGGCAAGTCCAGCCTGTTCGCCGTTCTGGCCGGCGAGCTTCAGCCGGAGCATGGGGAACTCGCCGTGCCGCCGCACTGGCGGATCGCGCACGTGCGCCAGGAGACCGCCGCGCTCGATCGGCCGGCGGTCGAGTTCGTGCTCGACGCCGACGCCGAGCTGCGCACCGTCGAGGCCGAAATCGATGCGGCCCGACACGACGGGGTGCGCCTCGCCCACGCGCACGGCCGGTTCGACGAAATCGATGGATATGGTGCACCGGCCCGCGCACGCGCACTGCTCGCCGGGCTCGGTTTCCCCGAAGACCAGATGTCCCGGCCGGTACGGGAATTTTCGGGAGGCTGGCGCGCGCGGATCGATCTCGCGCGCGCGCTGATGTGCCGCTCCGACCTGCTGCTGCTCGACGAGCCGACCAACCACCTCGATCTCGACGCGGTGATCTGGCTCGAGGGCTGGCTCAAGACCTATCGCGGTGCGCTGATGATCGTGTCGCACGACAGGGATTTTCTCGACGGCGTGATCGACTGGATCGCCCACATCGACCACCGCAGCCTGGCGCTGTACCGGGGCAGCTACAGCGACTTCGAAACGCGCCGCGCGGGGCGGCTCGCAACCGCGCGCGCGATGTTCGGGCGCCAGCAACGCGAACTGGCCCGCCTCGAACGCTTCGTCGAACGCTTCCGCGCGAAGGCGACCAAGGCCAGGCAGGCGCAAAGCCGGCTGAGGGCGCTCGAGCGCATGCAGCGGCTCGCACCGGCTCACGTGGATGCGCCCTACACGTTTCGTTTCCGCGAACCGGCCGTGCGGCCGGACTGGCTGCTCACGATCGAGGACGTCGCGGCGGGCTACGACGGCCGGGCGCAACTGCATGACGTCTGGATCGAGCTTCGCGGCGGTGAGCGCATCGGTGTGCTGGGACGCAACGGTGCCGGGAAGTCGACGCTGATCAAGGTTCTGGCCGGCGAGCTCGAGCCGATCCGCGGAGTGCGCCTCGAAGCGAAGGGCCTCGTGATCGGCTATTTCGCCCAGCATCAGCTCGATCAGTTGCGCACCTGCGAAACGGCCCTGCAGCATCTCGTGCGGGCCGACCCCGAGGCGCGCGAGCAGGAACTGCGCGACCATCTCGGCAGTTTCGGGTTCAGCGGCGACAGCGCGCTCGCTCCGGTCGCGCAGTTCTCGGGAGGCGAGAAATCGAGGCTGGTGCTGGCGCTGCTGATCCGCCGGCGGCCCAACCTGTTGCTGCTCGACGAACCGACCAATCATCTCGACCTGGAAATACGCCATGCGCTGACGCTGGCGTTGCAGGAATTCGACGGAGCGGTGGTCCTGGTCTCGCATGATCGTCACCTGTTGCGCACGACGGCGGACCAACTGCTGCTGGTGTCCGACGGGCGCGTGGCACCGTTCGACGGCGACCTGGACGATTATCGGCACTGGCTCGCGGACAGCGAGGACGCGGGCGCTGGCCCGGTGCGCACCGAGCCGTCGCGGCGCGAACGGCGCAGGACGCAGGCGCATCAGCGCGCCCGGTTGGCGGCGGCGCGCGCGCCGCTCGAGCGACAGATCGTGCAGATCGAGGACCGCATCGCCGAGATCGGCAGGGAGAAGCAACGGGTCGAGACGGAACTTTGTTCGCCGGACTGGCACAACCGGGCAGGTCGCCCCGACTGGAGTGGCATCAAGAAACGACAGGCAGAGCTTGCGCGAGAGCTGGAGCGGATCGAGGAGCGCTGGCTGGAACTGCACGAACGGCTGGAACAACTGCGCTGAGCCTGGCGGCCCAGCGCAGCGCGGTTGCTCAGAAGTGATAGGCGCTCTCGCCGTGGGAGGTGATGTCCAGCCCTTCGCGTTCTTCTTCCTCCGGAACGCGCAGGCCGATGACCACATCGACGATCTTGTAGGCGATGAAGGCGACCACCCCTGACCACAGTATCGTCGTGCCCACGCCGGTGAGCTGGACGACGACCTGATCGGCGATCGAATAGCCGTCGGCGACCTTGTTGGCGACGTAGTCCCACACGCCGGTGCCGCCCAGGCTGGGCGCAGCGAACACTCCGGTCAGTGTGGCACCGAGCGCCCCGCCGACGCCATGGACGCCGAACACGTCCAGTGAATCATCGGCGCCGAGCAGGCGCTTCAGGCCATTGACGCCCCACAGGCAGATCACGCCCGCAAGCCCACCGATCACGATCGCCCCACCGACGCCGACGAAGCCGCAGGCCGGAGTGATCGCCACCAGACCGGCCACCGCGCCCGAGGCCGCGCCCAGCATCGAGGGCCGGCTCTTGATGGACCATTCGACCAGCATCCACGAAAGCGTGGCGCTGGCCGTGGCGACCCAGGTGTTGACGAAGGCGAGCGCAGCGGTGCCGTTGGCTTCCAGCGCCGAACCGGCATTGAAGCCGAACCAGCCGAACCACAGCAGCGACGCGCCTATCATCGTCGTGGTCAGCGAATGCGGTGCCATCGATTCCCTGCCGTAGCCGACGCGCCGGCCGACCAGGTAGGCGCCCACGAGGCCGGCCACCGCGGCATTGATGTGCACGACGGTTCCCCCGGCGAAATCGAGTGCCCCCTTCTGGAACAGCCACCCGCCCTTCGACGTCTCGGCCGCCAGGCTCGCGGCGTCCCTGATCGCGTCCGGTCCGGTCCAGAACCAGACCATGTGCGCCATCGGCACGTAGGCAAAGGTAAACCACAGCGCCATGAACAGCAGCACGGCGGAGAACCTGATCCGCTCCGCGAAGGCGCCCACGATCAGGCCGCAGGTGATCGCGGCAAAGGCGCCCTGGAAGGCGACATAGACAAACTCCGGGATGACGACGCCCTTGCTGAACGTGGCCGCGACGGAATCCGGCGTGACGCCTTTCAGCAACAGCTTGTCCAGGTTGCCGAAGAAGGCATTGCCCTCGTTGAACGCCAGGCTGTAGCCGTAGATCACCCAGAGCACGCTGATCAGCGAGAACACGATGAACACCTGCATCAGCACCGACAGCATGTTCTTCGAGCGCACGAGCCCCCCGTAGAACATCGCCAGTCCGGGGATCGACATCAGGATCACGAAGGCGGAGGCGACGGTCAACCAGGCGGTGTCGCCCTTGTTCGGGGTCGGCGTCGCCGCGGCAGGTGCCGCCCCGATGGGCGCGGCGACCACCGCAGCCGGTACGGCGGGCGAAGTGGCGACATTCGCCGGCGCCGCCACGGGCGCCGGTGTGGCCTCGGGCACCGGGTTGAGCTTCTCCTGCGCGAGCGCGGCATCACCGAGAGCGATGGCACAGCAGGCAAGCACCGTTGCAATGAGCTTTTTCATGCTTTTCTCCCTCACAGCGCATCCGCGCCGGTCTCGCCGGTGCGGATGCGAATCGCCTGTTCGAGATCGAACACGAATATTTTTCCGTCTCCGATCTTCCCGGTGCCGGCCGCCTTTTCGATCGTCTCGATGACGCGATCGAGGACATCGTCGGCGATGGCCGCTTCGATCTTGACCTTGGGCAGGAAGTCGACGACGTACTCGGCTCCCCGGTACAGCTCGGTGTGGCCTTTCTGGCGCCCGAATCCCCTGACCTCGGTCACGGTGATGCCGTGCACGCCGAGCGCCGAGAGCGCTTCGCGCACCTCGTCGAGCTTGAATGGCTTGATGATCGCGGTTACCAGTTTCATGTCGCACTCCAGTTGGAAATCCGGTCGGTGGCTAGAAGGTCTTCGTGAAGGTCACCAGCAGGCGGCCGTTGCCGAGATCCCGGTTGAACGCGTTGCAGTAGGTTGGCGGAGTGTCTCCGCAGCCCTTCGCATCGGTTGCCCAGTAGGCCAGAGCGACGACGCCCAAGCCGACATCCTTCGTGAAGCCGGCCTTGTAGTCGGTGTAGGACGCATCGCCGTTGCCCTTGATCTTCTGGTGGCCGACATGTCCCAGCACACCCCAGCCACCGCCCAGGTCGTAGCTTGCGTTGAGCTCGACGTAGTCGCTGCCGTCGGTCTTGCCGCCGCTGGGGGTCGTGAAACCGAAGATGTGGCTGGAAACCACGTACGAGTATTTCGCGGTCAACCATCTCCAGCCGATCGCTGCATAGACTTCGGTCGTGTCCGGATCGATGAATCCGGCAGGGTAGCTTCCCGGATAGTTGTACCTGAGCACACCCACGTCGTAATTCCAGTCGCCGCCGCCGAAGCTGTTCTTGTATCCGCCATAGACGTCGATTTCCACGGGTGCGCTGACGCCACCGCCCGCCGTGTCGCTCAGCCATGAGATGTTGGATGCCCAGATGCCGGCATACAGTCCGCTGGCATGGCCGTAGTCGAAACCGCCCTGCACGGCGGGCTTGCGGTTGGTCTGGCCGATACCCCGGTAGAGGTATTCCGAGGCGAGCGTGAAGTTCCCGGTGAAACTATGGGGCGAAGCGGCAGCCGGGGCGGATTGCGCAATCGCCACACCCGCCGTCGCCGTCGAAATTCCTGCAATGAATGCCAAAACGATCGTCTTGCCCATGCCGTCCTCCGAGTGGATGAAAGGTCATCGCTGCAATCGGACGACAGCACGAGCCGTGCCAAGCTAAAAACTAACTTGATTACAGATAATTACTGTCATTCGTCCCGACCGGCCGACAGGCGGGTCGGCCGGCTTCGCTCCGTCGAGGTGCGGCACGCGACCGGGATGCACCGTTCGGGCGCGAAGCCGACCCGGGCGTTGCGCGGCCTGCACGGGCCGGTTTCACGTGAAACGCTACGCCAGCGTGTCGTAGGCGAACTTCGCGATCAGGATAGCGGTCACGACGAGAAACGCGGTTCGCACGAATCCGGCCCCGCGCCGCAAAGCCAGTTGGGAACCGATCAGCGAACCGGCCACGTTGAACACGGCCATCCCCAGGCCGAGCGACCAGAGTACGAAGCCGTTGCCGGCGAAGAACAGCAATGCCGCCGCATTGGTTCCGACGTTGACCAGCTTAGAGGCCACCGATGCCCGCAGGAAGTCCAGGCCGAAGAACCGGACGAATAGAAAAATGAGGAAGCTTCCGGTGCCCGGTCCGAAGAACCCGTCGTAGAAGCCGAGAACGCCGCCGGCCGCGATTGCGACGGCCCTGTCGTGACGGCGGGGCGCACGGCGCTGATCGATGGCGCCGAAATCCTTGCGCAGGAAGGTATAGATCGCCACGGCCACGAGCAGCGCCAGCACAAGCGGCCGGACGATCCCGCGCGGCATCAGCGCCACCGCCAGCGCACCTCCGTACGAACAGGCGAACGCGGCAACTGCCGCCGGCAACGTGATCCGCCACGGGATCTCGATCCGCCTCGCGTATCGCGCCGCCGCCGCGCTCGTGCCGAACACGCCGGCCAGCTTGTTGGTGCCGAACACCGTTGCGGGCGCAGCCTCCGCCAGCGCGGAAAACAGCACCGGGATCTGGATCAGCCCACCTCCGCCGACGACCGCATCCAGCATTCCGGCGAGGAAGGCGCCCGCGAAGATCAGGCTTTCCGTCATGCCGGACCGCCGGGCGCCGGTTTCACGTGAAACTCACCTCGTGCCCGGCCTTCCGTCCGCGGTGTTCCGATCGCGCTCAACACGCGCCCACCGCTGCGAATTCGGAAAGCGCAAACGCCACCCGCTCGTCGATCCCCGTCAGCCGGGCCCTCTCGCGTTCCACCCGCTGCAAACGCCGCCGCAGGCCCGCGCCATTCGCGATCTGGATCGCCAAGCCGGGCCGCGCATTCAGTTCCAGGATCATCGGCCCCCTCTCGCGATCGAGCACGATATCCGCACCCAGGTAGCCGAGGCCGGTCAGCTCGTAACAGCGCGCAGCCATGCGCAGCAAGTCGGGCCAGCCCGGTATCGCTACGCCGTGAACGCGCTCGCCCGTGTCGGGATGCTCGCCGATCCGTTCGCCTCGCCAGACTGCGTCCAGCGTGCGCCCGGTCGCCATGTCGACCCCGGCGCCGATCGCGCCCTGATGCAGGTTTGCCTTCCCGTGGGACAGCCGCGTCGGCAGCCGGACCATCGCCATCACGGGCACGCCCACGAACACGATGATGCGGATGTCCGGCACACCCCTGTACGAAAGCGCTTCGAACACCGGATCGAAGCGGATGCGGTACTCGATCATCGCACGGTCGGGCTGGCCGCCCAGGCTGTAGACACCGCTCAGGATGGTCGAGACGTGATAACACAACGCCGCGGCATCCATCAGCTGGCCGTCGGCAAGCCGGTACAGGCCCCTCGCCCGTCCCGTCACCACGAGGATGCCCTCGCCCTGGCTGCCTTTCGCCGGCTTGATCACGAAGTCTTCGTAGCCGCTGACCAGGTCGGGCAGTTCCCGCACCTGCCTCTGGATCTCGATGACGCCATATAGATCGGGCACGCTGATGCCCGCGTCGGCGGCAAGCTTCTTGGTGGCGAGTTTGTCGTCGACGAGGCCGTACAAGGAGCGCGGATTGTGGACCAACGTATACCGCGCATTGCGGCAGTTGATGCCGAGAATCCCGGCGGCCCTCAGCC
The DNA here is from genome assembly GCA_037440385.1 of Rhodocyclales bacterium. Taxonomy (GTDB): domain Bacteria; phylum Pseudomonadota; class Gammaproteobacteria; order Burkholderiales; family Rhodocyclaceae; genus CG2-30-68-42. The sequence continues at coordinate 8,375 of JBBIUI010000029.1, read as the reverse complement.
TTGCCGCCTGTGAAAACGCCCCGATCACGCGATCAGCCCTTCAGGGCCTTGCGGAACCGCCACAGCTCGACCAGCCGATATCCGGAGTAGCGCCCGAGCAGCAGCAGGATTGCCAGTACGATCAAGAGCAGCTCCGGAAACACGAACGCCAGGTGGTCGACGATGGGAAGATTCATGACGCCGTAACACAATGCTGCGACGGCGAGGCTGCCGGCAGCCTGTTGCAACGCCTCACCCGCACCCAGTTCCTCCCACGTGATGGTCATGCGCTCGATCGTCATCGTCAGGATCACGATCGGAAACAGTCCGATCGACAGCCCGCGGTCGAACGCCAGACGATGGGAAACCAGCGAGAGGGCGGCCATGATGAGGATGACCACGATGACCACTGCCGCCAGCCGGGGCACCAGCAGCAACCTGAGGCGCTCGAAATAGAACCGCACGGTGAGCCCTGCGGCGAGCACGATGCCGAAGAACACCAGCCCCCAGGCGAGCTGGGTCTGGCGAAACGACAGCGCGATGAGCACCGGCATGAAGGTGCCGAAGGTCTTCACGCCGACCACGTTGCGCAGGATCACCAGCAGCAGGATGCCGATGGGGATCACCATCAGCGAGTGAAACACGGATTGGGTCTGCAACGGCAGGCCGAACAGCGAGAACTCGACGAGCTTGCGTTCCAGCCGGCGGCCCTCGCGTACGACCCCTTCCAGCGCAAATTCGTAAGATCGGCTCACCGCGACGCTATGGGCGACATCCTGCGCTCCGGTCACCGCGACGATCGGGCCGGCGCCACGCCACCAGGTCAACACGTCTCGCGCAGCAGGCGGTTTGGTCTCGAGCAGATGCACGGTATGCCACTCGCCTTCGCCATACACCTCGATCCAGCGCACGAAATGGGCATCGCGCCGTTCCGGCAACAACGGAAGGCCGCGCACCAGCCGCGCGGGCACCCCCGCCAGTCGCAGCAGCATCAATCCGACCTGGGCGATGCGCGCCGTGCTCGGCTGATAACCGAGCAGAAAATCCGCCTCGTCGCCCGGTCGCGCTTCCTTCAGCCGCTTGATGATCAGCCCCGCCAGGGTCTCGGCATCCGAAGCCTGGCGTTGCGCAGCCTCGACGATCGATTTCGCGGCGGCCAATTCTGCGCCCCCGAGCTGCGGGACCGCGGCGACCGGGGCATCGCCGGTCGCCGGCACCGAAGGCGCCGAAGCCTCCGACGGCGCGAGGTTGCGATGGATCACGGCGCGGTAATACAGAACCTGCTCTCCGCGCGCCTCGCGAATCGAGTACACCGCCGCCGGCCGAGACGAGTCTGCGGAGAGCGTCACGCCATAACCGGGCGACGCGAAACTCTGATCGACGACCGTGAAGCCAGGATCGAGCACCGGCAGCATCAGCCGCGCCTTCACGGGCCGACCATCGGCCACGAAGCGCAACTGGATCTCGACTCGCCACGTTTCGATCCGGGCATCCGGCAACAGCGGAAAACCCAGCGCTGCGACCTTGTAGGCAAACAGGGCCAGACCGGCGATCGACAGTGCCGTAGCCAGCAACACCACATGAAGCCGCTTCATGCCGGGGGCTTTCCGCAGTCGGGTTCGCCGGTGAATCGGGCGGACGGATCGACCGCAAACCGATCCTTGAGGAAATTGCGGCCGATCAGCATCTGATAGTCGAAGCCGGTGCGGTCGGTCAGGTTCACTTCCACGTTGGCCGAGTGATCGCGAAGACACACGCTCATGCGCACGACCGGCCGCCGCTGCTGGTCGCCGCCGAAGCGCTTGACCCGGGAGAAGCGCACGACCCGCCGTTCGAAATGCTCGGACGCCCCGGCGACATTCACCACGTCGAATTCGACCCAGTTTTCGTTGCCGCGCCGCTGCAGCCGCAGATTCCGCCCGTTCAGGGACGAGACGTCCGCGCCAGTATCCAGTTTCGCCATCAGCACGAGACCGCTGGTCCCGATCGTCACGCGCTCGACCCAGCCGACCAGGACGGGCGCCACGCCATTTCTCGGCGCCGGCTCGGCCGCTGCGCTGGCGAGGATGCCTGCGAGTGCCGCGAGCGCGAGAGGACGCTTGCGCATCGGGCAACGGGCTTTGTCGCGCGGGCCGATCGCCATCGTTCGAGACGATCGGCCGGCTATGCGGACGCGAAGCGCTGGGTGCGGCGCCGTTCGGTGTCCTTCAACTGGCGCTTGCGCAGGCGGATCGACTTCGGTGTGACCTCGACCAGCTCGTCGTCGTCGATGAACTCGACCGCGCGTTCGAGCGAAAGCGAGATCGGCGGCGTCAGCGCGATCGCCTCGTCCTTGCCGGCCGCGCGTATGTTGGTGAGCTGTTTCGTGCGCACCGGATTGACGACCAGGTCGTTCTCGCGCGAATGGATGCCGACGATCATGCCTTCGTACAGCCGGTCGCCCGGACTGACGAACATGCGGCCGCGGTCCTGGAGTTTCCACAGCGCGTAGGCGACCGCGGCACCGTCTTCCTGCGAGATCAATACGCCGTTCTTGCGGCCGGGCATGTCTCCCTTGACGGGTCCATACTCGTCGAAGACGTGACTCATGATTCCGGTACCGCGCGTAAGGTTCAGGAACTCTCCCTGAAAACCGATCAGGCCTCGCGCCGGGATGCGGTACTCCAGGCGCACCCGCCCCCTGCCGTCCGGCTGCATCTCCTGCAGCTCGCCGCGGCGCCAGCCCAGCGCTTCCATGACCGCGCCCTGATGAGCCTCCTCGACGTCGAGCGAGAGCGCCTCGTAGGGCTCGCAGCTCTGTGCGCCTATCGTCTTCAGGATCACGCGCGGGCGTCCCACGGCGAGCTCGTATCCCTCTCGGCGCATGTTTTCGATCAGGATGGTCAGGTGCAACTCCCCCCGCCCGGAGACGAGAAGCACGTCGGTGTCCGCCGTCTCCTCGACCCGCAGCGCGACGTTCGTCAGGCATTCCTTGATCAGCCGTTCGCGAAGGTTCCGGCTGGTCACGTACTTGCCTTCCGTTCCGGCCAACGGCGACGTGTTGACTTGAAAGTTCATCGTCAGCGTCGGTTCGTCGACGCTCAGCGGCGGCAGCGCCTCGGGGTGCTCGGGGTCGGTCAGCGTGCAACCGATCGACAGCCTTTCGATACCGCTGACCAGTACGATGTCCCCGGCATCGGCCGAGTCCAGCGGCACCCGTTCCAGCCCCTTGAATCCCATGATGGTCCCGAGCTTCTCGAGCCGCGGCTCGGTTCCCGGAGCATCGATCACCGCGATCTGCTGGTTGGCCGCGATGCGGCCCCGTGCGATTCGCCCGATGCCCAGCCGGCCGAGATAAGGCGAATAGTCGAGCGAGGCGATCTGAAACTGCAGCGGGCTTTCCGTATCGGCAGCCGGTGGCGCCACGTGGGCGATGATCGTTTCGAACAAGGGCCCCATGTCCGTGCCGCGCCTGCTCGGGTCGAGCGTCGCCCAGCCCTGCAGCGCGGAGGCGTATACGGTGACGAAATCGAGCTGCTCCTCGGTCGCGCCCAGTTTGTCGAACAGTTCGAAGGTCCGGTCGACGACCCAGTTGGGGCGTGCGCCGTCGCGGTCGACCTTGTTGACGACCACGATCGGTTTCAGGCCGCGCTGCAGCGCCTTGCGCGTGACGAAGCGTGTCTGCGGCATCGGCCCCTCGACCGCATCGACGAGCAGCAGCGCCCCGTCGACCATGCCCAGGATGCGTTCGACCTCGCCGCCGAAATCGGCGTGTCCGGGCGTGTCGACGATGTTGATCCTCACACCCGCATAGTCGATCGCACAATTCTTCGCGAAGATGGTGATGCCGCGCTCGCGCTCGAGATCGTTCGAATCCATCACCCGCTCGGTGAGCGGTTGCCGCTCGCGGAAGCTGCCGGCCTGTTGCAGGAGCTTGTCGACCAGCGTCGTCTTGCCGTGATCGACGTGGGCGATGATTGCGATGTTGCGTATCGGTCGGGTCATAGTCGAATGGATCGATGTCATTTTCCGATGCAGAAGCGGCTGAAGATTTCTCCCAGCAGCTCGTCCGAGCTCACCTCACCGGTAATCTGCGCGAGAGCGTCATGAGCCAGCCGAAGTTCCTCGGCAACGAGTTCCAGTTGGTCGAAGCTTTCGGCGACTCGAGCGAGGTGGGCTCCGGTCGCTTGCAATGCCCGAAGATGACGCTCGCTCGCGGTATAAACGTCTTCCCCGGCATTCTGCCAGCCCGCCGTGCGCAGCAGCTCCTGCTGCAGCAGTTCGATTCCCGCACCGGTTTTCGCGGAGACGCTCACACTCGGCCCGAACTCGCAGCTCGAACGATGCGGCGCACGATCCGTCAGATCGACCTTGTTCAGCACCGTGATGGTCGTGATCGAGTGCGGAAGTTTCCTCCAGATTTCGCGCTCCGCGTCGCTTACGCCATCCCTCGCGTCGGCCATCAACACGACCGCATCGGCCCGCTCGATTTCCTGCCAGGCCCGGTTCATTCCGATGCGCTCGAGGGCATCGCCCGATTCATGCAGGCCGGCGGTGTCGGTGACATGCAGCGGCACGCCGCCGATCTGGATCGCCTCCCTCAACGCATCGCGCGTCGTGCCGGCGATCTCGGTCACGATCGCACGCTCCTCGCCGGCCAGCCGGTTGAGCAGACTGGACTTGCCGACGTTCGGCCGCCCCGCCAACACCACATGCAGGCCTGCGCGCAGCACACTCCCCTGCCTCGCCTTCGAGTGCACACGCGCCAGCGCCTGACGAAGCGATGCCACGCGTGCCTGCACGTCGTGCTCGCGCAATACGCCCGCCTCTTCTTCCGGAAAATCCAGCGTAGCCTCGATCAGGGCGCGCAGCTCCAGCAGTTCGGCCGCCAGTTTCCGGACCTCGGCGGAAAACATCCCGCCGAGCGCGCGGGCCGCCGAGCGCGCCGCGCGTTCCGTGCACGCATCGATCAGATCCGCGACGCTCTCGGCCTGCGCCAAGTCGAGCTTGCCGTGCTCGAACGCGCGCCGCGTGAATTCACCCGGTTCTGCGATACGCGCCCCGGCCGCCAGGCAGGCGCGCAACACCAGTTGCAGGGCCACCGGGCTGCCGTGGCCGTGCAACTCGAGCACGTCCTCGCCCGTGTAGGAACGGGGACCGGGGAAATGGAGCACCAGACCCTGGTCGATGATGCGCCCCGCGTCATCCCGGAAGCAGGCCAGCGTCGCCGTCCTCGGCGCCGGGAGATTTCCTGCGACGCGCCGCGAGATTTCCACGACGCCGGGACCGGACGCGCGCACGATTCCAACACCCGCGCGGCCCGATCCGGTGGCGATTGCGGCGATGGTGTCAGCCTGTCGCGGAAGCCTTGCCACCGGATTCGATCATCCGGGTGATCTGCCATTGCTGGGCGATCGACAGCAGGTTATTGACCGTCCAGTACAGGACCAGCCCAGCCGGAAAGAACAGGAACATCACCGTGAAAACGATCGGCATCGCAAGCATCACCTTTGCCTGGATCGGGTCGGGCGGAGTGGGGTTCAGCTTGGTCTGCGCGAACATCGTGGCCCCCATGATCAGCGGCAGGACGTAGTACGGGTCCTTCGCGGAAAGATCATGGATCCACAGTATCCACGGAGCGCCGAGCATCTCGACACTGGCGAGCAGAACCCAGTACAGCGCGATGAACACCGGGATCTGGATCACGATGCTGGCGCAGCCGCCGAGCGGGTTGATCTTTTCCTTCTTGTACAGCTCCATCATCTCCTGATTCATGCGGGCCCGGTCATTCCCGTACATCTCCTTTATCTTCATCATCTTGGGAGTAACCACGCGCATCCGGGCCATCGACTTGTAACTGGCCGCCGAAAGCGGGAAGAACATCAGCTTGATCAGGACCGTCAGCAGGATGATCGACCAGCCCCAGTTGCCCACCGCCCGGTGCAGCCATTGCAGCACCCAGAAGATCGGGGCCGCGATCACGGTCAGCCAGCCGTAGTCGACCACCAGATCGAGTCCCGGCGCGAGCGCAGCCAGCTTGTCCTGTTCCTGCGGTCCGGCGTACAGCGAGGCCGCGATCCGTCCGACCGACCCGGGCTGTACTGCGCCGACCGGAAGGATCACTCCCGCCGAGTACAGCCCGCCGCCGATCGGCCTCGCGTAGAACTCCCTGGTCGCTTTCGCCCCGGGAAGCCAGGCGGACACGAAATAGTGCTGAACGATGCCGATCCAGCCGTTGTCGGCCGAGGTCGTGAATTTCGCAGTCTTCTTGTCGAGATCGGCGAACTCGATCTTCTGGAACTTCCCGGATTCCGTATAGAGCGCCGGACCCGTGAACGTGCTCATCGTCCTGTTCTCGGTCGCCGGCTGCACGCCGTCGCGTGTCAGCTGGAAGTAGGCATGAGCGTTCAACGGCGCCGACGAGCCGTTCGCGATTTCATAGGCGACATCGATCACATAGCTGCCGCGCTTGAAGCTCAGCACCTTGGTGACCTTCATGCCATTCTTCTCTGCCGCCATCAGTCGCAGCTGCAACGTCTGCTCACCGGGTTTGAATTCGTAGCTTCCCGGTGCGAGCTGGAACATCGTCCGGTGGTTCGGCAGGCCCTCTCCGATCAATCCGGTCTGTGCGAGATAGGTGTGCTGCTGCCCGGAGTCGAGCAGCAGAAATTTCTTGCTCTTGTCGTCGGTCGCCTGATAGGCATTCAACTCCATCCGGACGATGTCTCCGCCCTGAGCAGAAATCTCGGCGGTGAAAAGATCGGTCCGGACGATCGCTTTGCCGGCATTCGTGTTCGATGGGATCGGCGCCGCCGCATCCGGCTTCGGAATCGCGCCCGGAACCGGCGTCGAGCCGGTACCCGTCGCACGGGGTGCCTGGGGTACGTCCTGCGCCGCCGGCAATTGCGTGGCCGGAACCGCAACGGCCGGCTGCGCCGGAACCTTGGCTGCCGGTACCGCCTGGGTCTGCGGCTGGCCCTGCCGCTGCCAGGCTTCCCAGAGCATGATCACGGAAAAAGAGAAAATCACCAGCAGTATGAGTCTCTGAGTGTCCATTTATGGCCGGGAACGAATCATGGAACGGGGTCGTGTCCGCCCGCATGCCAGGGATGGCAGCGCAGCACGCGTCGCGCAGCGAGCCAGACCCCTTTGGTCACACCGTGTTTTTCGAGTGCTTCGATCGCGAATTCGGAGCAGCTCGGTAAATAACGGCAATTGACGCCCAGCATCGGGCTGACCAGGTAGCGGTAAGCCTTAACCAGAACCACGAGAAACGTTTTCACTGAACCTCGCCATCAGCGCGTCGATTTCGCTGCGCAGCATCGCCGTGTCTATCCGTTGCAGCGGTGAGCTCAGCCTGAGCACGATATCGCATCGCGGAAGGCTCTCCCGGAACGACCGGAAGCTTTCGCGACAAATGCGTTTGATCCGATTCCGCGCCACCGCCCGCACCACGTGTTTCTTGGCCACCACGAGACCAAGACGCGCGCTGCGGCCGCCGTTGGGCCGGTAGCTCAACTGGAAATGCGGGCTGGACAGGCGCCGACGAAATGCGAATACAGCGTCGAAATCGTCCGCTTTGCGCAGCCTGTGGTTCGGTTTGAACCGCCTGCCCGACGACGCCGGCATCGGCCCGGCGCCTGTGCCGATCGACCCGAATTCAGACTGCCAACCGGGCCCGGCCTTTCGCTCGACGCGCACGAATCACCGCCCTACCGCCGCGCGTGCGCATCCTGACGAGGAAACCGTGCGTACGCTTGCGCCGTACAACCGAAGGTTGATAGGTCCGCTTCATGGTATGGCCACCGAGTTTCGAAAAAGCGTGTGATTACAACGCTTGACCGGTCGATTGTCAACGGTCGTCACCGAATGCGGTTGTGGATAAGTGTCGCTCAAGCGGGTAGAATGAGTGCGGTCCGAGCGTCGGTCCGCCTTCGGAAAGACGGAATAAAAATATATAAATCATATAATTATCGTGTCACGTGTTGCAGCCCTCCGATCCACATTGCCCGAACGAGATGAGTGACCTCTGGTCAGCCGTGGCAAGTCGTCTCGAGCAAGAGCTACCGGCTCCGCAGTACAACCCTTGGATCCGGCCCTTGCGTGCAGAATCCGTGGCCGACGGACAGCGGACGCTGCGCCTATGTGCGCCCAACGGGTTCATCCTCAAATGGGTTCGCGAGCGCTATCTGAAGCGCATCGAGGAGCTCGTACGCGAGCTTACGTCGTCAACGATCGCGGTCAGCCTCGTGCTCGGGACCGAGCCGGCGGCCACGCCACTATCGGCCGCCGCGACGGCGGTCATCGAGACCGGGGACACTCCCGCGTTGGCGGCAACGGAGGCCGCCTACGAAAGGACGCATCTGAATTCGTCGTTTACCTTCGACAACCTGGTCAACGGCCGCGCGAACGACCTC